>JBDTRB010000008.1:0-57417 GCA_039931865.1 Acidobacteriota bacterium | reverse complement strand
GGGGAGAGGGTGGGGGTGAGGGGCGCAGGAACATTTAGCCGTGCCCGTTGATTTGTCGGGCGAGTTCCGACGCGAAAGTCCTACCGGAACGTCCCCGGGGAAAACGAATATCGGCGCGACGGCGACGGGAAGGCTTCCTGCGGGAAGAGCTCGTCCTGAAATGCCGGGAGGCCGAGGCGTCGCCCCCGGTGCGACAGAAATCCTGCCGCGCGGCGGGCGTAGCCCCCGAGTCTTGCCAGATCCGGTAGCTCGATTCTCGCGAGAGTTCCGCGGAGATTGAGCAGTCTTTCGACCGTCTTTGGTCCGAGCCCCGGCACCCGCAACAGGGTCTCCCGGTCGGCCGTGCCGATCTCGACCGGGAAACGCTCCGGGTGGGCGAGAGCCCATGTGAGCTTCGGGTCGCGCGCGAGTGGAAGATTTCCGCTGACCGCGTAGACGAGCTCGCCCGGCGCGAAGCCGTATTGCCGGAGGAGAAAGTCGGCCTGGTAGAGGCGTTGTTCCCGGAGCACCGGGGTCTCGGGCGCGTTCTCCAGCGGCGTGTCCTCGATCGGTCGGAACGCAGCGAAATGCGGATGGTGGATCGTGCGCTCGGTCCAGAGAGCGTGCGTCGCCGTCAGCAGGTCGCGGTCCGTCTCCGAACCGAGGCCGACGACGAACTGAGTAGTCGCGCCCGCGCGCACGGCGGGGCCCGGCGGACGGGGATCTCCCCGGAGACGGCGCATTCCCGCGGAACGCGCGGTGGCTCGTACGACGCGGAGAATCGCGACTCCCTGGTCCACGCTTTTCTCTGGAGCGACTCGTTCGAGCGTTGCCTGGCAGGCCGACTCGAGGTTGAAGGACACACGGTCGCAGAGAAGGGCGAGCCTCTCGACCTGCGCCTGGTCGGCCCCCGCAACCGCCTTCGCGTGGAGATATCCCGCGTACCGGTGGCGGAAACGCACGGTCTCGACCAGCTCGAGGAGCCTGTCCATGGCCCACCGCGGGGTCTTCGGAATCCCCGTCGTGACGAAGAGGCCGCTGACCCAGCCGCGCCGGTGCGCCGTCATGAAGACTTCCGCGAGTGCCGATGGCGCCAGCGCATGGCGCGGGAGGTCCCGGCTCGCACGCATCGGGCAGTAACCGCACTCGAAGGCGCACGCGTTCGAGAGCAGGATCCGGAAGAGGGAGGACTTCCCGAATCCTCGGTCCGCGAGCCCCCGGATGTTGATCGGATCGAGGGCCTGCCGGGACCTCTCGCCCGATGCGAGCTCCCGGAGAGAGCCGTTGCCTTCCTGGTCGGGAAGCGCCTGAGTCATCAGCAGCCGGATCTTCGCTTCTGTTTCCATGAGGCGTAAGTTAGGCGCAAATCGAAGGGAAAGCAAACGCGGCGAGGCCGTGAGGGGTGAGGCGCTGGGACGCGGAACAGCCGCAGAGAAGAAGAAAGGGCCTATCCGTCCTATAACCCCTAACCCCTAACCCCTAACCCCTCACGCCCGGTTCCACGACAGCGGCCTGCACCCCGGCTGCTGTCTCCGGAAGTGCTCGCTCCTCGGCCGCCAGGCGGATCCGCAGATCTTCGGTGTCTTCGTCGTCGGTCTCGGCGACCAGGTGGGTGAACGGCGCCTCGGCGAGGGCCTGGCGCCAGGGGAGCGAGGGAAATCCCCCGTCTCGCAGCGCGTGCACGAGCTTCAGCGTTCGAAACGCGTCGAACCATGTGTGAAGCCTGCGCAGGAGCGCCGCCGGCTCGCGCGCTTCCAGGGCGGCCTTTCGCACCGCCTCGAACGCGCCCATCTTTCCGAGGATCTGTTCCAGAAGATCCGCGCGGAAGAAATGGCTCGTCTCGGGCAGCTCCCGGAAACCGGCGGCGAGATCGCCGCCCGACGCGGCCACGCCGGAGAGCACGCGCAGCCAGGCGGCGAGGTGCCCGAAGACGAGCGGGTGCAGAAGGCGGAATCCCTCGAGGCCCTTCTTTTTTGCGACGAGGTCGCGCAGCGCCCGTCCGGTGCCGAACGGGACGCGGTCGGACGGCCGGCCTTCCAGGATCAGAGGCGAGCCCGTGAGCCGCAGGATCGGTCCGACCTTCGCCAGCTTGTCCAGAACGTAGAAATCCTCCGCCGCGTTTTTCCGGGGAAATCCCCGGACTGCCGTGTAGGCGGGCGCCGGAATCGCGAGGCAGCTGCCCATGCTCTGGTACGCGTAGGGAGATTTCGCCCAGGCGAGCCCGAGCACGTAATACCGCAGCGAGATTTCGTAGAGGCGCGCCGCTTCCGCGAGCGCCGGGTCTTCCTCGAAGCGGTGGTCGTAAAAGTAGATCGCGCACCCGACGCCGGCGGGGTCGCGGGACTCGGTCTGGTCGAAGTAGTCGGCAGGGAGCAGAACGTCCGCGTCGGTGTTGTGGATCCAGGACGAGGTGACCGTCTTTCGCGCCTGCAGCGCGAGCACGACGTCGTTTCCGATCTTGCGCGCGAGACCAACCCCCTGGCCATCCGGCAGGTAATGGCCGGGAACTGCCCGGTCCACGACGAGGAGAGCGCCCGCCGGAAGCCTGTGGGCGCGGATCGGCGGTGAGGCAGAGAGATCTTCGCCCTCGGGAAGCTCGCGCGCGAGGCGCTCGCGCACGGCGGCGTTCGCCTCGTGGATCAGGCGAGGCGAGTCCTCGCGGGCATTGAGTACGACTACGATCAGGACCTCGCCCGCCGGGCCCGCGGGCACCGAGCCTAAGAGAGGGAAGAGGCTCTCGCGCTCGCCGTACGCGGGGACGACGAGAGCGTGCCCGAACCTTCCCGAGAGGCCGGCTGCGAGCGCCGCCTCCGGCTCCGCGTGCCGTGACAGATATTGCGCGGACGCCCGGTCCCTCTGGCCACGGGTCTTCACGACGCGGCCGCCTCTTCGGGAACGCCCGCCGAAAAGAGGGCGGGGGCCGCGGGAAGCTCCGCGACGAGCCGAGCCTCGAGCGCGACGAGCTCCGCGAGACGAGCGTCGACTTCCGCAGCCGGGAAATACCGGAGCGCGAGGTCCGCGTACATGTCCTGGTGCCGCGCCTCGGACCTGGCGAGCTCCCGGTAGAAGTCCCGGAGGGCGGGCTCCGGATGCGCCGAGGCGACGAGCGCGAGTCGCTCGCATCCGCGCGCTTCGACGATCGACGCGACGAGCAGGCGATCCAGAAAGTAAGGGCCCGCACCGGGGCGGCATTCCCGCGTGAGCCGCCGGACGTAGGCGTCGCGGCGGTCGGGCGGCAGCTTCAATCCGCGCCGGAGCACCCACCCGACGACCTGGCGGAAGTGGTCGAGCTCCTCGACCGCGAGCTCGGAGCATGCGGCCACGAGGTCCGCGCGGTCGGGATAGTGCGACAGAAACGCCATTGCGGTCCCGGACGCCTTCCGCTCGCAGGCCGCGTGGTCGAGAAGGAACGCGTCGAAATCGCGCAGGACGGCGTCGAGCCAGAGCGGGGAGGTCGTCGCGGCGAGTCGCATGGCGGCGGGGAGGGTAGCAGAGTGGGAGGGTGGGAGCGAATGATCGAGAAAGGCGGGTAGAAGACGAAGGTAAATGCCCAAGGCCAAAGGGCGAACTGCGAACGGGACGTGGAGGGGAGGGGGAGCGTTCAGACTCCTTCTCTCGTAGACTCGATTCCATGGTCCGCACGTCCTCGCTCTCCGTCACGGCCGAACATCGTGCGAAGGCGCGCAGGTTTCTCGTTGGCGCGTGCGTCACCGCGGCGGGCCTGGCGGCGCTCCTTGCCGCGACCTCAATTCCCGACCCGTTCGACATCGTGATCCGCCACGCACGCGTCGTCGACGGAAGCGGCGGCGCCTGGTTCCGCGCCGACGTGGGAATCCGCGACGGCCGCATCGCCGCGGTCGGGCTCCTCGGCGGCGCCGCGGCCGCGCGCACGATCGACGCGGAGGACCGGGTGCTGGCGCCCGGATTCATCGACGTCCACATGCACGTCGAGGGGAACCTTCCGGCGCGCCCCGACGCGGAAAATCTCGTGGCCGATGGCGTCACCACGATCGTGACGGGCAACTGCGGCGGGTCCGAGCTCGACCTCGACGCCTGGTTTGCCGGGCTCGAACGTGACGGAATCGCAATCAACCTCGCGAGCTTCGTCGGGCACAACGCGGTTCGCAGCGAGGTTCTGGGATACGCCAACCGACGGCCGACCGCGCTCGAGCAGCAGCGCATGGAGGCGCTGGTCGCTCGCGCGATGAGAGGCGGCGCGGTCGGTTTCTCCTCCGGCCTCATCTATTCGCCCGGCACCTTCGCGCGACCGGAGGAAGTCGCGGGCCTCGCGCGGGTCGCGGCCCGCTTCGGGGGGATCTACGCGACGCACATGCGTTCCGAGAACGACGGGCTGTTCGCCGCGATTGACGAGGCGCTCGAAACCGCGCGCGCGGCCGCGATTCCGCTCCAGATCTCGCACTACAAGGTGACGGCGAAGAAGTTGTGGGGCTCGAGCCCTCGGATGCTCTCGATCCTCGAAGCGGCCCGCCGGGAGGGCCTGGACGTGACGGTCGACGAATATCCGTACACGGCTTCGTCCAGCGGGCTCGAAGTGCTCCTGCCGGACCGGGTGCTCCAGGCGGAAGGCTCGGTGAGACATGCGCTCGTGCCCCGGCTCGCCAATCCCGCCGAACGCGCGGCGATCGGGAGTGAGATGCGGCATCGGCTGGGGGACGAGCTCGGGCGCGAGCACCTCGATTACGGGGTCGTGGCATCCGCGCCGTGGCGCCCCGAGATCGAGGGAAAGGACCTCCGCGCGATCAACCGCGGAATGGGGCGTCCGGATGTCCTCGAAAGCGAGATCGAGACGGTCCTCGATCTCTGCCGGATGGGCGCCGCGTCCGGCCGGGGGAGCGTCTGCGGGACTCAGATGGTGTACCACACCATGGACGAGGACGACGTCGAGAGGATCTTCCAGCACCCGCTCACAATGGTCGCGCGCGACGGGGGAGTCGCGGCCGCCGGAGCGGGCGCTCCGCATCCGAGAAGTTACGGGACGTGCGCTCGCGTGCTGGCGAGGTTCGTCCGGGAACGAGGTCTCGTGACGCTCGAAGAGGCAGTGCGAAAAATGACGTCGCTTCCCGCCGCCCGCTTCCGCTTCGCCGACCGAGGGCTCGTCAAAGAGGGATTTCGGGCCGACCTCGTTCTCTTCGATCCGGAGACCGTCGAGGACCTGTCGCGCTTCGAGGACCCTCACCACCTCTCGCGCGGTTTCGACCTCGTGCTCGTCAACGGCCGCATCGTGCGCGAGGAAGGCCGGCCGACGTGCGACCGCCCCGGGATGATCCTCCGGCGGCAGCCGCCGATTTCTTTGCCTCCGAGGCTCGCCGGCGCCGACGCCTTCGCTCCGACTGCTCGAAACTAGAACGCGGCGGCCCGATCAGGGCAAGCGTTCGAAATCGGCGGGCGTGTCAACGTCGAACAGCGCCTCGGGGAGATCGACAGCCGTGACGCGATCGGCGTTTTCGCGCAAGAGGGTTCGGGCTCCTTCGTCGCCGCGGAGCGCCTCCAGCCGTGCGAAGAAGGAAGAAGCGAACAGCGCGGGCGCGCCGAGCTCCTCGCCGTGGCGGCACGCGACGAGCGGCAGCCCTGTCGCGCAATGCGCGTCGATCAGCGCGTCGATGGAAGTGCTGGTCACCAGCGCCTGGTCGGCGAGCAGGATGACGGCGGCGTCCGGCGGATCGGGGAGCGCGGCGAGATGCCGCGCGCCTGCCGCCAGCGAGCTCCCGAGCCCCTCTTCCCAGCGGGGGTTCTCCACGATCTCGAGGTCGAGTCCTTCGAACAGGAGCCGGGTCGCGGCGGCGTCGCATCCGACGACGGCGTACACGTTCGAGAGGGAAGAGGCGATGGCTTCTATCGCCAGGCGCCGGGCGAGAGGCACCCCTCGCCACGGAAGCGCCTGTTTCGAGCGGCCCATCCGCGATGACCCTCCGGCCGCCAGGATCAACGCGGCAACCCGCGGCGCGTCCGTCAAAGGCGCGGCGGGCGAGCCGGACCTGCGACCTCGGAAACGGGCTCGTGGATCGGCGCCCGCCGCTCCGCGAGCGGTCCGCCGCCGCGCCCCGACAGTGCGGCCGAGATCTCGGCGACGATCGACAACGCGATCTCCCGCGGAGTCTCCGACCCGATGTCCAGACCGGCGGGGGACAGGATGTGGCGCGCGCGCACCGCAGCCGCCAGCGGCCTCGCGGTCTCGAGCACCTGATCGCCCCGGCGCTTCGGGCCGAGGAAGCCGAGGTACGCGAGATCGAGCGGAAGCAGGGCCGCCGCCCACTCGACGTCGCGGTCCACGTTGTGCGTCATGACGACGGCGGCCGTCCGCGCGTTGTCGCCGGGCCGTGCGCTGTCGCCGGAGACGTGCGTCAGGATCTCCTCAGCGCGCGAAACGAGAACCGCCCGCGCGCCCGGAAAACGCTCCGGCCGGGCGGCCGCCGGCCGATGGTCCGCTACGAGGACGTCCCAGCCGAGCTCCGCCGCGAGCGCGGACACCGGCAGGGCGTCGTCACCGGCCCCGCAGATCAGCAGCCGGATTCGGGGAGAAACGGGGGCGAACGCCAGTTCGACGCCGTCGATCGTCTCGACCCCGGAGGTTGCGGTAAGCCCCGAGGACCGTTTGCGTCCCTCCTCCGCGGCACCCGGGGGGAGACCCACGCCCGGCGAGGAGGCGAGCGCGTCCGAGGAGGTCACCAGCAGACGCCCGCGCGCGGGCGGCAGGGCGGTCGCGAGAGTCGCGTTTTCGGGCACGTCGCGGACGCGCTCGAAGAACGCCGCGGCTTGCGCCAGGTCGCCGCCCGCGAGCGGTTCGATCAGAATTCGCACGACGCCTGGGCATCCCATCCGAAGGCCCCAGACGAGGTCGTCCGAGTCTCCTGTCGCATAGGTGGCGAGTTCGGACGCGCCCCTCGCCATCGCCGCGCCGGCTCTCTCCGCGACGTCGGCCTCGAGGCATCCTCCGGAGAGAAGGCCGTGCCGCACGCCGTTCTCGGAGACGAGCATCCACGCCCCGGCGCGGCGATACGCGGAGCCCTCCGTTGCGACCAGAGTCGCGAGCGCGACCCGCTCGTTGCGGTCGCACGCGGCGCGGAGGGCCCGGGCGAGCGGGACCCAGTCGCTCACAGGAGCTTGTCCGGGGTGATGGGCAGATCCCGAATCCGCTTACCCGTGGCGTGGTACACGGCATTGGCGACCGCGGCGGCGGCCCCCGTGATCCCAATCTCGCCGACACCCCGGCAGCCGAGCGTGTTGATGACAGGATCGGGCTCGTCGATGAAATGGACGTCGATGAAATGGACGTCGATGAAATGGACGTCGATGAAATGGACGTCGATCGTCCCGATGTCCGCGTTGACGGGAACGGGGTAGTCGGCGAGGTTCGCGTTGACGGGGCGGCCCGTCCTCGGGTCGTACACCGTCTCTTCCATCAGCGCCATCCCGATCCCCATCGTGACCCCGCCCAGGATCTGGCTGCGGCCCCGCTCGCGGAGACCGGCCGGGCTGCGACAGAGGCGGGGAGAGCCCGTGCGCCGGCGGCGGCCCATCCCGGACCGTGCAGCCCGCCGAGCGAGACGCCCAGAAACGTTCTGCGGTCCCAGCCCTCCGGATGGAGCCGCTCGGACTCCGGAGAAAGGGATGCCGCCGTCTTTCCCGGAAAGACCTCCTCTGAAACTCCGTCCGTCTCCTTCTTCACGGCGCCTCCTCGACCAGGTCGCTCAGGGCCGCCGACCGGGTGGCGGAACGGAGGAGCGGTCCCGAAAATGCTTTTATCTCCGCGGGAGGAGAAAAGAAAGTCGCGCCCGGGGTTTCCGACGTAGTTCGCTATTTTTTCGTCCAGTCCCGGTAGACCGCGTCCACCCGGGACGCCAGCACGTCCCGGGTGCCGTCGTTCACGATGACGTCGGAAGCGCGGTCGTAGGCCAGAGACGGCGAGATCTGCGAGGCCATGCGCCTGCGTGCGTCGTCGGAGTCGCCGCCCTTCTCTTCCCATCGCCGGAGGCGCTCGGCCTCGGGCGCCATGACGAGGAGAACCCGGTCATAGCGCGATTCGGTTCCGGCTTCGAGAAGCTGAGAGGCCTCGGCGACCGCGACGGGCGCGCCGGCGGCCTCCGCCTCCGCGAAGCGGCGCGCGATCTCGCGCCCGACCAGAGGATGGAGCCGCTCCTCGAGAGCATGCCGGGCGGTCGGGTCCGTAAAGACGCGCTCGGCGATCCGGGCGCGGTCGACCTCCCCTCGCGGATCGAGGACGGCGTCGCCGAACAGCTCTTTCGCGGCCCGGGCGCCCTCGCCGCCGGCGGCATACAGATCTCTCACGATCGCGTCCGCGTCGAAGACGACCGCCCCGCGTTCCGCGAGGAGGCACGCGACAGTCGATTTCCCGGAGGCGATTCCTCCCGTAAGCCCGACGCGCAGCATTGGCCGCGCTACCTCGACGGCGGCGTCCGAGCGACTTCACCGCCCTTCATCACGAACTCGACGCGGGACAGCACCGACACGTCTTTCAGCGGATCGCCGGTCACCGCGATCAGGTCGGCGAAGGCTCCCTTTTCGATCACGCCGATCTGTCCCGACATCCCGAGGAGATCCGCGGCCAGGGTGGTGGCGCTGCGAATAGCTTCGAGCGGCGTCATCCCGATCGCGACCTCGAGCTCGAACTCGCGGGCCTGCGGAATTTCTGTCCAGGGAAAGCCGCCGGCGTCCGTCCCGAAGACGATCTTCACGCCGGCCCGTCGGCAGTTCTCTACGGACTTCCGGTGAATCTTTGGAAGCGCGGCGCACACCGCGCAGCCCTCGGCCGCGCGCGGGCCGGCGACGTAGTCCGCGACCGTGAGCGTCGGAGAGAGCGCGATTCCCTTGCGCGCCATTTCCGCCGCGACTTCCGGCCGGATCGAATCGCCGTGCTCGATGGAGTCGACGCCCGCAGCCACCGCGAGGCGCACCCCCGTATCCGAGCGCGCGTGCGCCGCGACCTTGACGCGGTGCGCATGCGCTTCGGAAACGACGGCCTCGATCTCTTCCTTCGTCCAGTTCGGCGGAGAATCCACCCATCCGTCCGGAGTCAACGCCAGGCCGCCCGTGTTCGCGTAGATCTTGACCCAGTCGGTCCCGTATGAGAGTTGCTCCCGCACTGCCTTGCGGCAGCCGTCGGCGCCGTCGCAGATCTGGACACCGGTCGGAAATTTCCAGTCCGGGCGGAAATGCGTGAGAGGGTAGCTGCCGGTCGTCGAGAGCGCGGGCCCGACCACTTTCATCCGGGGCCCGGGGATGACCCCTTCGTTGACCGCATCCCGCAGCGCGACGTCGTCGTAGCCGGCACCTTCCGTTTCCAGATCGCGGATCGTCGTGAACCCGTGCTCGAGCGCGATCTTCAACGCGCGCACCGCCCGCGCGACGCGGTGGGCGGGGTATTCCTGCAGGATCTGGACGTTGTATTCCGCGGCCGTGGCGTCCCCCTGGAGCAGGACGTGGGTGTGTGCGTCGATGAGGCCGGGCAGGAGTGTTCGCTCCCCCAGATCTAGAACCGGAATGCCCGCGGGTACCGCAGTGCCCACGCTTTCGATCCTGTCTCCGGTGACGACCAGAACCGGGCGGTCGACGTAGCGCCCGGAACGCACATCCAGCAGCCGCGCGGCGCGGATCGCGACGCGGCGCGGCGCTGGCGCTGGCTCGGCAGCGCTCGTTCGATCCGCGGAGAGGGACAAGAGCGCGACCGCGAGAGCCGCGGCAGCGAGAAACGAGGGGCGGGAACCCTTCATGGCCATTCTCCTCTCAGTCAGAGCGAGAAGGATATGACAGGGAGGAAGAACCGAAGCCGCTACCGCGGCCGGTGCGCAAACTCGCCGGTGTCTGATTCGTCGAAATTCTGCGAGATTCCCCGATGGTGAACCGAGCCCCGTTCGTAACCGCGGCGAAACGCCGGATGGTCGGCGACGTCCGCGTGGCGGCCGGTCAGATCGGCGCGGGCGTCTTCGAAGTTTCGGCCCCGCCGCTCCGGATGCAGCGCCGCCTGAAATCCACGCCGGTAGACGTGTTCGTCCTGATCGAAGTGGCCGCCTTCACGCTCGTAATCGGCCGCTTCCGCCGACCGCAGCCCTGTCCACCAGTCGTTCTCCGCGGCGTCGAGTGTCTCGGCGCCCGCAGCGGCCAGCCTTTCCCGGACCTTCGCCGCGTCGGCGTCGTTTTCGGCGAACGCGAACACGACCGAGTGCCCCTTCCTAAGGGCGTCTTCGTACAGATAGAGCTCGTCTTTTGGAACTCCGTGCGACATCGCATTTTCGAGGGCTCCCCCCGCCGCCACGCCGCCGATCGCGCCGCCCACACCGAACAGCGCGGCCGCGGCAAGCCCGACCGCGGCAATCGGCCCGATCCCCGGGATGAGCAGGCTCGCGGCCGCGGCCCCCAGGCCCATCCCGGCGGTCGCGCCGGCCACGCCGCCCACGACGCCGCCGAGGGCTTTCCCCATTCCGGGTTGCTCCGTGTCGGACGTCGATACCCGCGTCTGCGCCGAACCCTCGGGATCGCCCGGAGTCAGGAGATTGATCCGGTCGGGAGGTATGCCGCAAGCCCGGAGAGATTCCGTGGCCGCCTGCGCCGTCTGCCCGTCCCTGAAAATGCCGACGATGGATTCCATGCATTCCTCCCGGTGTGTCGTGGGCGCTCATAAGCGCTAAGCGCTACGCGCGCTAACCCGCTTTCCGTGTCGCGAGGTTCCCCGAACTCAGAGCTCGCCCTCTTCCTCGACGCGGCGGCCCTTGCCCTGATCTCCGGACATCTGCCGCGACTCCGGCCGCGGTTCGCCCTCGCCGCTTCCGGTGCGGGATTCAGATTCCGCGCCGCCCGCGATGCGGGCTTCCGACCCGGAGGCGTTCGCTCTACCCGAGAACTCCCGGTCCTGGAAATCCTGCTTCCCGCCGTCGCCGTCGCCGCCGTCCTCGCGCTCGAAGACAGATCGCGCTTCAGCGGCCACGCCTTTCGCGCGGTTGGCGAGATCGCGCGACCGGCTCGCGACTATGTCCCCGGTCCGGTTCGCGAGCGAAACCGCCTTGTCGCGGGCAATTGCCCGGCGCCGGCGTCCCCGCTCCGGATCGAGCACGAACATCAGAGCTGCTCCGACGCCGATTCCGGAAAGCAGCGCAATCGTCTTTCCGCCTGATTTCTCTTCTACAAAAAATCCCATCTTTCACCCCCGGTAAAAGAGTAGAAAAGAGCAAGAAGCGAGCCATGGATACAGGTGGTTCAACGGGCTTACGCCTTCACGATGCACGAACTCTCAACGCTCTCTGCCGCTCGTGGGACGCTGAGGGGCCAGATACGGCGCGGCGATCTTTCCGCGTCGCGCGCGGGGCGGCGCCATAAAAAGCTAGGGACGGACGGGCAACGTCAACCGGGCTATGCAGCCCATGCCGGTCGGGCGGTTCTCCAGGGTGAGCGTCCCCCCGTGGGCCTCCGCGATCTGGCGGGAGAGGACCAGGCCGATTCCGGAGCCCGAGGGTTTCGTCGTGAAGAACGGCACGAAGAGGTTCGCGCTGCTCGGCAGGCCCGGGCCGCCGTCCGCGACCCAGATCTCGGCCTTTCCCACGGACCCGTTCGCGCGTCCCCAGCCGGCCTCGACCGTTCCCGCGGTCTCGAGCGCCGCGTCGACGGCGTTGCGAAGCAGGTTGATGAGGAGTTGCTCGAGCTGGTCCGCGTCCGCGCGCACGACGACGGGGGGCCCTTCCGCGATCCGGACGGGAAGACGGGTCTCCAGTGCGGCCACCCGCGCGAGAAGAGAACCGATCTCGACTGGCGCCGGGCGCGGCTGGGGGAGTCGGGCGAGCTTCGCGTACGCGCCGGTGAATCGGGAGAGCGCCTCAGCGCGCGCCGAGATGATCGCGAGCCCGCGGCGCATGTCCTCGCGCCAGTCGGACGGGCGATCCTCGCGGGCGACCAGGCTCTCGAGGCTTCCGGCGAGCGACTGGATGGGCGCCAGCGAATTGTTGAGCTCGTGACCCAGCACCCGGATGAGCCGTTGCCAGGCCTGGCGCTCCTGCTCGCGCAGCGGCTCGCTCACGTCCGCGAGCACGAGAAGGTGATGAGGCAACCCGCCCTGGCGAAAGACGCTCTGGCGGATTTCCCACCGGCCGGTCCCGCCGGGGAACGACGCGTCCGCGATACGCGGCGCCTCGGGTCGGAGAAACTCGGCGAGCCCGAGCTCGCCGGCGTCATGACCCAGGAGCCTCGGCTCCGCCTGTCCGAGCAGATGCTCTCCGAATCGGTTCGTCAGTTTTAAACGCCCGGCGGCGTCGAACGCGAAGACGGCGACGTCGATTTCCGCCATGACCCTCCGAAGGAGGGCGGTGGCCTCGAGCGCGCCGAGCCGCTGCTGGCGGAGCGTCTCGGTCAGCGCGTTCACCTCGATGAGCACTTCTCCGAGCGCGTCGTCCGGCCGCGCGCCCCGGGCCCGGATCGAGAAGTCGCCCTCGCGCATCGCCGCGAGGAGATTCGAGACGGTCTGGAGCGGGACCACCACGCGCTCCTTCAGCGCCGACGCGAAGAGCAGCCACCCGGCGCCGATCACGACCGTGAGGGTCCACTGCACGCGCGCGGGAAAGCTCCCGGTCCAGAGAAGGACCAGGGACACCACCGATCCGGGAAGAGCGGCCAGCAGGGCCAGAAGCAGGACGCGCCACTCGTGGGAGAGCTTCCTCGACCCCGCGGGCGCGTTAATGGCCGTGCTTCTCTAGGCGGCGGTACAGGGCGCTGCGCGAAAGCCCGAGCGCCCGGGCCGCGTGGCTCACGTTGCCGGAATAGCGGGACATCGCTTTCTGGATCAGCACGCCCTCGACGTCCTCGAGGCTCATCTGGTCGAGCGGCATCGCCGAGCTCTCCTCGCGCCGCAGCCCGAGATCGGAAGCCTGGACGGTCTCGCTGCGCGCGAGCAGGGCGGCGCGCTCGATCGCGTGGTCGAGCTCGCGGACGTTTCCCGGCCACGGGTGATCGAGCAGAGCGCGAAGCGCGCCGGAGTCGAAGGCCAGCGATCCCTTCCGATAGCGCTGCGCGTGAGACTGCAGGAATTGCTGGGCCAGCGAAGGGATGTCCTCGCGCCTCTCGCGCAGCGAGGGCACCCGGATCTCGATCGTATTCAGGCGGAAGAGCAGGTCCTGCCGGAACCTCCCCGAGGCGACTTCCGCGTGAAGGTTCGCGTTCGTGGCCGTCAGGATCCGCACGTCCACCTTGCGAGTGCGCGACGACCCGAGCCGCTCGAACTCCCCGGTCTCCAGCACGCGAAGAAGCTTCGCCTGCTGGCTCGCGGGCACGTTCGCGATCTCGTCCAAGAAGAGCGTCCCTCCATCCGCAAGCTCGAAGCGGCCCACGCGGTCCGCTCGCGCGTCGGTGAAGGCTCCCTTGACGTGGCCGAAGAGCTCGCTTTCGAAGACACCCTCGGAGATGCCCCCGGCGTTTAAGGAGACGAGCGGGCGGGTCGAGCGGCGTGACGCGGCGTGCAGCGCCCGGGCGATCACGCCTTTTCCGGTGCCGTTTTCGCCCGTGATGAGCACGTTGGCGTCGGACGGCCCGACCCTCGCGACGAGCTCCAGAACGGGCCGCATCGCCGCGGACTCCGCGATGACCGACGGATCTGCCGTCTCGTGGCGGAGGATCCGGTTTTCGGCCTCGAGCCTCTGCCCTTTGCGAAGCGCGCGGCCGAGGGCGATCTGGGTGCGGAGCGTCGCGATCAGGCGGGTGTTCTCCCAGGGTTTCTGGACGAAGTCGCGGGCACCCCGCCGCATCGCCTGGACCGCGATGTCCACGGTGCCCCACGCGGTCATCACGACGATCGGAAGGGTGGCGTCGATCTCCTGGATCCGGGCGAGAAGATCGAGCCCCTCCTGTCCGGAGGTCGTGTCCCGCGCGTAGTTCAGGTCCATCAGCACCGCGTCGAACTCGCCGGCGTCGAGCGCCGCGAGGAGCGCCGATGGAGACGACACGGTCTCGCCCTCGAGTCCCTCGCCTTTCAACAGCAGCCGGAGCGCCTCCAGGACGTCCGGCTGGTCGTCCGCAATGAGGACTCGAGAGGTGGCGGACCGCATGGCGGGAGCTTAACCGAGCGGGTCCGGGTCGCCCGGTCCGGTCACTCGAAGCGCCGCGTCACGCTTCGCGAGGCGCGCCGCGCTTATCGAGAGTTCCACACGAGAGATCTCAAGAGGGGTCCCTTCGATCTGCAGCCGGGGAGATCAGTCCGCGCGCATCGCGATCACGGGATCGACCCGCGTTGCTCGCCGCGCGGGAATCGCGGTGGCGAGGAACGAGACCGCCGCCATGACTCCCACCAGCGAAGCGAAAGTGAGCGGATCAGTCGGGCTCACGTCGAAAAGGAGCGCTGAGAGACTCCGCGTGAGCAGGAACGCGCCCAGGATGCCGAGTCCGATCCCCGCGGACGTCAGCACCAGCCCCCGCCGGGCCACCAGCGCGAAGACGTCGGCCTTCCGAGCGCCGAGTGTCATGCGAATCCCGAATTCCCTGCGCCGCTCCGAGACGAGCGAGGACAGAACGCCGTAAACCCCGAGCGAGGCGAGCAGGAGCGCCGTCGCCCCGAACACGGTGAGCAGCAGAGTCGAGAAGCGCCGACGCACGAACGTTTTTTCCACGATGTCCGACATGGACGTCAGCGTCGTGACGGGAAGGTCCGCGTCGACGGACCAGATCGCCTTCTGGACGGGCTTCAACGCCGTAGCGGGCGGGAGTGTCGTCCCGATCAGCAGCGAGAGCGTCGGCCGGGGATGCTGCGCGAACGGGAAGTAGATTTCCGGGATCGGCGCCCGATCGATGCGGTTCGCCCGCACGTCGGCCACGACTCCGACGATCTCGCGCCAATCCCTGTCCGTGCCCCACTCGACGCGAAGGCGCCGCCCGAGCGGGTTCTCACCGGGCCAGAAACGTCGCGCCATCGTCTCGTTGATCAGCGCCACGGGCGTGGCCGTCTCGCGGTCCGCGTCCGAGAGGATCCGTCCGGAACGAAGTGGAATCCGAAGCGCCTTCCAGTAGTCGGGAGTCACGACACGGTAGTCGGCGATCGGCTCTTTCCCAGGAGGCCAGGCCGGCCGCCCTTCGATGTCGAAATTGCCGTTGGTGCTGTTGTTGTCGAGCGGGGGAGCGTTGACTCCCGCGACCGATTCGACGCCGGGGATCGTCGCGAGCCGCAACGCGGCCTCGTTGACGAAGCGGCGCGTCGCGTCGTCGGTCGCGTAACGCGAAGCCGGCAGGGACATCCGGAGGACGAGAAGATTGCGGGCCGCGAAGCCCGGGTCGACGCCGGAGAGCCGCGACGCGCTGCGCACCATCAAGCCCGCCCCGATCAGGAGCGCGAGCGCGATGGCGATCTGAGCGACCGCGAGGATCGTGCGCGCGGGTCCCCGGCCGATCCCGGAGGTCGTGCGGCTGCTCGTCTGGAGCGCGGCGTTCAGGCTCTTGCGGGACAGAGTGAGCGCCGGCACGAGCCCGAAGACGAGCGAAGTCGCGAGCGTCGCGGCGAGGGTGAAGAGGAGCACGCGCGTATCCATGTGGGGCTTGCTGGCGGCGCCGAGGCTCCAGGGTGCCGCTTTCGAGAGGATCTCGATTCCCCACGCCGCGAGCCCGACTCCGGCCACCCCTCCGAGAAATCCGAGAAACACGCTCTCGGTCAGCAGCTGCCGGATGAGCCGCAGCCTCGCCGCTCCGAGCGCCGAGCGGATCGCGAGCTCGCGGCTCCGGGTGGCGTTCTTTGCCAGCAGAAGATTGCCGAGGTTCACACAGGCGAGCAGGAGGACGAGAGCGACCGCGCCGAGAAGGACGACGAGGGTCCGGCGCAGCGGGCCGACGAGCTCCTCCTGCAGCGGCACGATCCGGGCGCCGTGACCCGCGTTCGTGTGGGAGTACGCGGTCTCGAGGCTTTTCTCGACCGCGGTCAGCTCCGCCTGGGCCGAGTCGATCGACGCGCCCGGCGATAGCCGTCCGAACACCTGGAGAAAGTGGGACTCGCGATTCGCCTTCGCCTGTGCCGTCAGCGCGAGCGGCATCCAGACCTGGACGTCCTGCGGATAGTCGAAGCTTTCTGGCATGACGCCCGAGATGGCGTAGAGCTCCCCGTCGAGGCGGAGGCTGGCGCCCGCGGGCGGGCTGCCGAGATGCTTCCAGAACCGGTCGCTCACGACCGCGCGTCGGTCGGAACTCCGAGAAGCAGAAGATTCGGAGCCCGAGAGGCCCGGCCCGAACCGCGGCGGCGTCCTGAGAATGGCGAAGAGGTTTTCGGTTACGCCCGCGGCGAGCACCCGCTCCGGGGCCCCTCGGCCGGTCATGGTCGCCACCCGGTACTCGCTCGCGGCGAGCCCTTCGAAGCTCTTCGTACCGCTCCGCCAGTCGAAGAAGTCCGCCGCGCTGGCGGGAGCGTCCTCGATGTCCGGCTGCGTCTCCCGCAACCAGACGAGTCGGTCCGCGGCGGGATATGGAAGCGGCCGCAGGAGCACCCCGTCGACCAGCGAGAAGATTGCCGTGTTCGCCCCGATCCCGATCGCCAGCGTGGCGACCGCGATCGCGGTGAACGTGGGGGCCTTGATCAGCGTGCGAACCGCGTAGCGAAGATCCTGGAAGAGTCCGGTCATGGTTCCTCCCGGGCAGGCGTCATTCGGACCGAAGCGCGTCGACGGGGACGGGCGCGGCCCTGAGCGCGGGGACCGCGCACGCGAGAAGCGCGGCATCGAACGGCGGGGTTCTCAGGACTCGAGTGGCGAGCAGGGCCTCCACGCAGCTGGTGCCGACGCCGACGCCGAAGACGACCACGCGCGGGTCGCAAGTCCTCATCGTCGGAAGCCGAACGGTCAGCGTCGGGATCGCGTACCGCAGGTCTCGCCGGACTCCGCTCATCACACCCCCTGTCAGTCCGCGCGCAGGGCGTCGGACGGGGAAACCCTCGAGGCTCTCCACGCGGGCAACGCGCTCGCGGCCAGTGAGACGACGATCAGGACACAGGCGGCGGAGGCAAGGACGAGCGCGTCGCGGGCGCTGACGCCAAAGAGCAGCGCCGACAGAAGACGGGTCCCCGCGAGCGCGCCCGCGATGCCGATCGCCGTTCCCACCGCGGCGAGGACGGCGCCCTGCCGGACGACGAGGAGGAGCACGGCCCGTGGCGCCGCTCCGAGGGCGGCTCGCACGCCGAACTCCCGGCGGCGCAGCCCCACGCTGTAGGCGAGCACGCCGTACGTGCCGAGAGAGGCGAGCAGGAGAGCGCTGCCGGCGAAAAAAACGAGCAGGAGCGTCGCGAACTTCTGCCGCGCGATCGAACGTGGGACGATTTCGTCCATCGTGCGAACGTCCGAAACCGGGATGTCCGGGTCGATGGCCGCGACGGCCGCGGTGGCCGCCTTTGCGAGGCGGTCCGGGGGGATCGAGGTAGCGATCACCACCGCGACCTCGTCGACCGGGCACTGGTCGAGCGATGCGTAGAAGAACGGTGTTGGAACTCGATCGAGCCCGGCGTCACGGACGTCGCCGACGACACCGACGATCTCACCCTCGATCCGGGTCGTCCCCGGCCGGGCGCCGAACCGGACCCGCTGCCCGATCGCGTTGCCGGCCGGCCAGTACCTGCGAGCAGCGGTGGCGCTGGCCAGAAGGACGATCGGCGACCGGCGCCGGTCATCCGCCGTAAACGCTCGTCCCGCAACGACCGGAAGGCCGATCGTCCGGAGGTAGTCCCGGCTGACGACCCGGACCTGCGCCGACGGCTCGTTGTCCGGAGTTGCCGGCGGCGCGCCGTGGATCGTGAACGTGCTCGAGAATCGCACCCCGGTGAGAGGGAGCCCGAAGATTGCCGCCGCCGACCGAACGCCGGGAAGCGTCCGTGTTCGCGCGAGGAGCGACTCGTAGAAGCGCCCTTCGCTCTCCTCGTCGGGGTAGCGCGCCTGCGGAAGCGAGAGCTGGTAGGTCAGGACGCTCGTCGCGTGAAAGCCGGGGTCCTGGTTCTCGAGCTTCACGAAGCTGCGCAGGAGAAGGCCGGCGCCGGCGAGGAGAACGAGCGAAAGGGCGATCTCGGCCAGAACGAGACCGTTGCGGAGCGCCGCCGTCTCCCGCTCCGCGCCGCCGCTCCTGCCGGCGGATTTCAATCCCGTCCCGACCCCGCGGTTCGCCGTGCGAAGGGCTGGAGCGAGGCCGAAGAGAAGCGCCGTCACCGCCGCCAGGCCCACGCTGAACAGGAGCACGGGAAGATCGAGCCTGGTCTCCGACAGCCGCGGCAGGTCCTTTGGCCCGAGGCGAACGATCCACGAGACCGCCCAGCCGGCGAGCAGGATGCCGAGGCCGCAACCGGCCGCCGCGAGTACGAGGCTCTCGGTCAGAAGCTGGCGCACGATACGGCCCCTTCCCGCGCCCAGAGCGGCGCGGATGGCGAGCTCCGATTCCCGCGCGGTCGCCCGCGAGAGCAGCAGGTTGGCGACGTTCGCGCACGCGATCAGGAGGACGAACGCGCACGCTCCGAGAAGCGTCCAGAGCGCCGGCCTTGCCTTGCCGGAGATCTGGTCGTGGAGCGGCTGAATGCTCGTCGTCCATCCCGGATTCATGCCGGGGTTCTCGGCGTGGATCTGCCTGTGGATCGCGGCGATATCGGCGGAAGCCTGCTCGACGGACACGCCCGGCTTCAGCCGCCCGATGACGTCGAGATAGTGCGCGCCGCGCTGCGTCATGACCTTCTCGCCGAACGTCAGCGGGAGCCACGCGGCGGATTCTCCCGCGGGGTATTCGAATCCCGCCGGCATCACTCCAATGACGGGGGAGCTCACGCCGTCGAGCCGGAGCACCTTTCCGACCGCATGCGGATCGCTGCCGAAGGCCTTTCTCCAGAGAGCGTGGCTGATCACGACAGCCGAAGGGCCGCCGCGGGTTGTCTCCTCCGCGGAGAACACGCGGCCGAGCATCGGCTCGACGCCGAGTACGGGCAGAAGCTCCTTCGAGCAGACCGTGACGGAGATCCGCTCCGCGGCGCGCCCCGGGATTCCGGTCAGCGCCGCCTGTTGCGTCTGGTACGCCGCCAGCGCGCTAAAGGAACGGTTTCTGTCGCGCCAGTCGAAGTAGTTGGGCGGAGAGGCGGAAAACTCGGCGATGCCGCGCTCGAGATCCGCCTCGTGCACGGAGGCGAGCCGGTCGGACGCGGGATACGGCAGCGGGCTCAGAAGCACGGAGTGCACCAGCGAGAAGATCGCGGTGTTCGCTCCGATTGCGAGCGCCAGCGTTGCGATGGCCGCGGCGGCGAAGCCGGGGCTTTTCGCGAGAGTGCGGACCGCGTAGCGCGCGTCGGCGGCAATGGTCATGATCTATCTCCTTTTCGGGCTTCAGTCGCGCCGCAGGGCATCCAGGGGGTCGGAACGGGTCGCACGGTGCGCCGGCCACGCGGCGGCGGCGAGCGCGACGGCCGCGAGGAGCCCCTCCGCCGACGCGAGCGCGGCGGGATCTGTCGGCCGGGTCCCGTGAAGCGCCGGGGCGAGAACACGGCCGAGCGCGAGCGCACCGGCGAGGCCCAGCGCGACTCCGATCGAGACCAGCGTCGCGGCCCGCGACAGAAACAGCCTGAGGATGGCGCCCGACCCGGCGCCGAGAGTCATGCGGATGCCGATCTCGCGGCGGCGGCGGGCGGCGTCATGCGAGACCAGGGCGAAAAGAGCGAGCGCCGCGAGCAGGAGCGACAGGGCGGCAAATGCGCCGAACGCTTCGAGGAGAAAACGCGGTTGCGAGAGAGCGTCGGAGACCCGTGCTTCCATCGGTCGCACTTCGATCAGAGGCAGGTTGCGGTCGATCGAGGCGATGGCCGCCGACAGCACCGACGGGGGCACGGGCCCCCTCCGTCCGCGCACGACCAGGTTCAGGCCGGATTCCGGGCTCTGCGCGAGAGGGATGTAGACCTCGGGCAGCGGCGCCGCGTCGATCCCGTCGTGGCTGACGTCGCCCGAGACCCCGACGACCGTCCTCCACGTCTCTGGAGGGAAACCGATCGAGATCCGCTTCCCCACCGGACTCTCCCCGGGCCAGAACCGCCGCGCCATCGATGCGTTGACGACCGCGGCCGGAACGGAATCGGGACGGTCCTCCCGGCGGAAGTCGCGCCCGGAGCGGATTGGAATGCGGAGCGCGTCGAAGTATCTTCCGCCTACGACGCGAACTCCCACGACGGGCGCGGTCTCCGCGGCGGCGCCCCGTCCCTCGAAGAAGATCGACCCGACGCCATAGCCGGGGTCGAGAGGGAAGCGCGTCGTTCCGCCGGCCGCGGCGACCCCCGGGGTCGCCTCGAGGCGCTCGAAGAGCTGATCGAAGAACGCCAGCTTCTGCTGGTCGGTTTCGTACAGTGACTTCGGGAGGGGAAGGCGGGCGGTCAGCACGCGGGCCGCGTCGAAGCCGATGTCGAACCGGCGCAGATGCTCGAAGGTGCGCACGAGAAGCGCCGCCCCCGAGAAGAGCAGGAGGGCGAGCGCCACCTGCGAGACGACGAGCGCCGCGCGCAGTCGCCCTGACGCGCGTCCGCTGGCGACGCCCTCACCCCGCAGCGAGGGTTCCGGCGCGATCCGGGATCCGCGAATCGCCGGCAGCAGAGCGGAAGCCAGTCCGGCGAAGAGAGCGATCGCGAGCGCAAACACGAGGACCGAGCCGTCGGGCCGGACTTCTGCCAGGCGAGGGATCTCGGCGGGCGCCGCCGCAACCAGCGCGGAGGTCGTGACCGAGACCGCCGCCCACGCCAGCGCCGCCCCCGCCGCGGCGAGCAGGAATCCTTCCGCGAGGAGCGTGCTGATGATCCGCGCGCGCGTCGCCCCGAGCGCCAGCCGGATGGCGACCTCGCGCGTCCGCGAGCTGGCTCGAACGAGAAGGAGATGGGCGATGTTCGCGCAGGCGACGAGGAGCACGAGCCCCACGGCGCCCGAGACGATCCACAGAGCCGCGCCCACGTTTCCGAAGAGCTGCCGTTTGAGAGGAACCGCGTGGAGCCCGATGTTCTCGTTCGTCTTCGGATATTCACGACCCAGGGAGCGTGCGAAGGCGGCGACTTCCGCGTTCGCGGAAGCGAGCGACGCCCCCGGAGCGAGGCGCGCGACGACCTGCAGAACGGCGACGCCCCGGCTGTTCCATGCGCGGGGCAGATCGAGCGGGGTCCAGACATCCGCGGCGCGATTCGGCGCCTTCCACTGCGCGGGCGAGTCGAAGCCTTCGGGCATGACGCCGACCACGGTGTACGCCACGTCGTCGAGCTGGATCGTCCTGCCGATGATGTCCGCGCTGGCGCCGAACCTGCGCTTCCAGAGACCGTGCCCGAGAACGGCGACCGTGCGGCCCCGGCCGTCCTGCTGGTCGGCGGGGAGGATCGTTCTGCCGAGCGCCGGTCTCGCGCCGAGCAGCGGAAAAAAGTTTCCCGTGACCCTCGCCCCGTAGAGAGCTTCGGGCGCCGCGCCGCCTCCGGTCAGGCTCTGGCCCGCCCCCATCTGGGCGGCGGCGTCCGAAAAGGAGCGGCATCGCGCCTTCAAATCGACGAAGTTCGGCGCGTCGACGGAGAAAGGGTGGTTCCCCTCGCGCAGCAGGTCTTCCCAGACGACGACCAGACGGTCCGCGTCGCGGTAGGGGAGCGGCCGCAGGAGCACGCCGCGTACGACCGAGAAGATCGCGGTGTTCGCGCCGATCCCGAGCGCGAGCGTGGCGATCGCGACGGCCGCGAAGCCGGGGCTCCGCCGGAGGGTCCGGGCGGCGTACCGCAGGTCCTGCAGGAAAGCGCGCATCGTCATCCTCCTTTCGTCGCACGGATCTCGAGGTCGTCATTCCGACTTGAGCGCCGCCAGCGGGTCGAGCCTCGCCGCGCGGCGCGCGGGAAGCCAGGACGCGAGGACGGTGGTCAAGGCCAAAACCGTTGCAACCGCGGCGAAGGTCAGGGGATCGGTCGTGGCAACGCCGAAGAGAAGGCCCGCGAGCGCTCGGGTAGACAGCCCCGCGAGAACGCAGCCCGCTGCGAGTCCCGCGGCGGCGACGATGCCGATGCGGCGCATCTCGAGGAGGAGCACGTCGCGCGGCGCGGCTCCCACCGCCATGCGGAGGCCGATCTCCCGCGTGCGGCGGCTGACCGAGTACGCCACCAGTCCGGCAAGGCCGATCGCGGTCAGAAGCAGGCCGACGGCGCCGAGCGCGCCGGAGACGGCGCCTGCGACGCGCTGCGGAAGCGTCGAGAACCCGATGTACTTGCGCATGGGAAGGATGACGGCGGGCGGGAGCGCCGGATCGAGCCGTTTCCATTCGTTTCGCAGCGCCGCGGCAAGAGCGGCGGGAGAGCCACCGCCGCGGACCACCAGCTCGCGCTTTGTGCGAACGCTCTGTCGCGCGGAGAAAAACAGAAACCCCCGGGGAGCCTCCCACAGCTGACGATACTTTCCGTCCCTGGCCACCCCGATGACGGTCACGGACCCGTCGGCCGCCGAGATGGTCCGTCCGAGCGGATCGCTGCCCGGCCACAGAGTGCGGGCCAGCGTCTCGTTGATGACGGCCACGGGCGCGCTCCCGGGGCGGTCTCCGGCGTTGAAGGAGCGGCCTCGGACGACGGGGATCCGAAGCGTCTCGAAGAACTCATCTCCGACATCGCCGATCTCGACCGAAGGTCTTCCCTCGGCGGGAGACCCCGGAAGGCCGACGCGGGCGGTGCGATGGGACAGGCCGAGCGGCAGCGGGGTGGCGGTCGTAGCGGACGTCACTCCGGGTATGCGGCGGACTCCCTCCGTCAGGCGATCGAACGCGGCGCGCGCACGGTCCGCGTCATATCCCAGAAGCGACAGATCGACGGACGCGACCGACAGGCCGTCGGCGGAGAACCCGGGATTCGCGGCGGCAGCGTTGCGCACGGTCTGAGCGAAAAGCGCGGCCGCCACGAGGAGCAGCACAGAGATCGCGACCTGGCCCGCGACGAACACGGACCGGATTCGTGAGGTGCCCCGGCGCTCCGTCGGCATTCCCTCCCGCAGAAAGGCCGCCCGATCGGGGCGGGTCGCCAGGATCGCCGGAATCACGCCGAAGAGGAGTCCCGCCAGCGCGGCCGCCGCCATCCCGAACAGGATCACGCGTCCGCCGGGGGCGAAGTGGAACGAAAACGGAACCGGTGTCGGGAGGTCGAAGCGCTCGAGGAGCGGCGCGGTCCAGAACGAGATGGCGACGCCGACGACTCCCCCCGCCAGAAACTGGAAGAGATTTTCGGCCAGCAGGAGTCGGACCAGAGTCGCCCGTCCCGCGCCGAGCGCCGCCCGGATTCCCATCTCCCTTTCGCGGCCGAGTGCGCGCGCGAGGAGGATCCCGGTCACGTTCGCGCATGCGATGCCGAGCACGAGGAGCGCCAGCGCCGCGAGCACCGTGAAGAACGCGGTCGCGGGGCCCTTCAGCGAATCCTCGAAGCCGGTCGTCTGCCGCACGTCGAACCCGACGCCGCGATGGGCGATTGGCCACTGGCGTTCGAGCCTCGGCGCCATCACCGAGAGAGCGCGGGACGCCATCGCGATCGAGACGCCCGGCTTGCGGCGTCCGACCAGCTCGAGCCAGGCGTGGTCGGGCGAATCGACGTTCGCGCCCGCGATCGGGCCTGCGCCGCCGATGGTCAACCAGACGTCGAACGGCTGCCCCAGAAACGTGCCGGTGAATCGGGGCGCCGCGACACCCACCACCGTGAACGCGCGGCCGTTGACGAGCACGGTCCTTCCGACGGCGGACGGGTCGGCGCCGAAACGGTCCCGCCACGCGGCCTCGCTGACGACCGCCGCCGGCTGCGCCGACGGTGAGTCGTCCGACGGATTCAGCAGGCGTCCGAGCGTCGGGGATGACCCGAGCACCTGGAAGTAATTGCCGGTCACGATCTGGGCGATGGCCAGGCGAGGATCTCCGCCCGCGCCGACGCTCACGAGACGCGAGGAGAACGCGGAGAGACCCGAGAACGGGCCGTCCGGCGCCGCGAGGGCCTTCCACGCCGGGTAGGAGACCGAATGGAACGTCGACCCGTCCGGGCTCGTCGCGTGCACATTGACGAGCTCCGAGGGACGCTCGACGCCCGGAAGAGGCCGGAGGTACAGAGCGTCGACGACCGCGAAGATCGTCGCGGTCGCCGCCACTCCGATCCCGACGGTCAGGATGACGGCGAGCGCCGCTCCGGGTGCTCGCCGCACGTTTCGAACCGCAAGCTTCCAGTCGCCGGTCTTCATGGTGTGTCCTTTTCGAGTTTCTTCATTCCGCCCGGATCGCGACCATCGGATCGACGCGCATGGCGCGGCGCGCCGGGACGGCGCAGGCCACGAGGGAGGTCACGACGACGATCCCGGCCGCCACCGCGTACGTTGCGGGGTCCGAGGCCGTGATGCCATAGAGCAGGCCGGAGATCAGGCGCGTCAGCGCGAGCGCGCCGACGAGACCCGCCGCGAGTCCGAGGGCGGTCAGGCGGAGCGCGCGGCGCAGCACCGAGCCGAAGATGTCCCCGGCGGAGGCGCCGAGCGCGATCCGGATGCCGAACTCTCTTCTCCGCTGCGCGACCGAATACGAAAGCACGCCCGCGATTCCCTGGAGAGCCAGCAGCAGCGCGGCAACGCCGAAACCCGTCAACAGATGGGAGCTGAAGCGCCGCGACGCGAGAGCGGACGCTTTGCTCTCCTCCATGGTCCTGACCTCGGACAGAGTGAGCGTCGGATCGACGGCCCAGACCGCCCTGCGGAGGCTGCGGCCGTATGTGGCTGGATCGCCCGCCGTGCGCAGCACCAGCGTCCCGAAGCGCTGCCAGCTCGCCGGCCGTTGCGAATAGGGCGTGTACACCGCTGCCTCGTCGGGCGCCGCGATGTCGCTTCTGCGGACGTCTTCCGTCACGCCGACGATCGTCATCCAGACGTCCGCGCCCCATCCGTTCCAGAGGATCCGGCGCCCGATCGGATCTTCCGAGGGGAAAACCTCGCGCACGAACTGGCGATTGACGACGGCCACGGGAAGAGTCCCCTCCCGGTCCGCGGCGGTCAGGACGCGCCCCTTGACTAACCCGAGACGGAGCGTCGCGAAGTAGTCGCCGACCACCGGCCGCGAGCGCGCCGAGGGCCGCTCCTTCGGCAGAGGCTCCGGCCGGCCCTCGATCCTCAAGCTTCCTCCGATTCCGCCGGACTCGAGCGGCGCGCCGATGACCGACGCCGCGGAGATCACGCCCGGGATCCGCGCCGACTCCGCGACGATCCCCTCGAAGGCGCGGGTCTGCGGGCCGCGCTCGGAGTAACGCGACTCGGGAAGCACGAGACGCGCCGTCAGGACGTGATCCGGGACGAACCCGAGCGGAGCGCCCGAGAGCTTCCGGAAGCTGTCCAGAAGGAGGCCCGCGCCGACTAAGAGGAGGCAGGCGAGCGCGACTTCGACCGACGCGACGAAACCGAGGGTCCGATGCTGAGCGCGGCCGCCGTCGCCGCCCCTGCCGGCGCGAGCAAGCGCCAGCGCCGGATCGGTGCGGCCCATCGAGAAAGCCGGCGCGAGGCCGAACGCGATCCCGGTCACGAACGCGAGGACCACCCCGAACAGAACCACCCGGAGATCGAGGCCGATCTCGGATGCGCGGGGGAGCGCCCCGGGCGCCAGGGCGATCAGCGCGTCCTTGCCGAGAGAGGCGAGCGCGACGCCGAGGGCGCCTCCGAGACTCGAAAGCAGCAGGCCCTCGGTGACGAGCTGCCGGACGATCCGGCCGCGGCTCGCTCCCAGCGCCACACGCAGCGCGATTTCCGGCTGGCGGACCGACGCGCGGGCGAGGAGGAGGCTGGCCAGGTTCAGGCAGGCGAGCAGAAGCACCAGGCCGACGGCGGCCAGCAGAACTAGCAGCGCGGGGCGGATCGATTTCACGAGGAAATCGAGGAGCAGGATCGGCCTGACGATCTTGTGGGCGTTCGTCCGCGGATAGATTCTCGACAGATCCGTCGTGATCGCGACCATCTCCTCACGGGCCCGGCCGATCGAGACGCCCGGACGCAGCCGTCCGATCGCGTCGAAGTTGTTCGTGCCCCGCTCCTCGATCGCCCACGGCGCCTCGACTGCGGCCGGCACGTACAGGTCGACTCCGTCGTGGAGGAAGTCGGCCTCGGGCGGGGCAACGCCGATGATGGTCGCCACGTGATCCGATAGCCGGATCTTCCGGCCGATGACACTCCTCTCGGACCCGAACGCGCGTTTCCATAAACCATTGGCGAGGACGATCACGCGGTCGGCGCCGAGACGGTCGTCGGACGCTCCGAAGAAACGACCGAGGACGGGACGGACTCCGAGCACGCGGAAAAAATCGGCATCCGCCACGGTCCCCATCAGCCGCTCGGGCTCGTTGGCGCCGGTCCAGTCGAACGCCCACGTGCGAAGGAAGAGCGAGATCGATTCGAAGCTTCGGCTCCGTTGCCGCCAGTCGACCCCGTCGGGCAGGGACACGTCCCCCGACCGCGTCAGGAAGGCGATCCTCTCTCCCGAGGGGAGGGGAAGCGGGTTCAACAGGACTCCATTGACGAGCGTGAAAATCGCCGCGTTCGCGCCGATGCCGAAGGCGAGTGTGCCGACCGCGAGCAGGAAGAAGCCGGGGCTTTTCTTGAAGAACCGAAATGCGTACCGAAGGTCCTGGATCAGCGTCGACATGCGAGCCCTCCTCCTCGGCATTGGCGTGGCGATCACGAACTCGAAACCGGCGGCTCTTTGCCTTCTCATCGAAGCTCCAGTCGTCGCGAAGCCCCTGCGTCCCGAGCAGGGTCCTCCGGGCTCGCGAGGGTCGTCGTCACTCATGGCGCAGTGCCTCCACGGGACTGACGCGGGCCGCCTTCCGGGCGGGGAGATCCGCCGCGGCGAGCGCGCCCGCGACCAGCAGCAGGGTCGAGAGAAGCAACGTCGGCGCATCCGCCGGGGACACGCCATAGAGGAAGCGTGCGAGAACGCTTGTCGAGGCCCACGTCACGGGAAGGCCGACGACGAGCCCGGCGGCGATCACGCGGGCCGTCTGGAGGATCACCATGCGCCGCATCTGCGCGGGCCGTGCGCCGAGTGCGATGCGGATGCCGATCTCCCGCACGCGGCGCGCGACGCTCCCCGCGACCACGGCGTATACGCCGACCACGGCCAGGAAAAAGGCGAGGGCGGCGAAGACGCCGAGGAACGCCGACCCGAGTCGCTGCGGAAGGAGGACGTCGCCGATCACCTCGGACAGGGTTCGCACGCCGAAAAATGGCAGGGTCGGGTCGAGCCCGGCGACCTCTCGCTTCACGGGCTCCAGCACGAGTGCGGGATCGCCGGACGAGCGCATGCGCACGACGAGGGTCATGGCGGCCAGCACGCCGTCGGAACCCATCTGGTCCAGGTCCACCGCCACAGAGGGGACGTCCCGGTCCGTCATCGTGTGAAACCGGGAGTCCCGAACGACGCCCACGACGGTCCGGTCGGCGCCCGCGATCTTCACGTGCCCGCCGATGGCCGAGCGGCCGGGCCAGAACGCTCTTGCGGCCGACTCGTTGACGATAACGGCGGGCGGGCCTTCCGGCAGGTCGAGCCTCGCGTCGAATTCGCGCCCTTTCGCCAACGGCATTCCGAGCGTCTCGAAGTACCCCGGTCCGACGGTGAGCGTGTCGACGGCCGTGGGGACCGTCCCCGTTGCGTCCGGGATCCTGATGGATTCCTCGTCCCGATCGCCCGACAGCGGCAGAATCCCCGTCCACGCGGCGGAGCGCACGCCGGGGAGGAAGAGCGCGCGTCGCGCAAGCTCCGTGGCGAACGCGCGGGCTCGACCCTCGTCGTAACGTGCGAGGCCCAGATTGACGGAGCCGATCGCGACGGCGTTCGGCTCGAACCCGAGGTCCGCCGTGAGCGCGTTTTTCAGACTGCGCAGGAAGAGCCCCGCGCAGGAAAGGAGGAGGAGGCACAGCGCGATCTGGCCGGCGACGAGGACGCCGTTGACTCCGAGTCGGCGCCCGGCCGGAGACCGTTCGTCCTTGAGGGACGTGACGAGCGACGCGCGCGATCCCGAGATCGCGGGAACGATGCCGAAGAGCGCACCGGTCGCGAGGGAGACGAGCAGCGCGAACCCCGTCACGCGAAGGTCGAGACTCGGATCAAACGCGCCGAACGTGTGCTGCCCGCCCGGGATGGGGATTCGAGCGATCAGCGAGACGAGCCAGGCGGCGACCAGGAGCCCCCCGAGGCCTCCCGAAACGGCGAGCAGGAGGCTTTCGGTCAGGAGCTGCCGGATGAGGCGCGCCCGGCTCGCGCCGAGAGCCTGGCGGACGGCGATCTCCTTCCGTCTTCCCGCCGCTCTCGCGAGGAGGAGGTTCGCGAGGTTCCCGCAAGCGATGAGAAGCACCACGGCGACGGCGCCGAGGAGGATCCCGAGCAGCCGCGCCGGGTGCATCGAGTCGCCGGCTCCCGCGGCGACTCGCGCCAGGGGACGGACGCGGATCGCGTATCCCTGGCCCACTTCCTTCGGATACGCGGCGGTCTCGCGGCGGACGAGCACGTCGGCCGCGGCCTGGGCCTCCGACGGACCGATCCCCGGGCTGCGTCGCGCGAACAGGTTCAACCAGCCCCAATTGCGCGCGAGGATCTTCATCCGGCTTGCCCCACCCGTCGCGATTCTCGGCCAGGCGCCGATCGGGATCCAGACCTGGTCGACGGACCCGAATCCGACGCCGCGGAAGGGTTGAGGGGTGACGCCGACCACTGTGAAGGGCACCCCGTTCGCGAGGAAGCTTCTCCCGAGGGCGCGCGCGGAGGAGCCGAATCGCTGCCGGGCGAAGGCGTGGGAGACGACCGCGACAGTCTCCCCGGCGTCCTCATCGCGGCGGAGGAAGCCGCGCCCGGCCTCGAGCCGGACGCCCAGAACGTCGAAGTATTCGGCCGACACGAGCGTCCCGGGGAGGTGCTCGGGAACAGGGCCCCTGTCGCCGCCTGCGACCGCCAGCCAGCGGTGGCTCCAGGCGGCGATTCCGGAAAACGCCTTCCCTCTCTCTCTTCGCAGGTCCAGGAAGGACGGGTACGAAGCCGCTCGCGCGTCGAGGTCGACGAGCTCGGAAGGCCTCGCGACGGCGGGCAGCGGCTTCCAGATCACGGCGTCGAAGAGCGAGAACGTCGCCGCGTTCAGGCCGATGCCGACGGCCAGGAGCGTCCCCGCGGCCGACGCGAAGAGCGGGTTGCGGCGGAAGCCTCGGATCGCGTAGCGGACATCGGCCAGGAAGCTCCTCATGGGCGGCGATCCTTTCTGGTCCCTGAGTGCGTCATGACTCCCTGATCCCCGCGAGCGCGTCGACACGAGACGCGCGGCGGGCGGGAAGATAGGAAGCTGCGCCGGCGACGACGAAGAGCGCGCCGGCGATCGCCAGAGCGGCCCAGGGGCTCGAGGACAGATCGGGGAGGGCCCGTGAAAGCAGTCGGTGCGCGCCGAGGTCCGCGACGAGCCCGATCGCTACGCCCATCGCCGCGAGGGAGAGCCCCTGCCGTAGCACGAGGGAGCTGATGTCGGACGGCGCGGCGCCGAGCGCGATGCGGATCGCGATCTCGGGCCGGCGCTGCCTCGCCGTGAACGAGACCACGCCAAAGATGCCAACGGTCGCGAGCAGCAGCCCGAAGGCGGCGAACAGCGACAACACGGACGCGCCGAGGCGGTTCTGAGCCAGAGAACGGGCGTACAGGGCGTCTTCGGGGGCGACTTCCGACGGTGCGAGCGCGGGATCGACGCGCGCCAACGCGCGGCGGAGATCGGAAACGAAGCCTTCACCCCGTGCGCGCAGGGTCGCGTTCGGGCCGCGTGCGCGCGCCATCAGCCAGAACGACTCGCCCGCGGCGTGTCCCGCGAGCTGCGCATACGGCATGTAGACCGCGTCGGCGAGCTCGCCCGCGTCGAGGACGTCGCCGACGACGCCGACCACTTCCATCCGGACGAGCCGCCCGTCCGAGGTGCGGCGAAGGATCGCACGACCGACCGCACCGCTGGACCCCCAGAACCTGCGGGCGAGTCGCTGGCTCACGATCGCCACGTCGGGAGCCCCGGCCCGATCGACGGCCGAAACGTCGCGCCCGGCGACGACGGAGGTGCCGAGCGTCTGAAACAGGCCGGGGGAGGCCAGCCGGAAATTGACGCTCGGAAACGGTCTCGAGGGGTCCGCTCCTTCTGGTGCGATCCCGATGCCCCACGTCCCGCCCCAGAACGGATTGATCGTCGTGACCCCGGCCGCCTGGACCCCGGGCACGGCGCGGGCTTCCCGCAGGATCGCGTCGACCGTCGCCGCGCGAACGCCGCTCTCCGCATACCGCCCCTCCGGGAGCGACACCTGCATCGCGAGGAGACCTTCGGCGCGCAATCCCACGTCGGCGTCCTGCAGCCGCTGGAGGTCCGACAGCATCCACGCGGCGGCCGCCAGGAGAACCGTCGCGAGAGCGATCTCGCCGATCGCGAGCGCCGAGAGGATCCGCCGCGGCCCTCCGCCGGACAACGAGCGGCCGCCCCATTTCAGGGTGGAGGCCACGTCGCGCCGAACGGCGCTCCAAGCGGGCGCCAGGCCGAAGAGCAGACCGGTCGCGGTCGAAACGACGAGCGCGAACGCGAGCAGCCCCGGCTCCCAGGTCGGACGTCCGAAGGAGAGCTCCTCGTCGAGAACACGCGGCACGAGAGCCGAGAGCGGCGACGCGAGCGAATGCGCCCCGAGAACGCCGAGAGCGCCTCCGACCGCGGACAGCGTCAGGCTCTCCGCGAGAAGCTGCCGCACCTGCCGCCATCGGGTGGCGCCGAGCGCGGCCCGGATCGCCATCTCCTTCTGCCTCCCGACAGAGCGGGCGAGGAGAAGGTTCGCCAGGTTCGCGCATCCGAGCAGGAGGAGAAATCCGACCGCCGCCATGAGCGCGAGCGGTACGCGCTGCTCTCCGCGCACGAGGTCCTGGCGCAGGAGCGTGACCTCGATGCCGCGTCCGCGCGACAGGGCGGGATCGTCCGCCTCGAGCCTCTTCGCAAGAGACGCCATCTCGCGCTTCGCGCGCGCGATGTCGACGCCGGGAGCAAGGCGAGCGATCGTGAGGACGTCGTGTCGGTCGGCCGCGTCGATCGAGAGCGGCATCCAGAGGTTTGCGTGGTAGGGAAAGCGGAAGCCTTCCGGGAGAACGCCGACAACGGTGAGCGTGCGATCGGGCAACCGGATCGGACGGCCGATCACGGCGGGATCGGACCCGAAACGCAGCTTCCAGAGCGTGCTCGAGATCAGCGCGGCGTGGCTGCCCGCTCCGAGGCGCTCCTCCTCCGCGGTAAACGCACGGCCGAGCACGGGCGAGATCCCGAACAGTTCCATCGTCCCCGGCGACACGCTCGCCGCATCGAGGGCTGAGGGTGCGTTTCCATCGTTCCAGGTCAGCGTTTCCGGCCGCTGCGCGGTGAACCTGTCGAACGCGCGCGAGCCCCGCGAAATCGCGTCCCATCGCGGCGTCAGAAGATTGCCGCGGTAGACCTGGCCTCCGGGCGCGAGGGTCGTGTCGTGCAGGCGCACGAGCCGGTGCTCCTCCGGGAACGGGAGCGGCCGGAAAAAGACGGCGTGCACGACGCTGAAGATCGCGAAGTTCCCGCCGATCCCGAGCGCGAGTGTCAGGATCGCCGCCGCCGAGAACAGCCGGCTCTTCGCGAGCGTGCGCAGGGCAAAGCGCAGGTCCTGGAAAACGCTCTCCATCAGGCCGCCGCCTTTTCGATCGTTCCCACGCTCTATTCGTCCACGATCCAGCCGTCGCGCAGCCGGACGACCCGGTTGCCGTACTTCGCGTTCTCCTCGGAGTGGGTCACCTGGATGATCGTCGTGCCCGCGTCATTCAGTTTCTTGAAGAGCCCCATGATTTCCCTCCCCTGGTCTGAGTGCAGATTGCCGGTGGGCTCGTCGGCGAGGAGGAGCTTCGGTTTCGCGATGAGCGCCCGCGCCACCCCGACCAGCTGCTGTTGGCCGCCGGAAAGCTGGTTCGGGAACAGGTCCTTTTTGCCGACGATCTGGAAGCGGTCGAGCGTGTCCGCGACCGCCGCGGCTCTCTCGCTCCCTTTCATGTTGCGGTACGAAAGCGGGATGTCGAGATTCTCCTGAACGGTCAGGTTGTCCAGGAGGTGGTACTGCTGGAACACGAATCCGATCAGTTTCTTGCTGAGCTCGATCCGGTCCTTCGGCTTTAAGGTGTGCACCGGCGTCCCGAAGAGCTCGTACTCGCCGGCCCAGCTCTGGTCGAGAAGGCCGAGGATCGAGAGCAGCGTGCTCTTGCCGGCCCCCGACGGACCCATGATCGAGACGAACTCGCCTTCCTGGATCTGCAGATCGACGCGGCGCAGGACCCACGTCTGGCCCGCCCGGGTCGAAAAGCTCTTCTCGAGATTGCGGGTGCGGATCACGGTTGATCCGTCCGCCGTCTTCGACGTTCGCGATCCGGGTTCCTTCGTCACGCTGGAAACCCCGCCGCTTTCTCCTGGCATCATCATCGTTCTGCTCTCACTTCCTTGGATTCGTAGCGTGTGCGTCGGGTGCTCCGGCGCGTGTCATTCCTGCTTGAGGGCGGTCATCGGATCGGTGCGCGTGGCCCGCCGGGCCGGCAGCCACGCCGCGAGGAGAGCGATCGAAACGACGATCAGGGCTCCCGCCGCCAGAGCGACAGGGTCTCCCGGAGCGACGCGAAACAGCAGCGTCCGCATCGCGCGCGTGGCGACGAGCGCGACCGCGGTTCCCGCCACGGCACCCAGAGCCGCCAGGAGGAACGCCCGCGTGAGAACGAGGCGCAGCACGTCCGAGGGGGCGGCGCCGAGCGCGATCCGCACGCCGATCTCGCGGCGCCGCTGCGAAACGGCGAGGGAGATCACCCCGTAAACCCCGACCGCGGCGAGCAGAAGAGCGGTGGCGGAGAACGGCGCGAGGAAATACATCGGGAACCGCCGCGGCCCGAGCGAGTCCGTCATCATGCGGTCCAGATCGGCGATACGGTCCATGGGAACGTCGGGGTCGATCCTTCGAAGCTCGGACCGGATCGCGGGCAGGAGCGCGGCGCCATGGCTCGCCCGCACCGCGACCGTCATCGCGCCGCTCGACGTCTGACGAACGGGGTAGTAGATCGCCGGCCGGACGTCCGCATCGAGGCCGCCCAGCCGCACGTCGCCGACGACGCCCACGATCTCGACGGACGCGGGCTCGTACCGGACCGTGAGGCGACGCCCCACGCCGTTTCCGCCCAGGATCTGCCGCGCGAGCGTGCGGTTCACGAGGACGACGCTCGGCGCGCCGGGACGGTCCGCGTCGGTCAAACCCCGCCCGGCGACCAGCGGAATGCCGAGTGTTGCGAGATACCGGGCATCGATCCGGCGGACCTCGGCGACAGGTTCCTCGCCGGCGGGCGGGTCCGGCAGCCCGTCCGCGGTGAATCGCGTGGCTGTGTCGGTGTTGCCGAACGGGACGGACGAGCCGATGCCGACGGAACGGACTCCAGGAAGCGAGCCGATGCCGGAGGAGAGTTGATCCAGGAAGGCGGACTGCTTCTCCGGTGTGTCATACCGCGGCGGCATGTCGACCTGAAACGTCAGGACGCCGGTCGGGTCGATCCCCGGATCGACGCTCCGCAGGTTTCCCATCGAACGGACGAGGAGACCGGTCCCCGCGAGGAGGACGACCGCAGTGGCAATCTGCACCCCCGCGAGCGCCGCGCGCACGTGGAGCGAGCGCGCGTCGGAAGTCGAGCGGGTGCCTTCGCCCCGAAGCTCGCCGGCGAGATCGCGATCGCGCCTCCACCATCCGGCGAGACCGAGGAGCGCGCCGACGACGCACGACACGGCGAGCGCAAAAGCCAGCGTCCGCCCGTCGAGCGTCACTTCTTCGAGCCGCGGGATCGCGTCCCCGGCCGCCGCGACCAGAACCTTCAGCCCCCAGACTGCCACGCCGATCCCGGCAGCGCCCCCGGCGAGCGACAGCAAAAGGGTTTCCGTCATGGCGTGCCGGGCGAGGCGCGCGCGCGAGGCGCCGAGCGCAATCCGGATCGCGAATTCCCGCCGGCGTCCGGCCGCACGCGAGAGCACGAGGCTCGCGACGTTCGCGCACGCCATCGCGAGCACGAGAGTCACCGTCGAAAAGAGGATGAGCAGCAGGAAGCGAGACGAGCCGACGACGTCCTTCGCGAGGGGGATCACCTGGACTCCCCACCCCGTGTCGAAGTCCGGGTGTTCCCGCTCGAGGCCGCGGGCGACCGTCGAGAGGGCGGCCTGTGCCCGTTCGAACGTGACTCCGCTCTTGAGCCGGCCCCAGCCGACGGCGTACCGACCAGAGAAACTGCGAGCGCGCTCCGTGAAAGGGAAGGGTTCCCAGTACTCCTCCGTCCCGAGGGGGCGGAAGCGGCGCGGCAACACACCGACGACGACCGCGCGGCCGTCCGAGGTCGCGATGGGCTGGCCCAGGATCCCCGGGTCTGCGCCGAAGCGCCGCCGCCAGAGGCCGTCGGAGAGGATCACGGGTGTCGCGGCTCCGCGAACCGCTGCCGCGGCCTCCTCGGCGGGCGTGAACGCGCGGCCGATGGCCGGCCGGACGCCCAGCACCGGAAAAAGGCTGGCCGTCACCGCGCGCCCCACGATGCGCTCGGGTGCGCCGCCTCCGGTCAGAGTGAGAGCGCTCCAGCTCGAGAGCGCGATGTCCGAGAACACGTCGTTGCGGCCCTTCCACTCGAGCCAGTTCGCCGGGTTGACGACGTTTCTCTCGCGGTGCCGCGGAAAGTTGTTCTCCCAGATGATCGCGATCCGGTCGGGCTCCGCATAAGGGAGCGGCCGAAGAAGCACCGTGTTGACGAGGCTGAAGATCGCGGTGTTCGCGCCGATCCCGAGCGCGAGGCTCACGACGGCCACGGCCGTGAATCCCGGGGACTTCGAGAGAGCGCGCAGGGCGAGGCGGATGTCACGCATGGCCGTCACTCCTGCCGAAGGGCGATCAACGGATCGACGAGCGTCGCCCGGCGCGCGGGAATGAGGCTCGCGAGAAGAGAGACCGCGCCCATGGCGATCGAAAAGATCGCCGTGTTCGCCCCGATGCCGAGCGCGAGCGTGGCGATCGCCGCCGCCGCGAACGCCGGACTCCGAAGCAGAGCGCGGACAGCGTGGCGGAGATCCTGGAGCATGGTCGGCTAAACCGTGCCGCGCTGCCGATCGCCGTGCTCGGCCACGAACCCGCTTTCGACCAGCTCTCGCTCCGCCCGACCCGCTTCTTCCTCTTCGACCACGTGGCCGTCGAAAAGATGGATCGTGCGGTCCGCGTGCCGCGAAAAACGGGGATCGTGCGTGACCATGCAGATCGTCGCGCCGTTTCGGTGCAGCTCCTGGAGCAGCGACATCACCGCTTCCCCGTTGACCGAGTCGAGGTTGCCGGTCGGCTCATCCGCCAGCAGGATGAGGGGCTGGCCGACGATCGCGCGGGCGACGGCGACGCGCTGCTGCTGACCGCCGGAGAGCTGCGACGGGAAATGCCGCATCCGGTGCGCCATGCCGACGCGCTCGAGCGCTTCCTGCACCCGCTTCTTGCGCTCCGCCGCGCCCATGCCGCGATAGGTCAGAGGAAGCTCGACGTTCTCGAACACCGAGAGGTCGCCGATCAGGTTGAAGCTCTGGAAGATGAACCCGATCTCGCGATTGCGGATCCGCGCGCGTTCGGCGAGGTTCAGGCTCTGCGCCGGTTTGCCATTCAGGATGTAGCTGCCGCCCGAAGGAGAGTCGAGCAGTCCCAGGATCGAGAGGAGCGTCGACTTCCCGCAGCCGGACGGGCCCGCGATCGAGAGGAACTCCCCGTTGCGGATGTCGAGATGCACGCCCGCGAGCGCATGCGTCTCGACCTCGTCCGTGAAGAAAACCTTCGTGACGCCTTCGAGGCGGATGACCGGTTGGCCGTTGGCGCTCATGCTTCTCCTTTTTCGGGCCGCTACTTCAGACGCACGCGGTCGTACGCGTCCCACGCACTCATGTCCGACAGAATCACGCGATCTCCGGGCTTCAACCCCTCGACGATCTGGACCGTGTTGACCGAGCTCTTCCCGAGCCGCACTTTCACGCGCTGGGCTTCGTCCCCTTCCGGGTTGACGCGGAAGAGGGTCACGAGGTTCTGCTCCTGCCCGAATGCGGGACGTCCGACCGAAACGACGTCGGGGAGAAGGTCGAGCTCGATCGTGCCGTCGACGGAGAGATCGGGCCGCGCGCCCTTTGGGAGCTCGCCCTTCAAGGCGACGTCGACGGTGACGGTCCCGTTCTGCACGGCGGGGTCGACGCGGGAGACTTTTCCTTCGACCACCCCGTTGCGCGTGTCGATCGAAGCGGGCTGTCCGATTCCGATGTCCTTGGCCTGCGTTTCCGCGATCTTCAGCTGCGCTTTCAGCTTGTTCGGCTGGACGACCTTCGCGAGCGTCGTCCCCGGCGTGACGCGCTGGCCGACCTGGAGCGGAAGCTCCTGCAGCACGCCGGCAATGCCCGCGCGCACGTGCAGCGCCTCGAGCTGAGAGCGTTTCAGGCCCGCGAGCGCGCGGAGCTGCTCGACTTTCGCCTTCTGCACGTCTTCCTGGGCCTTCGCCGATTCCGAGTACACCTCGAGCCGCTTGTGCTCGATCTGGTTGCGCGTGGCGAGCTCGCCTGCCCGGACGCGCGAGAGCTTTAACGTGAGGTTGGCGACGAGGCCGTCCTTGAACAGTCCCTCATTCGCTTCGGCGGTCAGCTGCGCCTGATGGAAGTCGGATTCGATGGTCGCCGCCGCCGCCTGCTGGTCCATCAGTTCCTTCTGGAGGCGGACCCGCGTGTTGGTCGATTCGGCCTGTGCGGCCTTCAGCTGCCACTCCGCGTCCAGGGCGTCCCGCTGGAGCTCCGGGTTCGACATCTCGAGGAGGATGGCGGTGGGCAACACGTTGCTTCCCGGCTGGACCAGAAGCCGCTCGACGCGCCCCTCCGTCGAAGCGGAGATCTGAAGGATGCCCTCGGACTCGGGAACGAGAGATCCCGGTCCGCGCACTTCCCGCCGCATCGGTCCGCGCTTGACGGTATCCATCCACACCGCGCTCTTTTCCACCGTGGGCGCGGCGGGCTTCAACCGGGAAAGCCCGAGCGTGATCAGGAGCGCGACGGCCACGCCGGCTCCGATCAGGAAGAGGCGCTTCTTTTTCCGCTGCTTCGAAAGGTCTTCGCGAACGATGTCCATCGCGTCAGACAAGGGCGAAGCCCGTGCCATGGCCGCGCCTTCGGAAGTGCTTGAATCCATTGGGCGCCGGCCCGTTTCGGGGAGCGGCTCTGGCCGCTCGCGGGACTCGCGTGTCCGGTTCCGGACACTCACGCGGGTCCGGTTCCGGACAGGCGCGCCGGTGCCTTCTGCCCTCGGACGACTCTTCGGTTATTCGGCGCGGCCGTGAATGCGACGGGACACGAGCTCGTCGATCGACACGTTCCGATCGCGCGCCTGTACCCGGCGGATGTAATCGGTAGAGACGTCGTGGATGCGCATCGACACGAGGTTCTCGACTGAGACGTTGCGGTACCCGAGCTGTGAAACCTCCCGGACGTATTCGGGACTGACGCCATGGATCCGCATCGACACGAGGGATTCGGGCGACAGTTCTTTGTAACCGAGCGAGGCGAAATCCTTCACGTACTCCGGAGAGACGCCGTGGATCCGCATCGAGACGAGCTCGTCCGCCGGGATGCGGCGGTACCCGAGGCTCGCGAGCTCCCGGACGTATTCGGGAGTCGCTCCATGGATCCGCATCGCGACGAGCTGGTCCGGCGAAATGCGCTCGTAGCCCTGCGACGACAGCTCCCGGATCATCGCCGGCGTCACCCCGTGAATGCGGAAAGCGACGAGACGGTCGGCGGAGAGCTTTCCGTAACCGAGTGACTGCAGGTCGCGGATCTCTTCCGTCGTCACGCCATGGATCCGCATCGCGATGAGCTTGTTCGCCGACAGGTCGTCGTAGCCGAGAGCGTGAAGGTCCCGCAGGAAAGCGAGGCTGACGTCGTGCAGAGCCATCGAGAAGACCTGCTCCCGCGAGAGCTCGCCGCGCGAGGAAGCGTTCCACGCGCGTTCAAACTCGGGGTTGCCGGCGAAGCGAAACCGGCCCGAGCCGCCGCTCGAGTCGAGGTGTCCGTCAAATGAGAACGTTCCCGCATCGCGAACGAGAGTGAACCGCGCCGGGACTTCGGCGCCACCGGCCGGCCGGCGTAAATCCCGGAAGTCGGACGGCTGATACGGCGAGGAGCTCTGAGAGTGGTGGCTTCCGGAGCGCCGCTCCATCGAGAGCTGAACGCGCCCGTCTTCGCGGTCGAAGTCCAGGGTCCAGCGTCCCTCGAGAGCGGCCCCGCTCTCCGGGGCTTCCCCCGGGACGGCCGCGGCCCGCGCGGGGCCGCCGGCGAGAGCGAGAAAGAGTACCGCCGCGACGGCGGCCGCGGAAAGAGTCAGCAGAGAACGTCTCGAATTCATCGGGAGCTCCTTTTTTCCAGACGCGCTTCGATCAGATCCTGGATAGAGAGACGTCCCCGCGCGCCCTGGTTCCACGCGCGAATCTGGTCCACGGTGACGGCATGGATCCGCAGAGAGGTGAGGTCGTCGGAATCCAGGTGCGTATATCCCTCCGCTGCGAGCGACCGGACAAACTCCGCCGTGACGCCGTGAATGCGGAGAGAGACGACGTCCTCCGCGTTCAGCGAGGTGACGCCGAGCTGGCGCATCTCCCGGACGAAAGCGGGAGTGACCGCATGGATCCGGAAGCTGACGGCTTCGTCGGCGGACAGCGACGGAAATCCGGCGGCCTTGATGTCGCGGACGAAAGCGGCATCGACGCCGTGGATCCGAAAAGAGGTCAGCTCCTCGATCCCCGCGCCGGAAAATCCTGCGGCGCGCATGTTCTCCGCGAAGCGGGCGTCGACACCGTGGATGCGGGCCGAAATGAGCTCGTCGAGTGTCGGCCGCGCGCCTCGGGGACCGGGCCAGGCCGCCGCATCGCCGGGTTCGACGCCGTGAATGCGAAGGCTCGCCGCCTGGTCGGCGGTCGGTGTCGGGTAACCCGCCTGACGGAATGCCTCGAGGTACTCGGGGGTCACTCCGTGGATGCGAAGCGAGACCGCCTGCGCGGGCGTCAGCCCCGATATCCCGGCGGATTCAATTCTCGAGATCCAGTCGGGCGTGACCCCGTGGATGCCGAACTCGATGCAACGCGACAGGGGAAGATCGCCGAAGCTCTTCTGAAACGCCGCGATTCTGGCCGGGTCTATGCCGTGGATCTTGAGCGAAATCAGGTCATCGGTCGTGGCTCGCGTGTACCCGAGCGAGGCGATCTCTCTCAGGAAGCCCGGGGTGACGCGATGCGAGCGCAGCGCGGCGAGCTCGTCAGCCCGCAGCCGCAACCGCAGCTCCGCCGGGGCGGCAGCCGGCGTCGGAGGCACCGCTTCGACGACCGCGTCGGGAGCCTCGGACGGGAAAGCCTGCGCGATGGCCGGAAGGACCGGGAAAGCGCTCGTCATCACCGCCGGAGGCGCGAGGGCCGCAGGCGTGGCGCTGGCAACGGCCGCTGGCGTGGCCGGCGAGAGGGGCGCGAGCGCGGCGGCCGGTGCTCGAGCCGGAACGGCAACTACTGGAGGCGCCGGACGGCCGGCCGGCAGGGGGGCAGGCGCCCGACGGGCCGGTAGGGGAGCGAGGGCGGGAAGCGGCAGGGCCGCCGGCGTGCGCGGGGACGGAATCTCCCCGAGATCTTCATCGAATGGAGCGACGCGAAACGCCGCTCCGACCAGTAGCAGGCAGGCGAGCCCGACTGCCCCGGCCGCGCGGGATCCGCGCCGCGGGTGCCGCCGGTCCGAAACCTCCGGGAAGAGCCGCGCGATCCGGCCGAACAGCTCCCCGCCATTCGCCGCGAGCGCCAGAGCCCGAGCGCTTCCCGACCCGCGCCGCTCTTCTAAATCAACGAGCGCGCGCGCGTAAACCATCGGGTCTCCCGTGGCGGCTACGGCGAGGTCGTCGCAGCAGTTTTCCCTCTCGATCCGGATCCTGCCCGAAACCCACCAGACTGCCGGTTGATAGAAAAGCAGCGTCTCCGCCGCGCTCTGCACCAGGTTCACCAGGTAGTCGTGGCGCCGGATGTGCGCGAGCTCGTGCGCCAGAAGCGCCTCGATCTGCTCGACCGGCAAGCCGGTCAGGGACGAGACGGGAAGGAGCACCGCGGGGCGGAATACGCCGACGGCGGCGGGCACCCGCAGGAGGCCGGATTCGAGGACTCGCACCGGGGTCGCGACACGGAGCCGGCGGCACAGCCGCTCCGCCATCGCCACGATTTCTGGCCGCGCAGGCCAGGTCTCGCGGACCCGGAGGAGCCCGGCGGCCCTCCATCCCGCCAGGAGGCGAATCGAAAGCGCCGCGACCCCGAAGATCCAGGCGACGAGAAGGATCCGTCCGAACGGTGCGGCTGCGGACCGCCCCGCGGATTCGTCCGCAAGAAACACGATCGGCAGACTTCCCTCCACGGCGGGCGGGATGACCGAGGTCGCGGGTGAGACTTCGAAGCGGGTCGGTTCTCCTCCCGGGACGGGGGCCAGCCGCCGCAGGAACCCCGCGGCCGGCAGGAAAACCATCATCGCAAGAGCGGAGCATGCCAGCGCGTACCGGAGACGCGCCGCGTTTTTCCGAGCGCGGAGAGCGAGGTTGGCGATCGCGAGGCCGGAGGCGACCGCCGCGCCCTGCCAGACGAATTCGAGAAGAGCGCCGGCCAGTGCCCGCGCCGCGGGCGCGTCGAAGAACGCCGCCCAGGCGCTCATGAATCTTCCCCGGGGACGCGATCGAGAAATTCGCGGATCTCCGCGATCTCTTCCGCGGAAGCGGTCTTCGAAGCGAGGGCCTGGAGCACCAGGCGCGAGGCGGAGCCGCCGAATGCGCGCTCGAGGAGGTCGCCGACGAGCTGCTTTTCCGTCTCCTCGCGTTCGAGCCGCGCGCGGTAGACGTGCGCGCGCTCCGACTCGTTCCGCTCCACGAGACCCTTCTCGGTCATGATCTGCAGGAGTTTCAGGACGGTCGTGTATCCCGCCGCCCGGCGCTTTTCCTTTTCAATCGTCTCCTGGACTTCGCGGACCGTGGCCTCCCCGAGGTCCCACAGGACCCGAAGAATCTCGAGCTCCGCATCGGTCGGCCTGCGCGGGGTAGAAGCGTTCTTCGTCATCATCGTCTTCATACGAACAAGTTAGTACGAAGTTTTTCGTATTTCAAGCGAAAATCTAGCATTGGTAATTTTACGAGAATGACGGCTGTGACACCTGGCCATCGAGCGTTAGTACCTTAAAAAATTAGTGAGATCAGCTCCTACGCCGTATTCTTTCGCGACCTGCCCGCGAACGAAAACGCGGGCGGCCGGTCCTGGAAGGCCCTGGAGAAGAAGAGAATCCCCGCGCCGGAGCAGCCAGCAGGACTCGCGGAGCCCGACAACCGGGGCGATGTTCTCCGGCTCTTCGTGAAACTGTGAAATGCGCTTTTCGCGCGTCTCTCCGCGATGCCGCGAGTCCGGATCCGGGTCCAGATAGTGTGCGTTGATCTGAAAAGGGACGAGCCCGAGCGCGTCCAGCGGAACCGGAGACACGATCGGCATGTCGTTCGTCGTCCGGATGGTGGGGCAGGCCAGATTCGTCCCGGCGCTCGACCCGATGTAGCGGGCGCCCCCGAGGACCCGATCGTAAAGCGCACCGAGCAGCCGGAGGTCCTGGACGGCCTTCAACAGGCGAAACGTGTTGCCGCCTCCTACGAAGAAAGCCGAACCCGCCTCGATCGCCCGCCGCGGGTCTGGAGCCTCGTGCAGCGACGCGACGGCGATGCCGAGCCGGGCGAAGCGCTCCCGCGCGCGGGCCGTGCACGCGTCCCGATCGTGGAGCGCGTAGGGAAAGAAGAGCACCTCGGAGACGCCGGCCAGAAATTCGCGCAGCGCCTCTTCGACATGATCGAGATATCCGCGTCCGTGGACGTTCGAGCTGCTGATCAGAAGAAGCGAGGTCATCGGCCGGGGAAGATGGTCAGGGTCAGAGGGTGAGCGGATCCATTTCGTCCGCGCCGCGCCGCTCGCGCCGCAGTCGGGCCGCGAGGACCGTGTTCTTCAGGAGCATCGCAACGGTGAGCGGGCCGACGCCTCCAGGCACCGGCGTGATCCATCCGGCGATCGGCGCGACGGCATCGAAGTCGACGTCGCCGACCAGCACGGGGCGGCCGGCTTCAATCGCGATCCGGACTCGTTCGGAGGACGCCAGGTGCGCGGGGATCGCGCCTGCTCCCGAAAGACGGTTCACGCCGACGTCGATGATCGCCGCGCCCGGGCGGACGTACTCGCGGGTCACGAATCCCGGACGGCCGATGGCCGCGATCAGGATGTCCGCCTCGGCGCAGATGCGTTCGAGCTGAGGGGTCTTGGAATGGCAGAGCGTGACCGTCGCATCGCGCGCGGTCAACAACGCGGCCACGGGTTTGCCCACGATCTCGCTTCGTCCGAGGACCGCCGCTCGCCTTCCCGCGATGGGCACCTTCGCCGCGTCGAGAAGCGCGAGAATCCCGGCGGGAGTGCAGGGAGTGAAACGCGGGCGTCCCTGGTGGAGCCTCCCGACGTTTTCGGGGCTGACGCCGTCGACGTCCTTCCACGGGTCGAGGCTGTCAAACACGCGGCGAACATCGTGGCCGGGCTCGAGCGGCAGCTGGACGAGGAGCCCGTCCACGCGATCGTCGCGGTTGCCTCGGGCGATCTCGGCCAGGAGCGCGGCGGGTGCGGTGCCCGACGCTAGCCGGACGGTGTCTGCGGTGCAACCCGCTTCGCGCGCGGCCTTCGTTTTCGCGGCGACGTAGGTCTCGGAGCCCGCATCGGCCCCGAGCAGGACGACGCGGAGGTGGGGAGGTCGGTCTCCGCCGGCGAAGTCTTCTGCTTCGCGTCGCGCCGATTCCCGGATCGTCGCGGCGAGTTCCGATCCGAGGAGAATCTGCGCGCCGGAGAGGGGCGAATCCGTCACCGCCGCAGGATAGCAGTCAGACAGCGCCGCCGGCGGGGATCACGAGGCCGCTCGGACGAAACGAGGGGGGCGTGTATCTTGCAGCCCGTCAGGCGGATCGTCGTGCGGCGGCTCTCGTGATTTTTATGCGATTCCGAAACACATTTTACGTCGCGCTCGTCGGAGCGTCGCTCGCCTTGACGGCGAAGGCGCAGCAGGGCGCCGGCTATCTCGAAGAACGGATGCGAGCGGGCAAAGAGGCGTACCAGTCGGGGAGGTACGCCGAGGCCGTCGAAGAATTCCGGAGTGCTAGCTTCGGGTACCTGGATTTCCCCGAGCGGCTGTCCGAAGCCCTCGGCCGGCTGACGCTCGCGCAGGACGCCGCCGGCCATCCGGAGGACGCGAACGCCACCGTAAACCGCTTCCTGGAGCTCGAGCGGCGTTTTCCGACCTACCCCGCACCGAGCTTCGAGACCCCGACGCGAGCCGGTTTCGAACGGATTCTCCGACAGCGTGTCCCCGCGGCCCGGCTCTCGGAGATTGCGACCCTCGCTCCGATTGCGAGGGGGGAGTCTCCGCGGCCGCGGTTGCCTGCCACACCGATCGAGACCGGGCCCCCTCCGCCTCCTCCGATGGCTGCTCGGCCTCCTGCTCAGGAGGAAGTGCTTCCTTCTCCGACGGCGGCCGTCCCGCCGCCGACTCTACCCCGGCCGACCTCAACGCCGGCGCCCACCGCCACGCCGCGCCCGACCAGCATTCCCATCCCCACTCGAACCGCCGTTCCGAGCCGCACGCCGACGCCTCTGCCGCCGACTCGAACGGAAACGCCGGTACCGCCGACTCCGACGGCGACAGCGCTCCCGCCGACGCGGACGCCGACTCCGGTACCGCCGACGCGGACCCCGCCTCCGGCGACGCGCACGGCGACCTCGACGCGGACTTCGACCCCCACGGCGACCGCTGTTCCTCCGAGCCGCACGCCGACTCTCCTTCCGCCGACGCGCACTTCGACGCCCTCACGGACGCCGACGGCCGTGCCACCGAGCCGGACGCCAACTCTGGTTCCACCGACGCTCACTCCGACGTCCGTTCCACCGACCCGCACGCCGACTCCCGCTCCGCCGACCCGGACCTTGACGCCCGTGCCTCCGACGCGGACGCCGGTCCCTCCAACGCCCTCGCGGACGGCCCGTCCCGCGGCCACTGCCGTCCAGCCCTCGCCCACACGGGTCGAAGTCGCGCTCCGTCCGCCGAGGACTGTCGCCCTGGAGTCCGTCGACCGGCCGCCGCGGGTCATCCACATGGTCCCCCCGGTGTATCCCGCGGCAGCGATTCGGCGCCGTCTCCGCGGGCTGGTCGTCCTGCGGGTCCTCGTCTCGGAAGGGGGGCTACCGCTCGAGATCCAGACGGTCCAGGGCGCGCCGATGGGGCTGACCGAGGCCGCGGAAGAGGCGGTCCGGCAGTGGCGTTTCGAGCCGGCGGCCGCCGGGGGAGAACCGGTGAGGACGTGGACGACGGTGCGCATCCCCTTCGAAGCAATCCCGTTCGCGACGCCGAGCCCGATCCCCCGTCTCGCCCCGACGCCGACTCGACCGGGCCCCGCGACATTGCCTCCGGCGACCCCGTCCCCGCGTCCGGCGAGCGCGAGCACTCCGCCGCCCCCCGCCGCTCCCGCGGCCCGAATCGTCCTGCCGCCCGCGCCGCCCGAGCCCCCCTCGGGAGAGGCGGCTCCCGAGCCCGCGGTCCTCCGGGCGAGAAGGGGTGTGCGGCTCAGCCTTTCTCCTGAACAGGCCCGCGTCTACCTGGACGGCCGTTACGTCGGCATCGTCGATGACTGGGACAACTTCGGCGGAGGGTTGACGCTGCCGCTGACCCGGGGGCCCCACCTGATCCGGCTCGAGCTGCCCGGTTACGCTCCCTACGAGGCAGAGGTCGACGTCACCTCGAATGCGGAGGTGGAACTCGCGGAGATCGGAAACGATCTGGTGCGCGCCGTGCGGATTCCGTTTGCCCGCCTGACGCCGCCCGTGGCGACGACACGCCGCTTCCTGGCCCTGGTGGTCGATCCTCCCGACGCGGTCGTGACCGTCAACGGCGGCGCGGGAAGGCCGGCGTCGAGCTTGAGCGCCTCGGATCCGCTCGAGCTTCCGGCTCCCGGGGTTCACGACATCGTCATCTCGGCTCCGGGCCGGGCGCTGCGGACGCTTCGCGTGCTGTCGGCGTCGAACGCGCCTGCCGACCTCGCGACCGTCCGGGTGCGTTTGAACCCGCGCTGAGGCCCGGGACTTGCACCGCGACGCCTCGTGAAGTCCAGGGATTCGGGAACGGGGCGGGGACTCCGTCCCACGCGCACGTTTTTCGCGGCCGTTCTCTGCCTGGCCGCCGCGTCGGCGGGCCGCGGGCAGGATTTCACGGAGACGCGGCTGCGCGAGGGACTGGAGGCGTACCGGGCGGGCCGCCCCGCCGAGGCCATCACCCCGCTCCGGATCGCGGCCTTTGGGCTCCTCGACCGGCCGCGGGAGCTCTGCTACGCGCTCGTCTACGAGGCGCTCGCCCAGGACGCGGCGGGGCGGCGCCCGGAGGCGCTATCCATCGCGGCGAAAATCTCCGACTTCGAACGGCGCGTCGGGGCGTGCGGCGAAGCGCCGGTCGAGCCGCAGGTCCGCGAAGATTTCAACGCGCGCTTCCGTCGTTCGCCCTCTGCCGCAGCGCCCGCGGCGGCACCTGCCCTCGCTCACGAGACTTCGCGACCGGCCCCCGCCGCCCCGCCGCCGCCCGGCAGCGCTGTTGATCCCGCGGAGCGTCCACCGGAACGAACGGACGTCGATGTTCCGCCGCGGGTTTCCAGATCGTTTCCGGCCGTTTATCCCCGAGCCGCGCGCGAGGTGGGGCTGTCCGGGACCGCGGTGATTCGCGTGCTCGTTTCGGACAAGGGCCGGCCGCTGCGTCTCGAACCCGTGCGTGGACCACGTCCTCTGACGGAAGCGGCAATCGAGTCAATCCGGCGCTGGGAGTTCGAGCCCGCCCGCAGGGACGGCCGGGACGTCGAGGCGTGGACGGTCGTCACGGTTCCCTTTACGCCGTAGCCTCTTCGGCGGCCCAGCCATTAATCATCAATTATCAATCGGTCGCGCATCAATCGATCGTGCCAATCGATAGCCACGAAGCGGTCCGGTCCCCATCTCGCGTATTCTTAAAGGACGAGTATGAATCTCCCTCCCCGGCAGCCAAAATCCCTGCGCGCGTGCTCTCCGGCTTCGGGCCGGAGGGCTGCTCTTAACCTCGCGTGGGTCTCGGTGGCCGCGCTCCTTCTCCTTGCCGGCGGCTGCTTCCACGATCCACCGACGGCGCCGAAGTCCGATTCGCCCACTCCGGTCCCGTCCTCGACGCCGATACCGGGCGGGTCTCCGACCGCGACTCCGACCGTGACTCCGACAGGACCCGTTCCGTCTCCGACGGAGACCCCCGCCGGGTCGACACCCACGCCCGCATCGAGCGCGACGCCCACGGCGACGCCGAGCGTCACTCCGACGTTGACCGCGACGCCCGTGTTTTCCACCACGCCGGGGGCGACACCGACTTTGACGATCACTCCGGCCGCCTCTGCGACTCCGCTTCCGACGGGGACTGCGACGACGATCCCGAGCTCCACCCCGACGGTGACGCCGAGCGCGACACCGACGGCCACCGCGACCCCCACGACGACTCCGACGCCGACGATCACCATGACGCCGTCCGCGACCCCGACGGGCACGTTCATTCCGCCTACCGCCACACCGACGTTCACGCCGACCCCGACTCCGACGGCGACGTCCACGTTCACCGCCACGCCGACCTCGACGCCGACCCCGACGTTCACGGCGACTCCGACGATCACGCCGAGCCCGACGCCGACGCAAACGGCGACTGCGACTGCGACCGCGACGCCGGTTCCGCCGACCGCGACCTTCACCGCGACGAGGACCGCGACGCCGACGCCGACTCTGACCGCGACGCCCACGCCGACTGCGACGTCTCTCCCGGCCACAGCAACGCCGACGTTCACCGCGACACCGACGCCGACGCCGACCCTCACAGCAACCCCGACCGCCACGGGACTGCCCGCGACCGCGACGCCGACGTTCACGCAGACCCAGACAGCCACGCCGAGCCCGACCTCCACGCCGACTAGGACGCCGACGCCGACGCCGACCCCGACTCCATAGGCGGAGAACGGGGCTTCCCGGGGGACGCCGGGTGCGGAGCGCCTCTGCTAATTACGCGGGGTGACCGCCAACCCGTCTAATTACGCGGGGTGACCGCCAACCCGTCCAGGACCGCCGACCGCGACGCGTCTGCGTCTGCAACCCCGACCCGAACCGGGACACCGCTGATCCCGACGGTTACCGGCACGCTGTCGATCCCGACGGTGATGCTCTTCCCGCGCACCGCGACGAGCACCCCGACTGCGACCCGGACCGCCACGCCCAAGACACCGAAGGGTAAGAAGCAGAGAGGTCCGGGAAATCGGACCGGCGTGTGGCTCTTAACCTCAGGCGTGCCGGCCCGCGGCCCACGCGGCGCCGACCAGGCAGGCGAGCGTCGCCGGGATGGGGGGAATCGACATGTTGAATTCGACGAAACCGTGGAGGGTCAGGGAGAGAAGAGCTCCAAGACCCGCCAGCACGACGGCAGTCTCTTCCCGATGCTTCTGGGCGCGCCAGGCTCGGAGCAGGAGCCAGGCCACAGACGCAAAGACGATGACCCCGAGGATCGCGCCGACCGCTCCACCAGTGACGAGAAGCTGCAGGAAATCGGAGTGCGCCTGTTCGACCCTCCCCGTGAATTCCCGGGTCTGGACGCGCCGGAAAGCCTCCCGGAACGTACCGAGGCCGGAGCCGACGATGGGGAATTCGCGCCAGGCTGCCACCGAGGTCTTCCAGAGCGAGACCCGCGCGTCGCTTTCGATCTCCCGTGGGTCCGATTCGAGAAACCGGAGGAAGGGCCTGCGGCCGATGGTCGCCCCCGTGATGATCAGGCCTGCGGTCATCGCAAGCGCTGCCGTGGCCATCAGCCGCCGCCGGCGCTGCACGCGCTTGTGGAACGGGGCTAGAAAGACCAGGCAGAGCGTGCTCGCCGCCGCCGCGAGCATCGCGCCGCGCGACTCCGTCAGCGCGATGCCGATCGCAAGCACTGTCCAGACGACGATCAGCGCGGCGAGTGGCAGGAAACGGCGCTCGAACCGCTCCGCCCGATCGATGGCGTCGGCCCGCCGGCGGCCTGTCAAGACCTCCGCCCAGATCGCGCCGAACCCCACGGCAAGTGAAATTTCGAGGTACGCCCCAAAGTGATTGGTGTTGGCGAACACCCCATGCAGCCGGGCGCCCGTGGGTTCCCGCAGGACCGCCAGGGCGATCTCGGCGATTCCGGCGAAAAGGAGGGTCCCGAGGAAGACTCTGCGCCGCAGCCGGGTCCGAAGAAGACTCGCGGAAGAAAAGAACAGACAGGCGTAGGCCAGCGTGAGCAGGACCGTTTCGAGGGTCGCGCCGGGAGCGATGGAAATGCGGGGCGCCGGCGGTGGCGAGACCCCGAAGAGCGCCAGAATCCGGGCCGTTTCGTGGTAAATTTGTGCGTTCACCGGAGCGAGCCGATCGAGGGTTCCATACCCCAAGGGAAGAACTTGGATCAGCCCGAGAACCGCCAGGGCAACCAGTCCGCTCAACGGGATGGCGAGGGGACGTACAGAACGGACGCGCGATTTGGACAGTAAAACAACAGCGGTCAGCAGAAAGGCGGCAATCTCCAGTAGAAGGTTGCCCCCGGGCATCACCGCGCCTCCGCCAATGGCAATCGCCGTCCCCCGCGTCGCCGTGTGGATCCCGTACAGAAACGGCGCGCCGGCGGCGAAAGCTATCAGAAGCGCGAAGGCGATCGAGTCGAGCGGGCCGGCCTGGTCGGGGGCGAACGCCTCCCGGGCGAAAAACCGCAACCGACGGCCGGAGAGCGCTTTCAAGAGTTCGGCCGGCTCATCGGGACCGCGATGATGACATGCCTTCCGGGCGGCGACGACCAGAAAATTGAGGCCGGCCTTGACCCGCTTCCGGCCCGGGTCGTGCAACGGGCTACCCGATTCGGAACCGGCACGGCTCGCGGGACGTTGGTGTCCTCCGCCCCGCGCCGGTCGAACGGGGGCCGAATGGGATCGGGGACACAGACGACCGACGGGGGCGGGGGCGGGGGAGCGTTCGCGCGTCGGGCGCGGAAATGTCTGGCCCCCGGGCTCTTGTTCTTCCCATGCGTCCTGCTGGGCCAGCTCACGACCGATCAAGTGCCGAGGGAGAGAACGATTGCTACGCACGAGCAAGTCAAGCAGGTGGTCGAAAACAGTAAGTTCCGGCTGGGACCGTTCCGGATGATCCCGTTCCTGCAGGTTACGGATGCGGGGTACACCGATAACGCGCTCGGAACCTCCGATCCGGTCCCCAAGCTCGAGGACTATTACGGAACGGTCTCAGGCGGCGTCCGCTGGGCTATCCCGGCTGGCGCCAAACTGTTCGTCCAGGGAGAGGTCCGGCCCGAGTATGACTGGTCTGAGAACTTTCCCGAGCGGCGGACATTCGGCGGCCGCTATCAGGCGGCGCTGCTCGGGTTTTTCAACCGGCTCACCTTCGAGGTCGGCGGCTTCAACACAAAGAGCGTCGACTTCCTGAACAGCCAGACCGAGACGCAGGTGATCCACACGGTGCGAAACGCTGACGCGAAAGTCGAGATCGACCTGACGCGGAACCTCTCAGCGTTTGCCGGCGTCGAGATCCAGCGCCATCGCTACGGGTTCGGAGGTCCGCTGCCTGCGACAGACCCCGGGATTTCCTTCGACGTCAGTCAACTGAACCGGACGGAAGGAGCGGCCCGTGCCGGCATGCGGCTTCGCCTCACCTCCTCGTTTGACATTTCGGCCGCCGTCGAAGGCAACCGCACGGAATTCACTCGCGTTTCTCTCGAAGGCGACAACGAGGGGAACGCTTACCTGGTCGGATTGCACTATGACCGGCCGCGGTTCTTCGTCAACCTTTCCGGCGGATACCGGGAAGGGCGCCCCTACAACGGCTCGCGGTTCCCGACGTTCTCCACCCCGACGGGGTCCTACTTCGCTTCGTACTTCCTCACGAAAAAAGTCGAGGTCCAGGCGTATGGCGGCCGGACTTTCATCTACGGGCTGTTCTTCAACAATCCGTACTACATCGAGACACGAAACGGAGCCGCCCTGAACATCGGAGTTGGTTCGCGCGTGACGTTGCGCGGTTTCGGTGAGTACGCCGAAGACACCTCGCCGCGCTCCGTGCTCATCAACAACGCGTCAGCCGTCGAGAGGCGAGACCGCGGGACGGTCTTCGGTGGAGGTTTCTCCACGAACTTCTACCGGAAGATGATCTTTACCGCGCTGGCGACCGAGAGTCGATATCGCTCGAATGTCGGCGGGTTTTCCCGCTCGACCCTGCGGGTGACGGGAGCCTTGACGGTGTTCGGTCAATGAGCATCAGCGAGCGCGTGAAGTCTTTAACGGGCAGGCTTCTCCTCTGGGCGGCCATCGTCGGCAGCGCCGCTTCCGCCGCTTTCGCGCAACGAGCCCCTGCTCCCACGGGTTCCGGCCCGTCCACTCAGCCCGCGGCCCCTCCGCCGGGCGCGCCCAGTCTGCCCGGCGATGGCGACTACGCGATCGGACCGAAAGACCTTCTTGAAATACGGGTCTTCGAGATTCCCGAGTTGAACCTCGAGCGGCGGGTGAACAACAACGGCACGATCGACCTTCCGCTTCTCGGCGAAGTGAATGTTTCAGCGCTGAACGCAGCCCAGGTCCGGGACCGCCTCGAGCAGCTGCTGAAAGCGAAGTACGTCAATCGCGCGAGCGTCTCCGTCGTGATCAAGGAATTCGGAAACAAGCCCGTCACGGTCGTCGGAGCCGTGCAGAAACCCGGCGTTCTCAACATCTCCGGTCGCTGGACGCTGCTTCAGGCAATCTCGGCGGTGGGCGGCTTGACCGACACGGCAGGACGGAAAATTTACGTCCTGCGCAGGGCCGAAAACGGTCTCTCCGACACGCTCGAAATCGATTCCGAGGAGCTGTTTCACAACGCGTCCCCGATCTGGAACGTGCCGATTCTCCCCGGGGACGTCGTGAACGTCCAGGCGAGGACCAACATCCGGGTCTTCTGTCTCGGTGAGGTCAAGTCGCCGGGCGCGTTGGAATTCAACAGCGATGATCGCGTTTCGCTTCTCTCAGTCATCGCGAAGGCCGGCGGGCTGACGGATCGGGCGTCGAAGAGCATTCGCATCAAACGCCGCGGCGCGGACGGCAAGGACGCTGAAATCGTGGCAGACTTCAAACGGATCGTGTCCGGCAAGGATGCGGATCCCGTCTTGAAACCGAATGACGTGATCGTCGTCAAGGAGTCTTTTTTCTAATGGTTGCTGAGGGGCGGGAATTCGCGAAATCAATCGAGCCGCCGACGGTCGCCGCAGCGGAGGACCTCCACCTGGCGGAGTACTGGCAGATCCTTCGGAGGCGCTGGAAGCTGGTGGCGCTCTGTCTGGCGCTCTCTATGGTCCTCGGAGCCGTTTACTCGCTGGCGGCAAAACCAGCGTACAGGGCCACAGTGGTGCTCGATGTTGAGCGCGAAGGCGGAGGCTCGATTGAGGTGGGACCGTCCGCTGCACGCGGGTACGATCTGGAGTACCTGCCGACCCAGAAAGAGCTCATCCAGAGCCGCGGGGTGGCGGAGCGCGTGGTGCGCAAGCTGAACCTCGCGTCGAACCCGGATTTTCTGGGCGTCAAGACAAAGAGTTTCCTCCGTCCAGGCGCCGCGTCGAAGACGACGGCGAGTTCGGCAACCCAGGACATTGCGGCCGCGGCGGTGAGCGTGCAGCGCCACACCGAAGTGTTGACGGTTCGCGGGACACGCCTTCTCGAGATCTCTTATGTCGGGAGCAGTCCGAAGCTGGCGGCGGACATCGCTAACGCAATCGCGGATGCCTACATCGAGTGGAGCCTCGAGTCCGCGTTTCAAGTGGTGGGGCAGACTTCCGACTTTCTGAAAACTCAGACGGAGCAGGTGCGCAAGGAGCTCGAGGGCAAGGAACAGCAGCTCCTCGCCTACGGCCGGCAGAAGGACATCGTCACGAGCGATCCCCAGGCGAGCGGGACCGTGAAGAACCTCGACGCGTTGAACGCGGATTACGCATCGGCTCTCGCCGACCGCGTCCAGAAGGAAGCCCGCTACTACCAGATGCGGACCGCGCGCCCCGACGCAGTCGCCGAGACTCTGTCGAGCGGTCTCATCGCCTCGATCCGCGCGGATCAGGCCCGGCTCGAGAGGGATTACGCGGAGAAGCTGAACCTTTATAAGCCCGAGTGGCCGGCGATGCTCCAGATGAAGGCCCAGATCGACAAGGGCCGGCAGAACCTCGAGGCCGCAGTCCAGGACACAGTGTCGAAGGCGCGCGAATCCGCCCGCAACGACTACATGACCGCGCTGCGCCGAGAGGAAGGCCTGAAGGGCGTACTCCGGACGCAGAAGACCGACGTCATGGCGAACAATGCGGACGCGGTCGAGTACAACAATCTCAAGGCGCAGGTGGACGCGAAACGAACTCTCCTCGACAGCCTCCTGAAGAAGCAGTCGGAAGCTGAAGTGATTTCGCGGGGCAACCGCGAACGGGCTTCGAACGTGCGTGTCGTCGATTCGGCACTGCCGCCGACGAGCCGGCATTCCCCGTCCTATCGAAAAAACGCGATGGGGTCCGTGTTCGGCGGAGGGCTGCTCGGAGTCGGTCTCGCGTTTCTCCTCTCGTATCTCGATCGCAGTCTTCGGACCGCGGAGCAGGTCCAGCAGTACCTGCATCTCCCGACGCTCGGAGTCATTCCGGCGGTGTCTTCCGAGGGCCGAAGTTACGGGTACCGAGGCCTCTCCCGCAAGAAGTCACCGGCCGAGACGGAAGAGGGCGCGATCGAGCTCCTCCCGCACCACAGCTCGCGGTCGCGAATTGCGGAGAGTTACCGGGCGTTCCGCGCGGCTCTCCTTCTTTCCCGTGCCGGCGGAGTCAAATCGTTTGTCGTGACGTCCACTTTTCCCCGGGAAGGAAAAACCGCGACGTCGATCAACCTGGCGGTCGTCCTCGCCCAGCTCGGAAAGCGAGTATTGCTCGTCGACGCGGACCTTCACCGGCCGCGGCTCCACGAGATCCTGAGGGTGTCCAACCGCGTGGGGCTCGTGTCGATCCTGGCCGAGAATCTTGCTCCCGATCGGGCGATCGTCAAGACGGACGTTCCGAACCTGTTCGTCGTTCCCTCCGGGCCGTCCTCTCCGAACCCGTCCGGCCTGCTCGCGTCGGACGCGATGAGCGGTTTCCTGGAGATGGCCGCCGTCAACTTCGACTATCTGGTCCTCGACACGCCTCCGGTCGCTCCGGTCGCGGATGCCCTGGTTCTGGGGAACCAGACGGACGGCGTCGTGCTCTGCGTCCAGGGCGGCAAAACGCCGCGAGACCAGGTCGCCCGGGTTCGAGACCGGATGCACCTGAGCAACGTCCGCATCCTCGGCGTTCTGATCAACAACACCACCGAGCAGGCCCGCGGCTATGAGCATGCCGAGGACGCGTATTACGGCGACGGCGGTTACGGGTCCGGCGCCGCTCCGCCCGAAAAGCGCCCCGCCCTTGCAGCATCCCGCCTCGTCTGAGGCGCGAGTTTCCGCCGAGCACGCGCGACGTTCCTGTGATCGATCTGCACTTCCACTGTCTGCCGGGGATCGACGACGGCCCCGAAACCTGGGACCAGGCGGTCGCCCTTTGTCGGGCCGCCGCGGCGGAAGGGACGGCCGCCGTGGTTGCCACCCCGCACGTCCTCCGAGACCCCTGGATGAACGAGGATGTTAAGGTGCGCGACGGGCTGGTGGCCCACTTGAACGCGCTCCTCCTCGGCGAGCCGGTCGTTCTTGCGGGATGCGAGTACTTCTTCAGTTCCGGCGCGATGGAGCTCGTGGAGAAGGGCGCGACGGGCCCGCTCGTCGGTCTCAATCGCGGCAAATATCTGCTTCTGGAGTTCGGGCGGACCGTCCCGCCGGACGCCTCGGCGATATTTCACGAGATGTCGCTTCTCGGCACGATCCCGGTCATTGCGCACCCCGAACGGCACCCGACGTTCGTCAGGAACCCGGAGCGCCTGAAGGATCTCGTCGACCGCGGCGCCCTCGTGCAGGTCACGGCGGGCTGCGTGATCGGGGAATTCGGAACGAAAGCGCAGGAAGCCACGGAAGAGCTGCTCCGCCTCGGGCTCGTTCACGTCGTGGCTTCCGACGCCCATTCGATGGCCGCCAGACCCCCGCGACTCGCCCTCGCGCGGGAGCGCATTCGCCGCGACCATGGCGCCGAGGCCGCGGCGCGCCTGTTCGAGACCAATCCCGCCGCGATCGCGGCGTCTGAGCCCCTGTCGTGGAACGACCAGCAGTAACTCCGTCGCGACCGCGGGGCGGACGCGTCGCAGCCGGGGTCGCGTGCCTGCTCCTGATGGCGCTTTCGGTCTTCGCCTACCGCCGCAACCGGGCTCTCGGCGACGACGCAGAGGGCTTCGCCCGCCGCGTCGGGCTCGATCAGAGCCGCCCTTCCGAGGTGAGCATGATGCGGCGGGAGCCGTCCGGCGATCTCGAGTGCGCGTCCATCGTGGACGCCGCGTTGAGGGAGAGTGTTCCGCGACTCTCACCCGGGAGCGACCCGCCGCCGCGCGCCGGGCTTCGAACGGACGACCTCCGCGTGGCCCGCGGGATGATGCTCTCCGCGGAAGCCGCGAGACCCGGCTGGGCGATGCACCGTTACCTCCTGGGGCAGCTCGCCTACGTCGAAGCAAAACAGGCGGCCGAGCGCCGGAACGCGGAATTGTGGGCGGAGCCTCTGCGACTTGCCTCCGCCGCGGCGCCCGGCTCAGCGCGGATCTGGGTCGCACGCGCTCGCGCGACGCTCTCTTCCTGGGCAGATCTGCCTTTGAACGAGCGGGAGCAGGCGCCGGCCGTCCTCGAGCATGCCTTCCGGGATTCCGACTTCGTCTCCGAACAGTTCGCGGCGGCTTCGGCGACACTTGGCCGCGACGCCGTGGTGCGGCTCCTGCCCAACGATTCCGATGCGCTTTCCCGCGCGATCCGGATCTTCACGCGGCAGGGAGACGTGGCGGGGGTGGCCCTCCTGACGCCTCGATGGGAAACCGCAGAGCGTCGGGAGCGGACTGCGGAATTAGCCCTGGCAGAAGAACGAGCGAGAGTGGAAGACGTCGAGGAGCTGCGCTGGCGTTGCCCCAACTGGGTCTACAGACACCCACCGAGCGAGCTCGACGATGCCGCCACGCCGAGTCAGGCTGCCCGCATTCTTGCTCTCTGGCCGCTCGACCGCCAAGCCGCATGGGGGAGCGATCCGAGGACGACGCTCACGCAGTACTTTCTCGAGGGACGCCAGAACGAAATCGACGGCGCTCTTCTTCTCCGGGTGGTCGAAACACTGACGGGCGTACCGGACACGGTTCGCGCGAGGGCACGAGCGCTTGCGGGGGATCTCGAGGCGGCCGGAGAGATGGCCGCGAGAGGCGCGGCGGTGGACCGGCCGCGATGGACACCGGTCTTCCTGGAGATCGCGCGCGCGCATTTCAAGAGCGGCCGGGTCCGAGAGGCGTGGCTCGCTCTCGAGGCGATCGCGCCAGCCGACCAGGAATCCTGCAACGTGCTTCTGGCACGGCGCGACGTGGCGCGGGCGCTCGGGAACCGTCTCGAGCTCGGCGCAGTCGGGCGAAGCCTCGAATCCCAGCTCGCGACGCTCCAGTCGTCGCCCGCCTGGTCCTCCTCGGGCGGTCTGGCCCTCTGCCTGGATCCCGAACAGACTACGGGACAGAGGCTGACGGTCGACCTGGACTCTTCCGCGCCCGCGATCGTGGTCTGGGGTTGGGACGGCTACTCGATGGGACGCACTCTCCTCGCACCCGGGCACACAGCGCTGGTTCTGCCTCTGGCGGGCCTCACCGGACAGCGAACCCTGACGGTGCACGCCGAAGTGGGCCCCCCCGTGCATGCGGGAAGTGCGGTCTTTGAAACCGAGAGCGCTGCCCCGGTAGAGGCGGCCCCTTCCCATGGCACATGATATGCTTACGCGTTCTAAACAATCGACTTCCACCCGTACGCATACCGACGGCAGTCGGAACCGCAGCCGGACATCGCCCTCGGACAGGAGCACGGAATCGTCGACAGGGAGTTTTTTTTGCACTCGCCGGACACACTCTATGCAACCGGCACGGCTGAGCCCTTTGCTCCGAGCCTGCCCATCCTGCGACGGGTCTCTCGAAAACCACAAACCCGGGGCGGGACAACCGCTCAAATCGGAGCATGACATGTCGGAAATGACTGTGACGTCCGCCGCAGACGGGCTGCAGAAGAAGATCCACGAACGCGCCGCCCGCGTGGGGATCCTGGGGCTCGGATACGTCGGGCTTCCCCTGGGCCTCACCTTTGCGGAAAAGGGGTTCTCCGTCCTGGGCTTCGACGTGGACCCGGAAAAGATCGACGCGCTTGGCAAGGGAGCCAGCTATATCAAGCACCTCGATCCGGATCGGGTCGGAGCTGTCACCCGGGCGGGACTTTTCTCCGCCACCTCCGATTTCGCCCGGGTGGCCGACCCCGACGCCCTCATTATCTGTGTCCCGACGCCGCTGACGCCGCAGCGCGAGCCCGACATGAGCTTCGTCGTGAGGACCGTTACGGAGATCGCGAAGCGACTGCGGCGGGGCCAGCTCGTCATTCTCGAGTCGACCACCTATCCCGGGACGACGGACGTTCTCGTCCGGGGTCTTCTCGAGGAAACGGGACTCAAATGCGGCGAGGATTTTTTCCTGGCCTTCTCCCCCGAGCGCGAAGATCCCGGAAACAAGAGCTTCGCGACGGCGACGATTCCGAAGATCGTGGGCGGTGTCGACCCCGTTTCCGGCGACCTCGCCCAGTCTCTGTACGACCAGGTCATCGCGCGCACGGTCCGCGTCGACAGCGCGCGGACGGCGGAGGCGGCGAAGCTCGTCGAAAACATCTTCCGAGCCGTCAACATCGCGCTCGTCAACGAGCTGAAAACGGTGTTCGACCGAATGGGGATCGACGTCTGGGACGTACTCGAAGCGGCGGCGACGAAGCCGTTCGGCTTCATGCGCTTCAACCCCGGGCCCGGGCTGGGCGGCCACTGCATACCGCTCGACCCGTTCTACCTCGCGTGGAAAGCGCGGGAGTACGGCGTGACGGCGAAATTCATCGAGCTCGCGGGAGAGGTGAACGTCCAGATGCCGCACTACGTGCTGGAGAAGCTCCAGTTCGCTTTGAACGAGCGCGGGAAAGCGGTCAAGGGGAGCCGGATCCTCATCCTCGGACTTTCCTACAAGAAGGACGTCGACGACACTCGCGAGAGCCCGG
>JBDTRB010000007.1:0-59337 GCA_039931865.1 Acidobacteriota bacterium | reverse complement strand
GTCGGCCGGATGCGGCCTCCACCGCTCGCCTCGTCCCTTCGTTCGCTTCGGCTCCCGCATCGGGAGGCTCCTCCTTCCCTTCGGTCAGGAGACTCCTCCCGATGCGAGCGTAGCCGCCACTGTGGTGAGTACGAGATGACGACCCCCTCTCCTTGCGGGAGTGTATGGACCGGGACATGTGGACCGGTGTCCGGAGACAGGGAGAGGGCGGGTGTGAGGGCGGAACATCCAGCGTGAAAAGTGGCCAACGGAGGCGCACGCGGCTTTCAGGCGTCCGGGCGAGCGTTTTTCCGCTTGACCCCCGGGGGCGCAGTGCTTACTCTCCCGGAAAACTCACTGTTTATTGTCCGGGAGGCATATGAAGCTTCGCCATTCCGCCATCGCGTTCGTTGTCGCCCTCGCGGCTCTTTTTCCGAAGCCGGCCGCGGCGCAGTCGTTCAACCTTCGCGATCTTCTGACCGACTTCCTCCGCGAGGGAATCACGCTCGCCCCTCCCGCGACGGGGTTCTCCCACTCCGCGCATTTCATCGGCGAGGACTCACCTCAGTTTCGGGCGCTCCAGGGATTCAACACGGAGCTCGGCAATCAGCTCTCCTCGTTCCCGCTCGCCTCGTCCGCCGGCGGGTTCACCTATAACTTCGACTCGTCTCTCGGCGTTTTCACGCGCGCGGCGGAAAGCTTTGGCCCGATCTACGCCGAACGGTCCGACACGATCGGGAAGGGGCGGATGAACGTCGGCGTCAACTACAGCCACTTCACGTTCGATCACATCGACGGATTGACCTTGCGAGACGGTCAGGCGAAGCTCGTCTTCACGCATCAGGACACGAACGGGGACCACGGGAATCTCCAGTTCCCTTTCGAAGGCGACGTGATCACGTCCAACCTGTTCCTGAAGGTCGACACGGACATCACGGCGTTCGTTCTGACGTACGGGATCTCCGACCGGGTGGACGTCGGGCTGGCGGTCCCGGTGTTGCGGGTCAACGTGGACGCCCAGACGGACGCGACGATCCGGCGGCTCGCGACGGGCGGCAATTCTCCGATCCACACGTTCACTAATGGCGGGACGACGGAGAGCTTTCGCCAGAGCGGATCCGCTTCGGGTGTCGGCGACGTGGTCCTGCGCGGAAAGTTCCGGCTGCTCCAGGGCGGCCGCGGTGGCCTGGCTCTCGCCGCTGACGTGCGGCTTCCGACGGGAGAAGAGCGGGACCTGCTCGGGACGGGGTCGACCCAGGTCCGGGGCTTCGTCATCGCGTCGCTGCATGCGGGGCCGTTCTCTCCCCACCTAAACGCCGGCTACGCCTGGTCGAGCAACGCGTCGGGCGGGCGCAAAGTCCCGGATGAGATTTCCTACACGGGCGGCTTCGACTGGGCGCTCGGGCCGCGCCTGACATTTGCCGTCGACGCCCTCGGACGCACGTTCCGCAAGGCGCAGGTGGTTCGGGTCGTCGACACGACTTTTCAATTCAACACGAACCCGGACTTCAACGGGACGCCTGTCATCAAGACTGCCACGTTTTCGCGGCTTATCAGCGAGAACCGGGACTCGACGTCGCTCCTCGGGTCAGCCGGCTTCAAGATCAACCCCGTCGGAAACCTGCTCATCACGGTCAATGGGCTTTTCTCTCTCAACCAGAAGGGACTTCAGGACAGGTTCGCACCGCTCATCGCGTTCGACTACAGCTTTTAACCGCCACAGGCCGACGGGCTGTAGCGCAGCCCCCGGCTGCCCTAACCATCGGCGCGGTCCGGCGGACGACCCGGTTCACTCGAGGCCGGTGATCACCCAGTTGTCGTGCTCCTTCTGGAGCGCGATGGTTCGGTTCGCGTCGATCCTCTGCTCGCTGCCCACGCGAGGAACCGCCACCCTCCTCTCGTGGAGACGCACGGTCGCCCGGGTGGCGCCCGGGGCGACTTCGACCCGGATCTGATCGATCGAGACGGTCTGCGATCGAAACTCGTCGAACGCGGACTGAACGCGCGCCCGGTTCACCCGCGGATACACCCGCGAGTAAAGGTCGGCGTCGAGCGTGTTCTGAGCGCGTTCGTAACGGGAGATGACTTCCCGGATCCGATCCACGTCCGATGGTGAGGCCGTCTTCGTCTCCCGGACGCCGGCCTCCGGCGGGACTGCCGTCGGGGGGCGGGGCGCCGGGGGCGCGGGGATCGAGACGGGAGAAGGCGCGCTGGACGCCGGCGTGGGAAAGACGGGCGCCTCGCGTGCGGGGGCGTCGATCTTTCGCGCGATTCTCTCGGGGGTCGGCGCGAAGCGGGTCGGTCGGACCCGGGGAGCGGAAGTGGGACGAGCGGCAGCCGGGACCGCGGGAGCGGGAACGATCGCCGCCGCCGGCCTCGCCGCCTCTTCGACGGGCGCCTGTGTGGGCCTGGGCGCGATCGTGGGCTCGGGGAGTGTCGGAACCGCCTCGGAGGGCGCGGCCGGCATGGCAACGGGAGCCGCGCGGGTCGCCACGGCTGTGGGCGCGCGAGGCGACCGTCCGCGGAGGACGACGACCGCGCCGGCGAGCACGACGGCGGCCGCAGCGATCCCGAGCAGGGCGCGCCGCCGGCCGGCCGGCGCCCGCGCCGGCACCGGCACGGGAAACGGCTCGGTGGCTCGAGACTCCGGGGTCGGGGTCATGGCGGTCGGCTGCTCTGCGACGCTGTCCGTGATGCGTGAAGGATTCGACGGGCTCGGCGTCGGATGCGCGACGAAGCGGCGGTCGAGGCGGTTCTGCGCGCTCGGCGTTATTCCGGTCTCGCCGTCGCGGCTCCCGCGCGCCTTCGCAAAGAAGGCGACGGTGGTCTCAGATTCGGCCGCCGAATCCATTGCCTGTTTGAGCTGGACGATGTCGCGGTCGAACTCCTCGGCCGAGGCGTAGCGGTCGTCCCTCTTTTTCTCGAGAGCCTTCAGAATGATGGCGCGCAGCTCGGGCGGGACTCGCGCTTCCGGGTCGGATTCCGAAAACGGCAGCGGCGGCAAAAAGAGGTGCGCTCGCAGCAGCTGCGCGGGGGTCTCGCCGACGACGGGGCGCATGCCTGTGAGGAGCTCGTACAGGACAATGCCGAGGCAGTAGAGGTCGCTTCTCCCGTCGATCTTTTCCCCGGGGGCGAGCGCCCCGAACTGCTCGGGCGACGCGTACTTCAGCTTCCCCAGGAAAACGCCGGTGGAGGTCCGGTCCTCACCCTGCTGGTCGAGGGTCTTCGAGATGCCGAGGTCGATCAGCTTGACGAGCGGCATCCCGTCCTGGTCGGACGTGAGCATCAGATTGTCGGGTGCGATGTCCCGATGCACGACGTTGCGTCGATGCAGGTACGCGAGGGCGAGCAGCGCCTGGTGCATGACCTCGAGCGTCATCCCGAGTGGCGCGGGCTTGTGCTCCATCTCGGCGAGCGTGACTCCGTCGATGAACTCCATCACCAGGTACGCCGTGCCGTCGTCGTCGAGAGCGAAATCGTGGATCGTGCAGATGTTCGGATGCTTCAGGCGCGTCGCCGTCTTCGCCTCTTCCGCGAACCGCTGCCGCAGCTCGTCGTCCGAAAGCACCTGCGGGCGCATGACCTTGATGGCCCGGACCTCGTCCAGGAGCCGGTGCCGGACCTTGTAGATGGCGCCCATACCGCCCTCGCGGATCTTCCCGAGGATCTCGTACTTGCCCTCGATCAACGTTCCGGGTTGCTGCAAGGGGCCCCTCCGCGACGATTGTAGCCGCTCAGAGCGGACTATTCCGGTGGCACGCGCTCTGCAGATCGGGCGGCGATGATCTATTGTCTGTGAGGTCAGCCTCGGCCGCCTACGACGCCATTATCGTCGGCGGAGGCCCGGCCGGGCTCTCCGCGGCGCTCATCCTCGGTCGTTGCCGGCGGCGTGTTCTGGTCTGCGACCTGGGAAAGCCCCGCAACTTCGCCTCCCACGCGCTCCACGGATTTTTGACCCGCGACGGAATCGAGCCGGCGGAGCTGCTGCGCATCGGACGCGAACAACTGGAGCAGTACGGTGTCGAGATGATCCTCCGCGAGGTGACGGACGCCGCCGTCACACCGGACGGCTTCCGGGTCACTCTCGGTGACGGGCGCGTCGTCTCGGCCCGGAAGCTGCTGCTCGCGAGCGGCGTCGTCGATCGCCTGCCGGATTTCGAGGGCGCTGCAGCGATGTACGGGCGCAGCCTCTTTCACTGTCCCTATTGCGACGGCTGGGAATCGAAGGATCTGCCGCTCGCCGCATACGGGGCGGGCCGCGACGCGTATGGCCTGGCGCTCGCGCTCAAGACCTGGAGCGCCGACGTCGCGCTCTGCACCGGCGGAGACGCGGCGCTCCTGCCGCGGGACCGCGCGCGGCTCGCGAGGCTCGGCATCCAGATCCGGGAAGAGCGAATCGTCCGCCTCGAGGGCCACGACGGACGGCTCCGCCGCATCGTCTTTGCCTCGGGCGAGCCGCTCGAGCGCGGCGCGATGTTCTTCAAGACCCGCCAGCATCAGCGCTCGCAGCTGGCGGAACGGCTCGGATGCGAGTTCAACGACCGGGGGACCGTTCGAACGGACCGGTTGGAAGGAAGCAACGTGCCGGGCCTGTATGTCGCGGGCGACGCCTCGGAAGACGTGCAGCTCGTTGTCGTCGCGGCGGCGGAGGGCGCGAAGGCCGGATTCGCGATCAACAAAACGCTCCAGAAGGAAGACCTCGCGATCGCCGAGGGGCGGCGTCCCCGGAAGGCGGCCCCGTCGAAGCCGCCGCCAGGAACTGCAACGCAGATCGAAGACTCCTGAGCGCTCCTGGCGCCACGGCGCTCTATCCCGTGGCGTACAATGTGACATCCATGGCCGCGAGATCGGAAGGCGAATCGCGTCCGGCCGCGGCTCTGCCCGCGCCCTCCTCGCGCGGCGCTTTTCCCGCGCTCCTCGTGTCCGCCCGCCCGGCGCAGTGGGTCAAGAACCTCGTGCTTCCGCTCCCGTTCCTCTTCGGCCGGGCGCTGTCGTCGGCTCGCGGCTGGGAGCTCGCGACCGCCGGACTGGTGGTGTTCTGCGCGCTGACGAGCGCCATCTACCTCGTCAACGACGTCATGGACCGGGAGCGCGACCGCGCCCATCCCGTCAAGCGCCACCGTCCGCTGGCCGCAGGAACGCTCGGAGCTTCTCTCGCGCTCGGGGCGGCCGCGGTCGCCGGCTCCGCCGGCCTCGCGGCCGGATTTCTCCTCTCACCCGCGTTCGGGAGCTGGTGCGCCATCTATGTAGGGCTCATGACCGCCTACTCGCTGTGGTTGAAACGCGTGCCGTTTCTGGAGGCGTTGATCGTCGCGGCGGGGCTCCCTCTCCGGGCGCTCGCCGGCGCCGCCCTTGCGGGGCTTCCGCCGTCGCCCTTCCTGATGGGCTGCGCGTATCTGCTGGCGCTCTTTCTGGTCGTCGGCAAGCGTCAGTGGGAGCTGCAGCACGCGGGGCGCAACGCGCAATCCTCCTCGGAGCACCGGGCCGTCCTGGCTTCCTACGGCGCCGAGGGACTCGACTTTCTCTTCATCGTGACGGCGCTCACGACAGTCGCGAGCTATGCCGCCTACAGCGTGATGCCTTCCACCCGCGAGATCCACGGCGGCCGCTCGTTCGCCCCGACGATCCCGTTCGTGGTCCTCGGAGTCGCCCGCTACGTTCGCCTCGTCTACCGCCGCGGAGGCGGTGGCAACCCGACGCAGGCCCTTTTGATTGACGATCCCTGGATTCTGTTCATCGTCGTCGGCTGGGTGGTGGCCGCTGGGTGGATCATCTATGGGCATTGATCGGGCCGCCTGTTTTCGTAACCGCGCTCGGGGAGGCCCCTCCTGACGGCCCTGCGCGACACCCCCGTGAACCCGCCGCCGCCGCCGCCGCCGCCGCAGCAGCAGCAGCAGCCGATCGTCCGCGCCGCGTTTCACATCCTCGTGCTGGTGCTCTGCATCGTCGGCGTGCTCTGGATCCTCTACCGGCTCGAGGGCGTCCTGCTGCTGGTGATCCTGGCGGTCTTCTTCGCCTACCTTCTGGCGCCGGTCGTGGGGTTCTTCCGCCGGACCATCCGGATCGGGGGGAGCCTCCGCACGCGCACGCTGCCCCTTCCCGCCGCGATCGGGATCGTTTATCTCCTCCTCTTCGGGACGCTCGCGCTGGCCGTCTGGCTGCTCCTGCCGGTCGTCGCCGCCCAGTTCGCGGAGCTTACGAAGGAGCTTCCCGGTTACATCGCGCGGGCGCAGGCGCGGTTGCACTCGTGGCAGAGCTACGAGCGAGGGCACTTTCCCCGGGGGGCCCGCGACGCGATCAACGGGGCGATCGAGCAGGGCTATGAGAGCGGGGCCGCGGAGTTCAAGAGCGGCATTTTTCCCTGGATCGGACGGATGCTCGGCTACCTGCCCTGGCTGGTGCTCGTTCCCATCCTCGCCCTCTTCTTGCTGAAGGACGCGGATTCCTTCCGGCAGTCGGCCCTGAGACTCTTCCCCCGCGGCCGCATGCGGTGGCGCGGGCGGGAGTTCTTCGAGGACGTCAACAGCGCGCTCGCCTCGTACGTGCGGGCGCAGCTGATCGCCTGCCTGATCGTGGGCGCGGCCTGTACGGTCGGTTTCGCCCTGATCGGCGTTCCGTACGCCGTGGTCCTCGGGATGGTCGCGGGGCTGCTCGAGTTCATACCGCTCGCGGGGCCGCTCGCCGTCGGAGCGCTCGCGGTGATCTTCGCCCTCTTCCGCTCGCCCGCCCAGGCACTGGGGGTTTTCGCCTTTCTCGCGATCCTGCGGCTCCTCGAAGACTACGTGGTGTACCCGCGCATCATCGGGAGGGGAATTCATCTCCATCCGCTGGCGGTCATCCTGGCGATCCTGTGCGGCGCGGAGTTGGCAGGATTGACGGGCGTCTTCCTCTCGATTCCGGTCGTCGCGATCCTCTCCGTCGCGTTTCGCCACTGGAGAGAGCACCAGGCAGAGGATGCCGTCGTCGCCGCGCGCTCGGGGACGTAACTGTCGCCTTCGCTCACTCCGGGACGTGCCTCCGCCGCTGCGGCGGCGAAGGCACGGGCCAGCAGCTCGCCTGAGGGCTCGACCGCTCGCCTCGTCCCTGCGTTCGCTTCGGCTCCCGCCCCGAGAGGCTCCTCCCTCCCTTTGGTCGGGAGACTCCTCTCGGGGCGAGCTTATTCGCCACGGTGGCGAGAACGCGCAACCTCCCTCTCCCCGCCCGCCGGGGAAGAGGGCGGGGGTGAGGGGGAGACGGCGGACGAGCTGAATACTCCAGGATCCTTTTGCTAAACTGAACCGACGATCCCGGGTCCCCGTTCGTTCTGTTCCAATGGGAAAAAAGACATTCCGGATGCTGCTTTCCGGCGGAGGCGCAGCGCAAAGAGGGAGATATGTCGACTGAGAAGCAGCCCCGACTCGGCGTCGCGTTTCTCGCCTACAACGAGGAAGAGCTGATCGCGAAGACCGTTGCCGAAGCCGTTTCGTCACTGTCCGCGATCCCGGGTCTCGACTGGAGGATTCTGGTCGTCGACGACGGAAGCCGCGACCGGACCGGCGAGATTGCCGACGGGCTCGCCCGCGAGGACCCGCGCATCTCGGTCTTTCACCACGACGGCAACAAGGGCTACGCCGTGGCGACCGAGACCGCCCTCCGGAACACGCCGGGAGAGGTCGTCATGGTCGTGGACGGAGACGGTCAGCACACGATGGCGGACGCTCCGAGATTCCTCGAGGCGATCGACGCCGGCGCCGACGTCGTCTTCGGCTGGAAAAAGAAGCGGCACGACCCGGTGGCGCGGCTCGTTCTCTCAAAGGGCCTGAATACTTTCTCCCACCTGCTGCTCGACTCTCCGCTTCACGACATCAACGGCGGCTGCCGGGCGTTCCGCCGGGACGTCGCGCGCCGGATCGAGATCCGCCACCGCATCAACTTCGTCGGGGACGAAATTTACGCTCGTTGCCGCATCGCCGGCTGGAAGGTCTCTGAGGTCATCGTGCGGCATTTCCCGCGCGAAGCGGGGCAGAGCATCCACCGGCCGCTCAAGATGCTCGGGACGATCCAGCGCGTGTTCCGTTATCTCTTCGACCTGAAGGGGGAGATGCGCCGCGCCGAACAGCTGAAGCGAGTGGCGGCCGCACGCCGCCCCCGCTGAGTCACGCGCGTCTCCTGCTCAACGCCGAACGCCGAACGCCGAACGCCGAACGCGTCCTGTCCTGTGCCTCCTGACCCGCTACTTCAGCCTCATCTCCCCGATCTCGATGTGGCTCGGATCCGAGCCGCTCCCATCCGTGATCTCGACGCGGACTCCGGCCGCAAGAAAGGCCCCGCCCGGGAGGCGGACTTCCGTCCAGGGGAGGGCCGGCCGGTTCGAGACGGTCACGGTCGCGATTTTTTCCTCGCCTGAGGGAGAGATCGCTTTCAGAAGGACCCGAGTCTGGTCCATCGCGCCGAGCGTGAGCGCGACCGAGGCGACCGGCCGGGGAGTCGGGAATCGGATGTCCAGGATGAACGGGTTCGCCTCGAGGCCGCGGATGATCGTTTCGGCGCGGCCGTCGAAGAGCGCTTCGAGAGATCCCATGTCCATCCTCGAATGGCTCACCCTCCACGTCTCCGGCCCGGCGGCAACCGTGTCTTCCTGGAGAACGGCGCGCGCCACCTTCTCCGCTTCGAAGATCCCGCGCACGTTTTCGACGTAGCGCACCTTCACGAACCGGAAGCCCGGGGTTCCGTCCGGGTACGGGATCGTGCGGAGCGGCGGCGAGACCGTGAACTTCGGGCTTTCGGTCGCGAGCCTGAACTCCTCGGGAGTCATGATGAAGATCTCGTTGCCCGCGAGCGGTTGCTCCTGCTGCTCCCACGCCCGGATGTCCGCGATGCGGACTCGGGGCTGCTCGGCCGCGGTCATGAAGAATGAAACGAACTCCTGCGGGTTGTTCGACCACGCGGAGGAAAGCAGAAACGTCCCGCGCTGCGAGCGCGCGTCCTGCCGGATCGCGTCGAAAATCTGCGGCGCTCCCCATTGCATGCCGTAAAGGCCGTAGTCGTGGAACCAGGTGGGCCCCTCGACGAGCGCGTCTCTCGTCAGCTTTCCGCTCGCGACCGCGAGGCCCGCCGCGCAGGCGAGCGACGTGGCGGCGTAGGGGAGGCGCAGGCGGGCCAGCCACCGCAGGATCTGATCGATCGCGATCGCGGACAGCAGAGTCGCCGGCACCACCATCGCCATCAGCCGGAGGATCTGCAGCTCCGCCGCTGCGGCGGAGAAGGGAACACCGAGCGGAGAGATCAGCACCGCGCGATGGAGCGCCGACCGCGGCGCCTTCCAGAGGCAGAGTCCGAACCCGACGAGCATCAGCGGAGCCAGGAACACCGGCAGAAACGGGAGCGTGTCCATCCGATGGCGCGCCATCTCGGAGCCGTTCGGCCGGAACCAGTAACGCGGATCGAGACCCGCCGCGTAGTTGCGGCCGAAGTGCTTCAGCTTCTCCTTCAGCGGGATCGGGTGCGTCCAGTAGGAATCGAGGACCGCGAGCTGCGCCTGGACGACGCCCGGATGGAGCCGCCGGTAGCGGATGTAAGGGGCCGCCATCACCAGCGAGAACAGGAGCGCTCCCGCGAGAAGGGTCTTCTTCTGCCTGAGGTGGTACTTGAGGTCCGAAAGCAGGAGCGCGACGCCGGTCACGAGCATGACGCCCTGGCCGGCCGTGTAGGAGTAGAACGTCGCCGCTCCGAACGCGAGGGCGGCGTAGATCCAGCGCGGATCGCGTGCCCTGTACACGAAGTACGCCCAGAGGAAGCAGAAGTAAAAGGACGCCATCATCGAGGTCTCGAATCCCAGCCGCGCGTGCACGAAGAAGAGCGGGATCGGCGCGACGATCAGGGGGGCGGCCCACCAGAACCGGACGCGCATTTCCTTGAGCGCTCCGGCCGCCGCGGCGGCGCCGAGGACGGACACCGCGGCCGACGTGGCGCGGATGACCGCGACCGTCTTCCCGAAGAGCGCCACGGGCACCAGGTGCAGATACACCGAGAGGCTGACCGCCCATCGCCGGTCGTTCAAGAAATACGGCGGAAGAAACGTTCCGGTGTGATCCCGGAACCGGTTGTGCAGGAGCTGCCACGCGAGGTTCCCCTGGAGGGCCTCGTCGCAGAAGAAGAAGATCGGATAGCGCGAGATCCCGATGAACCTCGTCGCCGCATAGAGCGCGAGCGCGGCGAGGAAAAGGATCCATTCGGCCCTGGCCGTGCCCGCCCGGGTATCGCCGGCCGGAGACGCGGCCACGGAAGACGTCGAAGCGCTCAGAGACCCCTGCCGATCACGGGAGAACGGACGGGAGCGCCCAGGAGAAGATCCGGTTGGTTCCCCGGTCGGTGACCGTCACGCGGCCGTACGCGTCGACCGCGATGCCGGTCGGCTGCTTGAAGTCCCTGTCGGCCTTCCACGACCGCCGCATGACGCCCTTCGAATCGTAGGCCGCCACGCGGCCGCCCCATGCGTCGGTCACCAGGAGAATGTCGCCCGCGAGAGCGAGGTAGGGCTCGGTATAGAAATCCTTCCATCCGGAAACCGGGAACTGGCGGAGAAACTTGCCCTCGGGGTCGAAAACCTGGATCCGGTGGTTGCCCGTGTCGGCGACATAGATGTTTCCGGAGGCGTCGGCGGCGAGGCCGACGGGCTCGACGAATTCGCCGGCCCCGCTCCCGTCGCCGCCGAAGTCGTTCAGCCGCTTTCCGTCGCGATCGAAGCGGACGACCTTCTTGTTTCCCGTGTCGGCGACGTACACGAACCCGCGCGACACGACGACCGCGCGCGGCCCGAAGAACGCGTTTTCGGGACCGCCGATGGCGCCCATGAATTTGCCGTCGACTGCCGAGAAACGCGCGATCCGCGCGTTCCAGGTATCGGCAACCCAGACGTCTCCATCGGGATCGACCGCGATGCCGCAGGGCTCGTTGAACTCTCCGGGCCCGGCGCCCTTCGAGCCGAACTGCCGCACGAACGTGCCGTCGGAGTCGAAGACCTGGACGCGGCTGTTCTTCGTGTCGGCCACGTAGAGGCGGCCCTGCCGGTCGACCGCGATCCCCCGGGGCTCGCCGAGCTCACCGGGCCCCGACCCGGCCGCGCCCCAGGTTTTGAGCGGCGCAACAGACCCGGCCTCGCCGTTGTAGTCGCGGGCGGTCGAGTCCTTCAGGACGATGTTCACGACGGGAAGCGGTCCCGTGCCTTCGTTCAAGTCCTTGCGGACATAGAACGTCGTGTCCTGGGAGCCGATCGGGCTCCAGATCTCGTGGAAGAGCCAGTAGCGGATCAGGTCGCCTGCGGTGGGCCGGGCCGGGGTCTTGCCGGCGGCCGCCACCTTTCCTGGAAACCACCAGGCGCGAATCGGCACGCGCGTCGCTGTGTAGTTCGCCGCGAGCTGCTTCTGCAGGCCTCCCTCGGCGTCCCAGTCCGCGACGATGATCGGCGTCGAGGTGTCTTCGACCCGCGTCAGCCAGCGCGTCTGCACGTTGCGCAGGTACCAGGTCAGCGGCCAGGAGGCTTCCCCGGTGACGGTGATGACGGGCTGGCCGGGCGCCACGCGGGCCTTCGCCTTTTCGACGACGTCGAGCGCGCGGACGAGATCCCGGGAGGTCTGGACGTAGGCCAGCATCTCGGCGTGGCCGGGGTCCTTCGCGATGTCGTGCGCGCCGTACCGGAAGCACGCGAGGTACATCCCGGTGGCGTTCACGGCGACGAGAAGCGCGACCGCCGCGAGCCCGAGCCGCGGGCCGCTCCGGGCGCGATCCCGCCAGAGGTCCGCGAGACCGATCGCCGCGAGGATCGTCACGGGGAGCAGCGGGTGCACAGTGAGCCAGGGCACTTTCTCTCTCGCCCAGCCGTAGATGGCCAGAGACGCGAGGGCCCAGTAGACGACGAAGCGGAGGAGAGGTTCGGCCCGATCCGCATCCGGAAACCGGCGGCTGAGCAGCGCGAGGGCGCCGACGCCTCCGGCGGTAACGACCGCCAGAACGATCCACTTCGCCGCGGGCCCCACGACGAACTCCGAGACGAGCGCCGCGACTCCCAGCGAGACCATTGCGCATGTGACCGAGCGGATGAACGGGTCCCGGCGGATCTCGCGCCTCCGGAGGAGGAGCAGCGCCGCCGCGAGGATCCCCGTCTCGTACATCGCGAGTTGTGGGAAGTAGTAGTACCAGGGGCCCGGGATCCGCGCGATGGCGTGCTGTCCCATCCAGTACTTGACGGCTTTCGGGATCGCGAGCCAGTCGCCCGGGTAACGTCCGAACGCCGTGTAGAGCAGAGACCAGATGCACATGAAGACGGTGGCGGCGATCAGGATGGGAACCAGCCGCGGCCGCGTCCAGGCAATGGTCGCGCGCACGGCGGCGGCGGTGCCGGTCGGCGTCGACGGCGGACTTCCGTCGGAAACCGCGACCGGCCTCGCGAGGGCGCGTTCGAAAAAGACCCACACGCCGAAGAGAACGAAGAGAACGCCCGTCATATAGGCGTTCTCTTTCGTCGCGCCCGCGAGCGCGAAGGAAACGGCCGAAAGTGTCAGCCATCGCGAACGATCGGTCTCCAGAAATTTTCGAAACGCGACGATCGTGCCGAACGTGAAGACGAGGGAGTAAAGATCCTCCCGGATGAAACGCGAGAAATAAGCGAAGTGCGGTGAGAGGAGGACGAGCAGCGCGTAGGCGGCGGCGGCCTCGAATCCGAACCACGCCGCGAGCGGGATCGCGAAGAGCGCGAGCCCCACTCCGAAGACGGCCGGAAGAAACCTCGCACTGAAGTTCGTCGCTCCCGCGATTTTGTAAACGAGCGCGTTCGCGTAGTACAGAAACGGACCGTGGTACGCGGGGTCGTAGCGCCACGTGCCGTCGCGCGAGAGCGTGTAGGACTGGAAGGCGTGGATCGACTCGTCGTGGTGCAGCGGGCGGTTGCCCAGGAACGCAAACCGCGAGACGAGGAGCAGCGCAGCAAAGACGAGATACGCGAGCTTGCGCCGGCTCGAAGACGGAGCGCGGGCGGTGGGGATTTCGGCCGGCGGCGCGGACGCCATGCCGGCGGTCGGTTCACCGCCGGCCGGCGAGGAGCTCTGATCCACCGTGGCTTACTTCTCGAGCCGGATGCGGGTAATGCTGTTCGCGTCGGTGTTGACGACGTACAGGACGCGGTTTTTCCGATCTACAGCGACCCCCCGGGGGCGCAGCAGTTTCTTCCCCTCGTCGTCGGCGGTCCACCGGTGGAGCTCGCGTCCGGTCCGGTCGAGGTGGACGACTGCGTTGGCGACCGAGTCCGAGACGAAGAGCGTCTCGTCGCGGTCGGCGTCGATGTAGGGCTCCGCGTTCGGGCCCCAGCCGGCAAACTTCCATCGCGACTTGAATCCACCCTGGGAGTTCAAGACCTGGACTCGCCCGTTGCCGGCGTCCGCGACATAGACGTCGCCCGAAGGACCGATCGCGATGCCGATCGGAGCGGAGAACTCCTCCGGGCCGGGTCCCTGCTTTCCGATGGAGCGCGGGTTTCCGAGGTCCGCGCCGCAGAGGACCAGCCGGCCGTTCCCGGTGTCGGTGATCCAGACCTGCCCGTCGGTTCCGACGGCCACGTCGTGAGGATTGTAGAGACCGGCGGAGCTCTTGCCCTTCCACTGGCCGGCCTGCGAGAAGACTTCGACGCCGGTGTTGTAGGTGTCCGCGACGTACACGTTGTCGCCGTGGATCGCGATCCCGGAAGGGTCCTTCATCCCGTACTCGCCCGTTCCGCGACCGCCCCACCCGCCGAGGGGTCCTCCCGCCGCATCGAAGACGCGAAGAGCGGAGCTGCCCTGGTCGACGACCCAGAGGCGCCCTTTCTCATCGAAGCTGGCGTCACTCGGCGACTTCAAGGCCCCCCAGGGGGTCTGGTTCGCTGGTGCGGCCGCCTGGATCGACGGGCCCGGAGCCACCGGAAGTTCCGTCGGTTTGGCCGGCACGGTGCCTGCCGCGTCGCCCGTTGCCGGAGTTCCCGCTGACGTCCCGGACGTTTCCTTCTTGCCGCATGCGACCGGCAGAAGCAGAATCAGGAGCAGAAGCCCGGGGGCGAGAACCGCGGCGGCCATCCGGAGGACCGGCGGGCGTTCCCGTGTCCCGCGCGAATCCGAAGATGTGCGCGATGTCATGAGTCTCCTTCTCTGAAAAGCTCCGATTGTCCTCATAACGTAAGAGATACGGGCGCCGTTGTCCAGCAGAGCGAGCGGTTTAGTCGCAGAACCGGGGCAGTTCCGGTGATTGCCACACCACGAGGCGCGTGGTCCCGGCCTGGTTCCGCGCCGGGCATGGCACCTTCCCCGCCCGGCGAAGCAGATGCTCGAGGGCGGCGCGGACTCGAGCGGGAAGCTCCGGCCGGACGACGACGAGCGCCGCGGGGGCGGAGACGCGCGCGAGCCCGCCGTCTGGAAGGTCGCCCTCGACGAGCTGCACGTCGGAGAGGGGGGGGAGGCGATAGACCTCGCGGAGGGAGTCGAAGCCGTACGCGACGCTCCACTGGTCCGTGAGAAACAGGAAGTGGCGCTCGCGGTCGGGCGCGAGGTCCCGGGCTTTCTGCGCCGTCCTGTTGAACACCGCTTCGATCCCCTGGTACTGCAGGGCCATCCGGGGGGGCGAGACCACGTACGCCTGCACGACGTTCGCGGCGAGCGCGGCCGTCAGCACGACTGCCGCGGCCGCGGTGCGTCCGTTTCCGGAAACGCCGGAGGCGGCGAGCCGCTCGAGGAGCCACGACAGCCCGATGGCGGCGGCGAGCGCGAATCCCGGCAGGAGGATGAACATGCGCGTGGTCGGAGGAGAGTCGGATCCGTGAGAGGCGGAGAGAACGAGAACCGCCGCGGCCCCCGCGATGCAGAAGCGGGCGAACGGGTCTCGCAGCCCCCGACGCAGCACGACCGCCGCGCCGAGCGCGATGAGCCCGGCTGAGACGGGGTCCTGATAGGAAATCCCGACGAAGTGGCTCTCGCCGGGTTTGAAGAGTGGCGAGAACGCCCCGTAGAAGACGTTGCGGGCGAAGTGGAGCGCGGGCGGCATTCGGGAATCGACAAAGTCCGGGTTTCCGTAGAAGACCCCGGGCAGCTTCGACAAGAAGAACTGCGGCTGCAGGAGGAGCGGAAAAACGGCGAGGAGAAATCCGGCGGCGGCATTGGCCCACCGGATGACGGCATCCCTCGATCGGGGCGGATCGTAGATCGCGAGAAGCAGCACCGGCAGCGGAAGGCAGTACAGCGCCGCCGGATAGACGTAGCAGCAGGCCGCGGCGGCGAGCCCGACACAGTCGAAGGCGACGGTGCGCCGCGTGCGGACTGCCCACGTTGTGGCGGAGAGCAGGAGTGCGACCGTGAAGTGCGCCTGAAGGTTCGGGTATCCGATTTTCGTGAAAGACATCAGGTACTCGGAGACCGCGAGGAAGAAGCACGCGAACGCCGCGACCCGACGGCCGGCAAACGTTCGGAAAAAAGAGAAATAGAAGGGAAGAGCCAGCGCCGAGAGATACAGGCTGCTCAGCTTCCAACCGAAATTGTCCGTTCCCGCCACGGCCATGCCGGCCGCCTGGACGAGTGACGTCAGATAGGTGAACTGCCCGTACACCCCGTCCATCGCGAAGAGCCGAGACATGGCGTTTCCCGCGCTCGGGTTTTGCGCGATTTCGACGGCCATCTCGCGGAACGCGTACTCGTCTCCCACGAGCGTGTACCACCACGAGTCGAGCCACAGCCCGCGCAGCACGAGCGCCAGGGGGATCATCCAGACCCACGGCGAAAGCTGCCGGCGCCGCCGGACCGCGAGCGCCGCCGAGAAGCAGAGGAGCGCCGCCGCCATCCAGGGGAATCCCCGTCCGCGGACCAACGCCGCGATCCCGATCAGCACGGCGGCCTGAAGTCCCACGCTCGCGAGAAGACCTGGCGCTTTGCGCTTCCAGAGCCGCCGGAGCGCTCTCGGTTCGACGTCGCGGCAGAGGCTTCCGGCGGCGTATCCCGCGAGCGCGGCGACCAGCTCTGCTCCCGGCGGATTGTGGAAGAACGCCGCACGGACGAGGATCACGAAGCAGGCGATCGCCGAAATGAGGGCGAGGGACTGCGCGGCGATGGCTCCCTGTCCGGGCCGCCGCCGCCGCCGCCGCGCGCGAGGAGGACCCGGGAACCACGGAGCGGGGTCTCTCCGGCGCAGCACAAAGAGCAGCAGCAGCGCCGCGTCGGCGGCGAGGACGAGCGTGAACCAGGAGGGCCAGTCGAGCCCCGAGAAGAACGGCAGCAACCGCCACACGGCGTCGAACCGGCCGGTGTCGGCCTTGCCTGCCCAAAGGAACCAGACGACGAGGGCCGGTGGAATCGCCGCGAGCGCGATCGCTCCGAAGAGACCCGCGCATCGCCGCAGTGATCGCAGTGCTCGCAGTGACGGCAGTGACGACAGCGACGGCAATGACCGCCGCACCCGATCGGCTTGCGCGCCCCGAGGGGTCTCGCGCGGAGAGAGCGTGGCGCTACTTCCGGCCGAGGCGGATCCGCGCGATGGCGCTCGAATCGGTGTCGGCGACGAAGAGGATCCGGTTCTTCCGGTCCACGGCGACTCCGGTCGGCCGAAGGAATGTCTTTTGCGCGTCATCCGCCGTCCACCGGCGGAGCTCTCGGCCCCGGCGATCGAGCTGTACGACCGCCCGGCCGGCCGGGTCGCTGATGTAGAGCGAACCGTCGGCATCCACGTCCACGTACGCCTCGGCGTTCACGCCCCAGCCCGGAAACTTCCAGCTCGTCTTGAACGCGCCCGAGGCGTCGAGGACCTGGATGCGCCCGTTTCCGGTGTCGGTGACGTACACCTCGCCGGAGGGACCGGCGGCCACGGCGACCGGCGCGGCGAACTGCTCGGGCCCCGCGCCGGACCTTCCGACCGCGTGCGGCTCGGTGAGGTCGCCGTTGCAGATGAGAACGCGATTGTTGCCGGTGTCTGCGATATACACGGTCCCGGTCGGCCCGACCGCGATTCCGTGGGCGCCATAGAGATCCGCCGAAAGCTTTCCCAGGAACCGGCCGGCCGGGTCGAATCGCTCGACGCCGGTGCGCCAGGTGTCGGAGACGTAGACGTCGTTGCCCCGGACCGCGATTCCGGACGGGTCCTTCATTCCCCAGGTGCCTTCGCCGTGGCCGCCCCAGCCCCCGTAGAGGGCTCCTGCCGCGTCGAACACACGCACCGCGGCGTTGCCGAAGTCCGCCACCCAGACCCTGCCCCTCTCGTCGACCGCGATGCCGCGCGGAAACTTCAGGGACGTAAAGGGTCCCGCGCCGGCGGAGGGCTTTTCGGAGAAGCGGGGCGACAGGTCGGCCACTGCGGTGGGCGAAGGAGCGGCCGCGGCCGAAGTCCCGCCCGCTCCCGTTTTCTTCTCCGCGGGTCCGCAGCCGCCCGCCGCGGCCGAGAGCAGGCAGAGGACAGCGCCCGCCACGCGCGATCCGCCGCGTCTGAATGCGTCCTGAGTCATCGGCTCTTCCTTTCGCTCAGAGGCAGCGTCGTGACCGACGAATTTCCCGCGTTGACCACATAGAGAATACGGGCGCGGGGGCTGATCGCCAGCCCCATCGGCCGCGAGAAGGGCTTGCCCGACGAGTCCGCGACGATGCGCCGCACGAGGTTTCCGTCGAGCGAGAATTCGAGGATCGCGTTGCCCGGAGCGTCGCTGGCGTAAACCGAGAACTCCGAGATCGCCAGCTGCGGCTCGGCGCCTTCGCCCCAGCCGGCCACGGGGAACGCGCCCGTGATCCGCCCGTCCGGATCGATCGTCTGGATGCGGCGGTTCGCCGTGTCGGCGACGTAAACGCGGCCCGCTGCAGCGACCGCGATCCCGATCGGTCCGGAGAACTGCCCCGTCCCCGACCCCTTCTGTCCGACCACTTTTCCGCCCGTCAGGTCCGCCTCATAGACCATCACCCGATGGTTGCCGGTGTCGGTGACCCAGACGCGCCCGTCCGGCGCGACCGCGACCCCCCGGGGACCGTAGAGCTCCGAGACCGAAGCGATCCATTTTCCGCTCAGGTCGAATCGCTCGATCCGGCCGTTCCAGGTGTCCGCGACGTACAGGTCTTCTCCGTGCGCCGCGACCGCGCAGAGCTCGCGGAATCCGTGCTGACCGGTTCCGCGTCCCCCCCAGCCGCCGAGAAATCCCCCGCGCGCGTCGAACACCCGCAGCCTCGAGTGGCCGAAGTCCGCGATCCAGACGCGCTCCTCCGAATCGACGGCGGCCCCGCGGGGCTCCTTCAGCCGCTCCCAGGGCGCCGAGCCTTCCGCCGCGCTTTGTGCGATCTCCGGCCCTTCTTCCGGCTCGACGTCTGTGGCGGCGGCCGAGCCCGCCGCCTCCGCCGCCGGGACGGGCAGGGTCTCGCGCTCGGGCGCGACGACGTCCTGCGAGTCGCCGCCCGCGACGCGGTACACGGCCGCTTCAGGATTCTCGTAGGCAACCTGGAAGAGGTCCTTCGCGGTGCGGAATTTCGCGATCCCCGCGGCGGGGTAGGTCTTGCGCTCCAGCGATCCGACATAGACGTATCCGACGTGGTAGCGCCGGAGCAGACCCTCGACGGCCGCGGCCTTCGGATTCGAATAGATCTCCTGGACCGCCCCGCGCCGGGCCTCGACCTGCGCGGGAGGGTTTCCGCGCTGCTGCACGTGGTAGTCCCATCCCAGAACCGTCGGCAGCCCCGTCAGCATGGAAATCCGGCCGAACTCCTGGTACGAGGGGCCCTGCGCCTCGAGCACGACGGGCGTGCCCCGGATGGACCGGCGCAGCCACTCGACCGCGCGGTATTCGCCCGGATGCCAGCGTTCGCGATACGCGAGGCCGTCGAGCGTCGGCGCCGACCCGCGGACGCCGTCGGGAAGAGACGTCCGGTTGACGGTCAGAGCCGCCGCGGCCCCGGACGCCGACGTGAAAACCGCGGCGGCGAAGATCACGAGCGCGAGCGCCTTCAGCGCGCGCGGCCAGGAGGCGAACGCCCCCGGCCGTTCGCTGGACCCGAAGACCAGCACCGCGCAGCCAACGCCGAACAGCAGCCAGGCTTCGAGGTACAGCTTGAAGTACGTGTTCATCCGGTCGTAGATGTAGAAGCGCTGCGTGAACAGGATCAGGAAAAACGCGGTGGCGAGAAAGCCGCAGGCGAGCCGGTCTTCGGGGGCGCGCACGAAGAAGATTGCGGCGAGGAGGAACAGAAGAATGCCGGTCACGCAAAACGCGTCGGGCAGGCGGAGCGCGAGCGCGGTTAAGAGCGAGAACGCGAGAAGCGCGACGATGCCGCGGAAGATCCGCTCGCGCCGGCCGGGCGCGCCCCGCCGCACCGCGGTGACGAGCCACCATGCGACCGCCAGAAAGACGAAGACGCCGAACACGGTCAGGATGTCGATTCCCTTCGCGCCGGGACCGTCGTTCCTGCCGTGCCCCGGAGCGCCGCCGCCGCGGACCCAGAGAGGCAGCACGAGGGCGAGAGCCGTCGCTGCGGACACCGCGAACGCGAGAACGGCGCGGCCGACGCCTTTGAGCGAGAGTCCGCCGCTCGAGAACGCCACCGCGGCCGCGATCAGGACGAGGAGTCCCCCGAGCAGCGGGACGTCCCACGCGTTCGTCAGCGCCTGGGCGGCGACGGCCGCGCCGAGGGCCGCCGCGGATCCCGCGATCGCGACGACGCGGGTTTCCGGGAGCGCCCCCCGTCGCAGCAGGGCGAGGGCGCAGGTTGCGACCAGCAGGAACAGCGGGATCGCGAAGACGTGCGCGTGGAGATCCGCGAACGTGAGGCTCCAGAACGGGTACTCGTTGATCGTGTCGCGGACGACGCGCGACGTGGCCCAGAAGTAATGCCAGTCGAGGTGGCGCGTTTCGCCGCGCGCCGGCTGGTTGACGAGCCACTCGCGAAGACCCGCGAGGTTCCCGAAAAATGCCACGAACGCCGCGGCCGCCACGCCGGCGCGCCGCCGTGCGGTCCAGTTGCGCGCGAGCGAGAAGGCGCCCGCCACCGACGCGCCTCCGAGCAGTCCGAACGCGAGGTTGAAGGTGAACCGGGTCGAGAGGCCCGTCAGCATCGTCAGCAGCGCGACCATCTCGTGCCCGAACGTGTAATAGCCGAGAGGGGCGCCCGCGAACCAGGGGTCGGAGGCGGGGAGCACGGGCGTGCGCACGAGGATGTTCAGGATGGAGAAGTCCATCGGCTTCTCGCCCCAGAAGATCTCGGGGTTGAACGCGCGCAATCCGGCGAAAACGGCGAATCCGACAGCAAATGCCGCTTCCGCCTCCATGAGTTTCCGGACGTTGTCGCGCCAGAAGGCCAGGACCGCGCGGAAGCGGAGGGTCAGAGCGGCGGCGGACAGGGCCGCCAGGAACACGAGCGCCCAGACCACGGCCGGACGCCCGTTGCCGAGGAGGCGGGACTGGACGAGCACGGTCAGGGCCCACGTCGAGACCACGAGCCCGACGATCCGCGCGACGCCCGCGCCGCGGTCCGGCAGGGCGCCGAAGACGACCGTCACGAGCGGCAGCGCCAGGAGTCCGAGGAGAGCGGTGGCGATATAGAAGAGGATCGCCGCGCCCCAGGAGCCCGTCGCGCGCTCGGCCGAGGAGACCCGTTCGGCCGCGGCCTGGCGCGAGGGGACGAGCGACTCCGAGATCGGCCGCTTGCTCCGCGGAGCCTTCTCCCAGTCCCAGATCGTCGGCGGCGTGACCGGCATGGCGGCGAGGAGAATCGCGCGGGCGCGCGCCGGCGAAAAAGATGCCGCCTTCTTAAACAGCAGGACGCGGGGATGGTCGTAAACGGTGAACTGTTCCTCCGCCCGGTCGTCGGCGAATCGAAGCGGTCCGAGCGACGGGTAGGAAGTGAAGTCCGCGGCGCGCTCGAACCCGAGCCGTCCCTCGAAGAGCGCGCGGTAATACGCCGTCGTCATCGGGAACACGCTCGGAAGGCGCGTGATGTTTCCGTAGACGCGATTGCTCGTGATCGCGAGCCAGTCGGTCTTCTGGAGCGTCGCGACGACGGCGTCGGCCTTCGCCGGGTTGTCCGGGCCCCAGAGGTCCATCGCCGGCCCTTCGTAGCGGTTCGCGTCGTATCCCGGCAGGGGAAGAGGGATCGCGTCGTCCCAGGACTCCGACGAGAACCGCGCCGGCGGCGGCACGTGCTCGTAGATCCATCGCGACGCCGCGACGCGCGTATGCGGGCGGCGGTACACCGACGAGAAGGCGATGCCGGCGAGCACCGTCCCGAGCACCACGAGGGCGGGAAGCATCCGCGTGAGCCTCGAGGCTGAGGCGCGGCGCGAGAACCCGAAGAGGTAGAGGGCCGTGACGACCGCGAAGACCGGATACGCCGGGTAGAAATAGCGGATCGACTTCGAAAGCGTCAGCGAGTGGTACGCGCAGACGACCGCGGCGTAGAGAAGCAGCGGCAGGAGCGCGCGCCGGCCGCTGCGCCAGGAGGTCGCCACGGCCGTGCCGAACGTGACGAGCGCCGCGATCCCGAAGAACGGTCCGGCTCCCCAGAAGACAAAGTTCTTCAGCGGAAAGAGCACCGTGCGCCCCGCCCACTGGAGCGCCGGAGGGAATCCCGCGACGCTCTTTGACAGAGCCATCAGCGCCTGCATGTCGCGGATGTAGCGCGGGTCGAGCTTCCATCCCGCGAAAACGTACGGGAGAGCGAGTCGGATCGCCGCATACGCGGCCGCCGCCGCGAGCAGGCTCCGCAGGACGACCCGGAACGCGGAGCGCGGGAACCCGCTCCCGGAAGCGGCGGCCTCGACCAGCAGGGCCACGCCGACCGCCCCGAAAAGCGCGAGCGCCGTGACTTTGCAGGCGACCGCGAGGCCGACCGCAATCCCGGTCGCAGCGACACCGCCCCACGAGGAACGGCCCTGCGCGATCCGGACCGAACCGAGGAGAGCGGCCGCGACGAACGTGGTCAGAAAACTGTCGACGGTCCAGAAATGCGCGAGCTGGATGCCGAGCGGGCAGAACGCCATGAGCGCCGCGGCACCGAGCGCCGCCCGTCTCCTCCCGAACCGGCGCGCGATCAGATACGTCAGCCAGACGGTGGCGAGGTCGAAGAGGGCGGAGAGCGCGCGGCCGACGAGGTAAGCGCCGTCGTAACCGGGCCTGTGGACGAGCTTCGCGACCGCCTTCGTCAGAAAGAGCGGAAGCGTCCCGTAAACGAACGAGTCGTGCTTCCGGTTGTAGGGATTGAGCGGCGAGGCCGCGGAATCGAAGTACTGCCGAATGCTCTTCGGGAACTCGAGGTTCTCCTCGACCATCGAAATGTGACGCTCGTCGGGATGGAGGTGGTGCGCCTCGTCCCATGCGAGGCCCACGAACCGCAGCAGTGCTCCCGCGACGAGGATCGCGAGGAAGATCGCGCGGGCGCGCCGACGATCTCGCACGGCGCTCGCCGGGGTCTCGGCCTCCGGGGGTGTCAAGCTTCGAGGCGCCGGTTCGTGGCGAAGAGAAACCCGAGGTTCGCGTGCGCTGGGTTCGGGCGGGTCCGCACGGAAAACCCCCGGGCCTCCAGAAACGGGATGAGCTCCTCGTGGGAATGCGCGGTGATGCCGTCGTGAAATTCCATCGCGATGTTCCGCACCCGGGAGAGCGCCGCTTCGCTCGCCCCGAACAGGATGTCGTACTCGCCCCCCTCGCAGTCGATCTTCAGGAGATCGCAGACCGTGATGCCGGAGCGGTCGAACGCGGCATCCAGGCTGATCGAGGGCACGCGGAGCGCGCCCCCCGTCTCGGCGGTCGCCGACTGCGCCGTGCGGTGCTGCCCCTCGAGCCCCGTCTTCGTGTAGAGGAGCAGCTCGCCGGGCTTGCCCGCGATCGCCTCCGGAAACGCGGTCACATTCGAAAGTCCGTTCAGGCGCAGGTTTTCTTCGAGGAGCGCGAAGGACTCCGGGAGCGGCTCGAACGCGAAGACCCGCGAGCTGGCGCTGCGCCGCGCCACGCAGATCGCGAAGTCACCGGAGCCCGCTCCGATGTCGACCACCGTCCAGCCGTCCTCGACCGCCACGGCCCCGCGCTCGTAGTCGCGGTCGAGGCACGTCTCCTTGATGATCCAGACGTCCATCCGCCCGCGCACCCGGAAGCGGCTGCCGTCGAAGAGCTCCAGGGTGACCGGGCGCCGGACCGGCAGCCCCGCGAAAATGGCGAGCACCGCCGGCCAGTTGCGGATGCGCAGGAGGAGCGTCGGGATCGACGACAGGTAGTACCGCCAGCGGGAAAAGAGAAGCGCCCGTTCGCGCTCCGCGAGCGCGAGGGCCTGGGCGGAAGCGGTCAACGGGAGATCCTCGGGGGAAGACGTCTGGGCCGCTGAATCATGAGCGCGAGCTCATTTCATTGTAGCGGATGGGGTCGCTCGCCGCCGTGCCGGCGCCCGCGCCCGCGGCCCGGCGATAGACGTCTTCGTACTCGCCGATCGTTCTCTCGAGCGAGAACCACGCCTGCGCTGCCGGCGCTTTCCCGCGGTAACGGGCCGGCGACTCGAGCACGGAGAGCAGCGCGGCGGAAAGCGACGCGGGATCATTGGGCCGGGCGAGCTCGCCCATGCCCGTGCGGAGGACGGGCTGCCTCACGCCCGGGATGTCCGACGCGACCGCGGGAACGCCGCGCAGCATCGCCTCCATCTGAACCATCCCGAAAGACTCGGTGCTGTTCGTCGAAGGCAGCGCCAGAACGTCGGCGAGATCGAAGAGCCCGTCCATGTCTTCGGGTGCGACGAGCCCCGGCATCAGGACGCCGGAGCCGCGGTCATCGGCGAGCCGGGCGAGCTCCCGGCCCACGCTCTCGCCGGGGACGCGGTCCTTCTCCCCCGCGAGGACCAGCACCGCCTCCGGAAATCGTCCCTTGACCGTGGCAAAGGCGCGGAGAAGGTCGGGCAGCCCTTTCTCCGCGGCGAACCGGCCGGCGAACAGGATCACGGGCGCGCTCCGGATTCCCCAGCGCTGCCGCAGCGCGGCCGCGCCCGCCCCGTTTCCGGGTGACGGAGAGGGAGGGGGCGGCGCGATCTCGACAAACCGGTCGATCCGCGAAGCGATCGCCGGGACGGTCTCCGCGTAGTCGCGCGTCGAGTGAACGATCACCGCGGCCCGCCGGAGGGCGTAGTTCTGGGAGATCCGCGCGCCTCCTTCGAGTAGGCCGCCGAGGAGGCCGGGCGGAAGGCGCAGGTCGCAGTGATACGTGACGACGAGGGGAGCCCCGGTGCGGCGCGCGAGTCTGGCGAGAGGCACCGCTGGAACGAGTGGCGAGTGGAGATGCAGGACGTCGGCGCCCTGGAGCTCCCGCGCGACGATCCCCGGCAGGGCGGCGGAGAACAGCGCCTTTCCGACCCGCATCGTGACAGGCGCTCGGACGACGCGCACGCCGGCGTCCGTCTCCTCGGCGGCCGAGGCGGGCGCGTGGCGGTGGGTCACGACGGTCACGGCGTGATCGCGCGCGGCGAGCCCGCGCGCCAGACGCTCCGCATAGACCGAGAGCCCCGACACGTTCGGCCGGTAGTAGTCGAGCGCCATCACGATCTTCATGGACCGGCGTGAACGGAGTAAACGGCGGTCGGGCCCCGCAGTTCCTGCGAGAGAAACGGATAAGAGGCGATGCGGTCCGCGGAGGGATACAGCCGCCGCTCGAGGTCGCCCAGGACGACGTGGGTGACCCGGTAGCGTTTCAAAAAGACCAGCGCGATCTGCTCGTTGCCTCCCAGGTAGAACGATCGGACCAGCGACGCCCGGTCCCCGACCTGCTGGTCGTTATTGCGCCAGAGTCCCTCGTGGTTCGCCCAGCCGAGCACCGTCGGGATCCCCGTGTGGGACGCGATCCGCGAATACTCGCTGTAGGCGTCGCCCGTCGCTTCCAGTACGACGGCGTCCTTCTTCGCGTTCTTCTCGAGCCACTGGATGGCCAGGGCGTCGCCGCCGGCGCGCCGGAAGAGCGAAGGGAAGGCGTCGAGCGTGAAGCGGCCCTCGTGGTTGCGCAACCGCGACAGGAGCGCGTCGGCGGGGTAGAGGAGGGCGAGGACGATCGCGGCGCCGAGCGCGAGCCGGACGGGCTTTCGGAATCGTCCCTCGAAACGCCAGGCGCGTTCCGCGAGCACCGCGGCGGCGATCGCGAGGAGCGGCCACGCCTGGTGGTAAAACTTGAAGACGGTGTTCATCCGCTGCAGGTCCTGGCCGTAGGAGTCGCGGAAGTAAACGAACTCGCATCCGGCCACCATGGCGAGCCCGAGCAGCAGGAGACAGCCCGCGTAGAGAGACTCGCTGTCGTCGGTGCGCAGGGCCTTCCACGCGAGACCTCCCGCGAGAAGGACGAGCGGAACGAGGACGAGGAGCGCGGGGGTCCCGGTCGCGAAGGAGGCGGCGAGCGCGGCCGCGCCGGCGAGCGCGCGGCAAAGGTCGCGGCGGCGCCGCGCCGCCTCGTCCGTCGGCGCGGGAGCGCCGCCGCCTGACATCCCGATCGCCGCGGCGAGGAGGAGAAGCCCCCAGAAAAAGAGAAACTCGAGAAGTCCCGACCGGAGCGTCGCCTGCCCGAGACCGCGCGAAGGGAGCGCGTAGGACTTCGAGTACGGGAACCACAGGAGAAGCGACAGGAGGACGAGGAAGGCTCCGCGGAGCGCGCCCCGAACCGCGTCCGCCCCGCCGGGGAGGCGCCCGCCGCCCGGCGCCGTCCGGAGGACAGAGACGCCGACGATCAGAATCGCAAGCGCCGGCAGCGTCCAGTTGTTCGCGGCCCTCGCGGTCCCCGCCAGAAACGCGAGCAGAACGGAGGGCCAGGCGCCGGCGGCGCGGGCGCTCCAGTCCTTCGACGCCAGCGGGCCGGCCGACGGCCGGCGCTCGAGCACCCGGTGGCCCGCGGCGAACGCGGCGATGAAGAAGGGAAACGCGAGCAGGTGCGGGTGGAGGTCCGCCTGGAAGAACGTGAAGAAGGGGAACTCGTTGATCGTGTTTCCGTTTCCGATGACGCGCGACGCGTGCCAGTAGTCGAAGCCCTTTCCAAACGGCGCCTTCCACGCGTCGAACGCGCCGGCGAGGTCCCCGGCGAACACCGTCGCGATGCCCGCCCAGATCGCCGCTCGGAGCCGCCCGGCGGACAGGCGGAAGCCGAGGCACGCGGCGGCCGCGAACGAGTAGCCGGCGAACGTGGCGATCAGGAGGTTGTAGGAGATCGTCGTCGTCACGGCAGACAGCCGCACGAGCGCCGCCGCGAGCAGGTATCCCCAGTAGTAGTAGTTGATGGTGGCGCCTGACATCCACGGGTCCGGGGGGGGCATCGCGGGATTCCGGGACAGGGAGTTCAAGAAGGCGAGGTCCATGAACTTCTCCTGCCCGAGGATCTCCGGCAGGCACGCGCGGATCAGCAGGAAGACGGCGGCCGGGGCCCAGAAGAAGAGAGCTCCCCGCGTTTCCTCTCGCCCCCAGAGCGGGATCCTGGGGCCCGCGGCGCGCCGCGAGACGAGCCAGGACAGGATCCCGAGCAGGACGGCCGCGGCGATCAGTCCCCGGCGGTCGAACGGGACCCGGGGGAGTAGCGCGAGCGCCCACGCCCCCCAGCCGACGAGCGCCAGCCCGGCGGGCCGGGACAGCAGCGCGGCGTCACGCCGGTTGCCGAGCGCGACCCGCAGCAGGGGCAGGACGGCGAGCCCGAGGAGCTCGACCACGGCGCCCCACCGGGCAATTTCGAGCATTTCCCCTGAGTGTAACCGCTCCCTGACCCGAGACCGCGGCGGTTAAGTCGCGGGCGCGGGGGACGATACAGAGACGAAAGAGGGACGAAAGAGGCGCGAGGCGCTTGCGGACGCCCCTCGCCGGAAACAGGGCAGGCAAGACCATTGCACAATGCGCGGCCATGGCTCTCACCGAATATCGGAAGAAGCGGCGGTTCGGCGTCACGTCCGAGCCTTCGGGCAAGGACAAGCCCGCGGCGAAGAAACGCACAAAGGCGCTCGGATACGTCATTCAAAAGCATCGCGCGTCGCAGCTCCACTACGACTTCCGCCTCGAGTGGAACGGCGTCCTCCTCTCCTGGGCGGTGCCGAAGGGCCCGTCGCTCGATCCGTCCGTGAAGCGGATGGCGATGCCGACGGAGGACCACCCGATCGAGTACGCGAAGTTTGAAGGCATCATCCCCGAGGGCGAGTACGGCGGCGGCACCGTGATGATCTGGGACAACGGAACCTGGATCCCCGAAAGCCCCGACGTCGACGCCGCTCTGAAGAAGGGCGACCTCAAGTTCGCGCTGCAGGGCAAGAAGCTGCGCGGCTCCTGGGTCCTCGTTCGCACGCGCCCGCGCGGCGGCGACGGACGGGCGAGCTGGCTGCTGATCAAGCATCGCGACGAGTTCGCCGGCACGCGAGACATCGCGACCGAGGAGCCGCGTTCGGTGATCTCGAAGCGCATCCTGGTCGAGATCGCCCGCGACGAGGGCGGGGATCTCGAGAAGGCGGCGACCGGCGATCCGCCCGAGCTCCTCGCGAAGCTCGCGAAGAACCCGAAGCTGCTGACTCCGCCAAAGCGCGGCGGCCGCAAGTCCGTATGGAAGTCGAACCGCGCGTGACGGCGCGAGCCGCAGCCGCCGCAGGAAAACCCCGGGGGCGCCGTCGCGGCGACGGTCGGTCTCCCGCGCGGGTCCCCTTTCGTGTGACGCCGATGCTGGCGACGCTCGTCTCCGAGGCCTTTCACCGCCCCGGATGGGTGTATGAGGAGAAGTACGACGGCTACCGGATCCTGGCGTACAAGGAGGGTGACCGCGTCACGCTCCTTTCGCGCAACGCGAAAGACAGGACCGAATCCTTCTCCGAGGTTGCGCGCGCGGTCGCGACTCTTCCGGATGAAGCGCTCCTACTCGACGGCGAGGTCGTCGCGTTCGACCCGAAGCTCGTCTCTCGTTTCCAGCTTCTCCAGCAGGGGGAGGTCGCGCAGGTGTACGCCGTTTTCGACTGCCTCTATCGTGGGGGCGTCGATCTGCGGAGCGAGCCCCTCCCCGTTCGGCGGGCTGCGCTCGAGGAAGCGATCGGGCACACGGACCGCCTCTTCGCGTCGCGGCGTCTGGTTCAGAACGGATTGAAAGCGTTCGAGGTCGCGAAGAAGAAGGGCTGGGAAGGCCTGGTGGCGAAAAACCCGGCCGCTCCTTACGTCTCGGGGCGAAGCACCTCTTGGCTGAAAGTGAAGGTCCACCAGGAGGAGGAGCTCGTGATCGGCGGGTACACGCCGCCGGCCGGGTCGCGGTCGCACTTCGGCGCGCTTCTCATGGGGGCGTACCGCGGGCGCGATCTGCGCTACGTCGGTAAAGTCGGAACCGGGTACCCGCAGAAGCTGCTCGCGTCCCTCTACGGCGCGTTCCAGCCGCTGGTGATCTCGAAGTCGCCGTTCGTCGTCCCTCCGCGCGAGAAGGGCGCGGTGTGGCTCGCCCCAAAGCTCGTCGCCCAGGTCGCGTTTCAGGAATGGACAGCGGATGGCAAGCTCCGGCAGCCGGTGTATCTCGGCCTGCGCGATGACAAGAAGCCCGGAGAGTGTCTGCTTCCGAAGGACATCCCGTGAGTTCGCGTGCGAAGAAAACCGCGGCAGCGCCGCCCGCCCGGGCGCGCGCGCGCGCGGCCATAAAGCCGAAAGCCCCGGCACGCGCCGGCCGTTCGGACAAGGCGAAAAAGGGCGGCGCCGGCGGCAACGCGCCGGCGGCCGATGCGTCGCCGAAGCCGAAGCCGAAGCCGAAGCCAAAGTCGAAGCCGAAGCCAGAGTCGAAGTCAGCGGCCGCTCCCGCGAAGCCCGGAAGACTCCAGATCTCCAACCCCGACAAGATCTACTGGCCCGACGAGCGCTACACGAAACTCGGCCTGATCCGCTTCTATGATCAGTTCTTTCCGGCGCTGCAGCCGTGGGTGGAAGACCGCCTGCTCTCATTGAAGCGATGCCCGAACGGGATCATGGGCAAATGCTTTTTCCAGAAGGAGAAGCCGGAGACGATGCCGGCGGACACGCCCACCAGGCGCATCGTTCACGAGAACGGGATCCGCAACTACGTGGTCGGCGGAAAGCGCGAGACTCAGCTCGCGCTCGCGAACCTCGGCTGCATCGCGGTCCACGTATGGGGCGCTCGGCAGCAGGAGCCCCGCAAGCCGGACTGGGTGTGCTTCGACCTCGACCCGGACTCGGGAAAATTCGCCGACGCGGCGCGCGCGGGGCTGAAGGTGAAGCAGGCGCTCGACGCCCTCGGCCTGAAGTCGTACCCGAAGACCTCGGGCAAGAAGGGCATGCACATCTTCATCCCGATCGAGGTGGGCCCCGACGCAGACGAAGCGAAGGAGTTCGCCGAGCTTCTCGGCCATCAGCTCTCGACGGCGTACCCCAACGAGATGACGATGGAGAATCGGATCGCGGCTCGTAAAGGCCGCGTGTACCTCGACCCGTTCCGCAACGGCTTCGCGCAGACCGTTGTCGCGCCGTACTCGGTCCGGAAGTTCCCGCGCGCCCCCGTCTCGACGCCTCTCTCCTGGGACGAGGTGGACCCGAAGCTTTCCCCGGGCATCTTCAACATCGCCAACTTCGACAGGCGCCTGGCGGAGGGCGACCCCTGGAAGAGCTTCTGGAAGTCGCGCCAGAACCTGCGGCCAGCGCTCGAGGCTTTGAGAGCGCTTTGATCGGTGGAGCATTCAGCGGAGGCGATTCCCGATTCCCGATTCCCGATTCCCGTCTTACCCCAAAGCCCCCGACCTGCTGATACCTTAATCGCCTTGTCCCCGGTCGAGAGAACGTACGCCTTTCTCGGGCGGCTCTTCGGGCCGAAGAGGCTGGCGCTTCTCGTCGCGGCCTGGATCCTGGCGCTCGGGGCGTGGGGCACGGTCGCCCGAACGGTGCTGCCGATCGAGCACCGCCTGACCTGGGACATCCCGCTCGAGCTGCGCGCGCCCCTCTTCGCGAAGTTCGACGCGGGCTGGTACCTGTCGATCATCGAATGGGGATACGGCCCGCCTCCGAAGCCGGGACAGCCGTCCACCCACGCATTTTTTCCTCTGTATCCCTGGACAGCCAAGGTCCTGCACCACACGTTCGCGATGGACGGATTCCATGCCGGCATGCTGGTCACGTATCTCTGCCTCTTCCTGGCGATGCCGCTTTTTCTCCGCGAAGGCAGGGAGCGGCGCGGCGAGCCGGGCGCGTGGCGATCCGTCGTTTTTCTCCTGCTCTTTCCGACATCGTTCTTCCTGGCGTCGATGTACGCGGAGTCGATGTTCTTTCTCTTCGCGCTGCTCGCGTTCCGCGACACGCGCGCGGGAAGGACCCGGTCCGCGGTGATCTGGGGGATCCTGCTCGGCCTGACCCGGCCGACCGCTCTGGCGATCGCCCCCGCGCTCTTTCTCGCGGCGCTCGAGACGCGTCCGGGCGAGAGCCCGCGCGCCCCGGGGCGCTCGTCCCGGGCGCTGCTCATCGTCGCGCGCTGGCCGCGCGCGCTCCTCATTGCCGGCGCGCCGTTCCTCACGGTCTGGGCGTGGATCCTCGGCGACGGGATCGCGCACGGAGAGCCGGGCTTGTTCTTCCGGGCGGAAGCGGGATGGCGGAGGGGCGCCGGGTCGTTCTCGGGCATCGCGGCATATTTCTCCCGCTTCGGCGACTACGTCGCCCGCGCGGGCTGGAAGACCGAGCCGATGTACCTGCTCGACTATGGCGCCGCGCTTCTCTTCCTCGGCTTCGCGATCCGCCTGGTCTGGAAGCGCCGGTGGTCCGACGCGGCGTGGGCCGCAGGAGCGCTCGCGCTTCCGATCTCGACGGGGCTCTCCGCCGGGATGCCCCGGTATCTCTTTTCCGTTTATCCGGTGCTCTACGAGATGGACGCGGTGTTATCGGATCGGCCGCGCAGGCGGTGGATCTGGTGGATCGGCTCGGGTGGGCTCCTTCTCTTCGCGGCGGCGCGTTTCGTCAACGCGCTCGGCGTGTCCTAGCCAGTTTTCCTCGCCGCCTCGGTGGCCTCGTCCAGGATCGACCAGATCCGGTCGAGCCAGTCCCCGTGCTCGGGCTTCATCAGCACCGAACGCAGGCACGTCGCTGTCTGTGCCTCGCCGGAGATCGCCGCGCCTCCGGTCCCGAAGTACCGCAGTGGCAGCTCGGCGAGCGCGAGATGAAGGTTCCTCCTCGCCGCTTCCTCGAAGACCGCGCGCGACAGAGCGGAGGCTGCACGGGCGGTGGCCGCCCTCGGCAGCCAGACCACGATGTCCAGCTCGGGCTCGAAGGCGGCGAGGAACCGCGGGTCCCGTTCGATGCGGGCGTGAAGCTCGAGCGCCGCCGCGCGCGACCGCGCGAGGTCCCGCGCGAACTCGCCGCCGGGGGACAGGGGCAGCAGGCGCATCGTCGCCCAGAGCGCCGCCGCAGCGGCCCCGGGCCTCGAGCACTCGAGGCTGATCTCTCCCAGGTGCAGCTCGGTCGACGAAAAGTACGTGTACGGCGAGTCGTGCCTGTAGAAGCGGCCGACCGAAGCGTCGCGGAACAGGACGCAGCCGCATCCGTACGGCTGGAGACCGTGCTTGTGCGGGTCGATGACGATCGAGTCCGCCTCGCCCAGCCGGTCGAACGCGCGGCGGGCTTCGGGCGCGAGGTTGTCGGTCAGGCCGAAGTAGCCGCCGTACGCCGCGTCGGCGTGCAGCCGGAAGCCGTATCGCTCGCGGAGCGCCAGGATCTCGGGGAGTGGATCGACAGAGCCGGTCGCGGTCGTGCCCATCGTCGCGACGACGGTCGAAACGCCGCCCTTCTCCAGCCTCTCTTCGAGCGCAACGGCGTCCAGCCGCCCGCGGGAGTCCGAAGCGACCGGCTCGAACGCGAGGCCGAGCACCGAGCTGATCCTCGGATGCGTGTAGTGCGCGGACTCCGACGCGACGACGGTCCCCGGCGAAAGCTGCCTGCCGACCCAGAGCGCTTCGAGATTCGCCATGGTGCCCCCGCCGGTCAGGTGCCCGAGCGGGGCGGGCGCGGCGGGCGCGTTCCAGCCGAACATCGCGGCGATCTGTGCGACGGCCTCCTTCTCCATCGCGGAGGTCGCCCGCCCGCCGTCGAGCGCGTGGTTGTTCGGGTTGATCCACATGGCGAGCGCATAGGCGGTCCTCGCCACCGGATGCGGCGGCTTCAGCATCTGGCCCGCGTACAGCGGGTGGAAATACGGGTAGTTGTCGCGCAGGCGCCCGGCGACTTCCAGAATGACGCGTTCGACGTCGAGCATCCGACGAGCGCCCGCCGGCTCGGCGACGGGCAGGCCGTCGAACCCCGTTTCGAGCGCCGTGAGCGCCTCGCTCAGGATGCGAAGCGACTCGCGGTCGAGCCCGGCGGAGCGAGTGCCGGACACTTCTTTACGCCGCTGCCCCGCGCCGCGCGGCGAGGAGGTGATGCGGATGCAGATAACCCCGGTGGGCCGGCGCGCCCGCGACGGCGAGGCCCTCGTCTTCGAGCCATCGCGCGTGGGTGTCCGGTCCGAGGAAGCGGACCCCGGTTCCGGCGGTGACGCGCAGGACCTTGACCGCGAGGAGCTCCTGCGCCTTCGCCCACCGCGCCTTCCACCGCGGACGCCGCGAGACTTCCTTGACGAGGAGCGCTCCTCCGGGGGCGAGCGCGCGCGCCGCCTCGCGAAGAACGCGCTCCTGATCGGCGGGGTCGAGAAGGTAGAGGACGTCGACGAACAGCACGGCGTCCCACGGCCCCGGCGGAATCGCGGCGCCGCCCACCTGGAAGTCTGCGGCCGGGATGCCCAGCTCTCGCGCCCGATCCGCAGCGCGCCGCGCGGAGGCAACCTTGTCGGGCGCGACGTCGATGCCGGCGACTTGCCGACCCGGCGCACGCATCGCGAGCCAGGAGGCGAGCACACCGTGGCCGGCGCCGTAGTCGAGAATCCTTCCCTCCTTCGGAACAAGGGCCGCGATCGCGGGGAACGGACAGGTGCGCCACCGCATGCGAATGTGACCGCGGACGCGTGCGGACTGACCGTCGTAGAGCGACAGCAGGGCCGGCGGGATTCGCGCGTTCAGCGCGAGCCCCACGGCAGGTCGCGATACGTCCCGAGTCGGAAGCCCGCTCGGAGGACCGCGGAACGGACTTCGGGGTCGAGCACCGCGTCAAGGTCTCCCGCCCAGTCGTAGCCCCAGTCGTAGCGCGCGCGCTCGGGATCGCGAGCTTCGCCGGGGTGGAGAAGGATCTCCGCGGACGCGGCCCCGGAGCGCGCCGCCCGCTCGATCGCCTGCAGCAGCCGGTTGCGCGACATCTTTCCCGAGTCGTCGAACCCCTCGCAGAGGTCCGGCGCGAAGAGGCCGGCGCGGGCGGCCGAGCCGCGCAATCCGCGCGCGAGCCAGCGGACGGCGAGCCCCGCCGGCCGGCGCGCGCTGCCGCCGGGAACGCGTACCGCCCGGATCCGGAAGCGTTTCGCGAGCGACAGCACCACCTCTCGCACGCGCCCGAGCAGGTGAAGATGCTGGTGCGCATCCAGGTGGTCGACGGTGAGGCCCGCGGCCAGGACGCGCTCGATCTGCGCTGAAAATTCGGCTTCGAGCTCGCGTGACGAAACGCGATGCGCACGCCGGAGAAACCGCTTCCACCCGGGCGGAAACTTCCCATCGGAATCCGTCAACGTCGGGATCCGATCGGCTGAGAGGAGCGGCGCGTCTTCTCCGACCGCCGCCAGATGAACGCCGACGCCGAGGCCCGCGCCGCCGGCACGCAGATCGCGGGCCGCCGCGTCGAAGTCGGGAGCGATCGCGAGCATGGAAACGCTGGTCACGATGCCCTCGCGGTGCGCGCGCAGGATCCCGCGCGACACCCCGCGGGTCAGTCCGTAGTCGTCCGCGTTGACGATGAGGAGGCGGGTCAAGGTCCAGGGACCGCGACGGGTCCCACGGGCACGTCGGCGGACGGCCGATCGGCTTCCGTCTCGGGAAGGGCGAGCACTTCCTCCGGGAGAATCGAAAGATTGCGGATACCGGCGGCCTGCGCCGACATTTCTCCGAGCATCGTTCGGATCACCGCGAGCGACGAAAGCGTCGACAGTCCGCGCGTTCTCGGGAAATAGTCCACGCCGAACTGAATGATCCGGAAGCCCAGCCGGGAGGCGCGCGCCAGGATCTCGGCGTCGATGAAGCTGCCTTCGCTCTCCAGGTGCACGTGCTCGAAGACACGGCGCCGGAAGAGCTTGAACGCGAAGTTCACGTCGCGGATTCGGAGGCCGAAGAAAAGCCGCACCAGCAGGTTGTAGCCGTAGCTGTACAGCGCCCGGACGGCGCCTTCCCCTGTGCGGTCGTGCCGGTAGGCGCACACGATGTCCGCGCGGTACATCCGGATCAGCCGGCACGCTTTCGCCGCTTCGCCCATGTCGAAAGGCAGGTCGGCGTCGGAATACAGGATGAGCTCGTGGCGCGCCGTGTCGAGGCCCGTGCGGATCGAACCGCCGAGCTTCCGGTTCACCGCGTGGTGCGCTGCGCGGATACGGGGATCAGCGGTGGAGAGCTCGTCCGCGATCTTTCCGGTCGCGTCCGTCGAGGCGTCGTCGACGATGACGATTTCCCACTCGCGGACTTCGCCCGCCGCCTGGAGCGCCTCGCACGCTTCGCGCGCCGCGGCGACGGCGTGGCGCATGCCCGTCTCCTCGTTCCACATCGGAAAAATCACCGAAATTCCGGAGAAATGGGCCATGGATGTTGCGCAAATCATATCAATCGGGCCGGGAGGACGGGGCTGCCGGGGGCGGCGTGCCGGCGGGGTGCGGCAGGGCCGGACGATCCCGCAGGCGCATGTAGATGGTCTTTTCGACGGTCGCGTGGACCGTCCCCGCTGCGTCCACGAGGTCGATCGCGTAGACGCGGTCGATCGACCGTTCGGTCCGGAGGAGCCGGCGAATCTCGTCAGTGTCCTCGACCGGCAGAAGGAATCGTCCGAAGAGCTTCTCCCGCCCGGGTTTTCGGAAGCGGATCGCGGCCGCACGATCCCAGACGACGTATTCGGGCCCGAGCGTCTCCATCAGCATGATCATGAAGAACGGATCGACCGCGGCGTAGAGGCTCCCGCCGAAGATCGTCCCGACGTAGTTCCGGGTGCGCCAGTTGAGGGGGATCGAGATCCGGATCTCCCGGAAGTCCTCCGCGACGTACGTAACGCGTCCGCCCGTGCCCCGGAACGCCGGGAACCAGTTGAAGACCCGGGCGCGCCGGGGGCCCCGGAAGATTTTCCAGACGATCGAGTTCATGCGGGGAAGCGATTCTGCACCGGGACGGCCGGGGTAGCTCAGCGAGCGGGCGTGTCTCCTCCACCGGCTGCCGCGCCCGGCTCGTCGGGGCCGGTTCCCGCGGCCCCTTCCTTGAGACTTCGCCACATCTCGGTCCAGAAGCCGGGCGGCTCGGACCGGAGCACGAGAAAGGGCCTGGCCGAGAGGCCCACGATCTCGCGCGTCTTGTCGCCGAGCATGTAGGTCTGGATCGCTCCGCGCCTGGGAGACGAGCCGACGATCAGGAGGTCGTGCTCCCCCCGCCGCACTTCATCGAGCACGCAGCGGACGACGTCGCCCGCCGCGAGTCGAAGCTCCGCCGCCGCCCCGGCGCGCTCGAAAATCCCGACCTGCCGCCGCACGTTGCGGGCGAGTCGGGAGTTGGAGGCGAGGAACTCGCGCGGGCTCACCTCTCCTTCGCGAAGACGGTCCCCGTACATCCCGGGAAGATCGGGCGACACGTGGAAGACAGTGACGTGGAACTTCAGAGCGGCGGCGACCCGCGCGGCAAACCGGGCGCCCTCTTCGATGAAGCGCTCGCCTCCGGTGCAGAACAGCGCCTTCTTCGGCGAGAACTCGCCGGGCGGTGTGACGAGCACCGGAGGAGAAAGCTCGCGTACGAGCCTCCACACCGTCGGGCCGATGCCGCCCCGGACGCCCGCCGGCCTCAGATGCGTGCCCGCGACGAGGAGCGACGCCGGCGTGTCGGTCGTGTTGCGCAGCGCGACTTCCAGAAGATTGCCCGTCGCGCGGACACTCTCGACCGACGGCACCCTGGCGCGCGCCTGTTCATACGCGGCGGCGAGCGCCGACTCGAGGCCCTCGTCCTGCGCCGATCCGGCTGACACGCCGAGGATCGTCAGCGGAGCGCCGAGCGCCGAGGCGATCTCAACCGCGGCACGGGCCGCGCTTTCCCCCGGAGCGGAGGCGTCGACCAGGGCGAGGATCCTTTCCGGCCCGCTCCGGCTCACAGCTTCACAGCTTCATCATCCCCTTGTGGAAGAGCTGCCAGAGGAGAAGCCCGGCACCTAGCAGTGGGAGGGGGACGAACGCGAGGCGGATCCAGGGCCCGTGAAACTTCTCCGTCGCCGCAGCGCCAATCTGCGCGCCTACGGCGGCGCCCGTGTGCATGACGAGCGCGATCAGGATGTCGACGTTTCCCTTGATTGCGTGTGAGACGGTTCCGTATCCCGCCGAGATGATGATCTCGAAAAGGTCGGTCCCGATCGCCACATGCGTCGGCACGCCGAGGACGTAAACGAGCGAGGGCATTCGGATGTATCCGGCGCCGCCGCCGAGCAGTCCCGAGAAGAACCCGCCGACGAGCCCCACCAGCAGAATCGGCCAAAGCGAAATCTTCGCGATGCCCGAGGCGGGAAGCGAGACGTACGGCGGCAGGCGCAGCGCCTGGACCTTCTTCAAGACCGCGGTGAAGTGGACCCGGTCGCGCTTGATCGTCTTGATTCGTCCGGTGGCGACGAGGCGGCGCATCCGAAGGGCGCCGATGCTCTCCCAGGCCATGAACACCGAGAGGATGATCAGGATCGTCGAGAACACGCCGCCGAGCACCAGGTCGGTGAGGTTCAGGCGTTTCAACACCTGGACGAGCTGCGCGCCGAGCTCCACCCCCACGAGCGTGCCGCCGACCATGATCAGCCCGAGTTTCAAGTCCACGTTGCCGAGCGCGCGGTGCTTTTTCGCCGCCACGACCGATTTGCCCATGATGTGGGCGAGGTCGGTGCCCACGACGAAGTTCATCGGCAGGCCGAGCGAGTAGAGCGCCGGTCCGGCCAGGAACGACCCGCCGACTCCGAAGAAGCCGCCGAGGATGCCCACGACCAGTCCGATCCCGATCAGCCAGGGCGAGGAGATGGTGACGCCGGAGATCGGGAAATGCACGTCAGGCCTCGAGCTGCTCGTCGCGGCGCGCGCGTCGGAACCGCCCGACGAGAAGCGACGTCAGGAACTCGAGCAGGACTCCCTGGCCGAGCATAAGCACGACCGACAGGACGCCGTACAGCACGCGATGGTGCTGTTCGGTCGCGAGCAGCACCGGCCGCAGGGCCCGGAGGACGACGAGCAGGTACGCCGCCACCATCACCGAATAGACGGCGATTTCGACCACGAGGATGCTCCAGGAGCCGGCCTGTCTGGGTTCGGCGTCCGCGCGCGGCATCGTCAGGCTCTCAGCAAGAAAGTCACCATCCGTCGTTCGCCCTCGTGGCTTATTCTGCCGCAGATGGACGACCCGGGATACCTCGAGCTTTTGGCGTCGGGCGAGCTCGAACGGCGCGTGGAACGGTTGTACGCGCTTCTCGGCTCCTGCACCGTCTGCCCGCGCGACTGCGGCAACGACCGGCTGGCGGGAGTCCTGGCGTCCTGCGCGTCGGGCCTGCATCCGGTCGTATCGTCGTTCACGGCGCATTTCGGCGAGGAGCCCTGCCTCTCCGGCACGCGCGGCGCCGGCAACGTTTTTTTCGGCAATTGCAACCTGCGCTGCGTTTATTGTCAGAACTGGCAGATCAGCCAGAGCTTTGCGGCCCAACGGGTCAACGAGGTCCCGGTCGAGCGTCTCGCCGGGATGCTCCTCGAGCTCCAGGAGCGGGGTTGCCACAACATCGGGTTCGTTTCTCCGACGCACTACGCGCCGCAGATGGCGAAGGCGGTCCTGCTCGCCGCGCGGCAGGGGCTCCGGCTCCCGATCGTCTACAACACGAATGCCTACGACTCGGTCGAAGTGCTGCGGCTTCTCGAAGGGATCGTGGATGTTTACCTTCCGGATCTCAAGTATTCCGACGAAGCGGCGGGCTCGCTCTATTCCAAGATCCCGGAGTACCCGAGGCGATCGCGCGAAGCGCTCGCCGAGATGTACCGGCAGAAGGGATCACGGCTGGTGATGGGGGAGGACGGGCTCTTAAAATCCGGTCTCCTCGTCCGGCTGCTCGTGCTGCCGAACGGCGCGGCGGGAGTCTCCGACTCGCTGGCGTGGATCGCGGAGGCGCTGTCTCCGCGCGTCGGGATTTCGCTGATGGCTCAGTACTACCCGATCCACCGCGCGGCGACCGGCGACAAGTACACGGCGCTGTCGCGTTCGATCACCGCGGTCGAGTGGGAAGAGGCTCTGGCGGCACTCGAGGCGAACGGTCTCGAGAACGGGTACCAGCAGGAGCTCGAGACGGCGAACCGGTATTACCGTCCCGACTTCGCCGATCGGGAGCGGCCGTTCCGCGACATCCGCGACTTCGGCAGTGCCGAGGATTCAGGTTCAGGTCGCCGGGAGCCTTAGTCGATAACGACTGGCCCCATCGGGATCAGCTGCGGATGTAGGCGTCGATCGCCGCCGCAGCTTTGTCGGCGGTCTTGTGCTTGCTCGGTGCAGGACCCGTTCCGCCGGCGACGCCCTCGAGGGCTTCGTCGGACAGCTCGCCCCTGGGCTCGGGTGTCTCGTCCTGCTTTCCGGGTTGATCGGCCTTGTTGCGCTCCTCGGCCATGGTGTTCTGCTCCTTAGTGTATAATAAAGACCTGACCCCAGATTCTGATTCCGGTCCCCGCGAGGATATCGCGGACTTCCTCGAAAGACGGGACTAGAAGAGTGGCTTCTGCGGGGCTGCGGACGGCGCGGCTTCGGTGATGCCGGACAGGGCCGAGTATGTGTCGCGCAGCGAGCCCGGGGCCAGGACGAGCTCGCCTGTGATGAGGTGCTGGAGCTGGATGGCGTTCGCGACGGCCTGGCCGCGAAAGTGGTTGTTCAGGATCGCTGTAACCCCCGAGACCGGCCCGCGCCCCGGCCCGGGAGCGGTTCCGGATGCGCGGCTCGACTCGCTCCGGGGCTCGCGGGCCTCGTCGCCCGCGGAACGGAGTCGGCCCGCGATCTTCTCGACCTGCTCTTCCGTGTACAGGTAGTTGTAGCGCTCCTCGTTCGACGTGTTCGGGCCGAACCACTTCGCGGCGTTGCGTCCGTGGAAGCGGTAGTACGCGCGTCCCGGAGCGACGTGATCCGTCGCGCGGAGGTTGTCGCCGATCCAGGGCTGATCGATGTTGACGAACAGGGCGTCGTGCTTCCCGAGGATCTCGCGCGCGTCCCCGGCGTTCCACGACGCGTGCCGGAACTCGGCCGCCAGCGGCAGCGCGTCGAACCTCCCGAGCAGCGTGTCGAGAGAGCCGCGATTCTCGGGCGAGTTCCGGAACGAGACGGGAAACTGGACGAGGACGGAGGCGAGCCGTCCCTCGTCGGCGAGCGGCGCCATTGCGCTCAGAAATTCCTTTTCCTCGGGCGAGCCGGCGGTGCGCTCGTGCGTGAATCCCCGGAAGAGTTTCGCAGTGAACGCGAATCTCGGGTTATGCGCGACACGGCGCGCCCAGTCCCGCGTCGAGCGCACCGTCGGGATCCGGTAGAACGAGGAGTTGATCTCGTTGGTGTCGAAGAGAGACGCCATGAGGCCGAGCGGGTCGAAGCCGGCCGGCGCGCGGAGCGGGTAGACGATCCCCTTCCAGTCCTCGTACGACCATCCCGCCGTGCCGATCCGGATCGGAACGGAGGCGCGGCCGTCTTCCATCGCTATTTCTTCCGGGGAGGGGCGGGCGTCGGCCGCCTCGGACCGGCGGGAACGGCCGTCGCAGGCGGGGGCGGAGGAGGCACGACCGACGCGGCGGCCGCGCCCTTCGACATGAGAGCCGCGAAGTCGAAGCGCTCGGGATCCGCGGCGAGCCAGAACTGGCCTCCGCCGGCCTGGACGTCTCCCACCGTGAACTGCACCTGCCAGATCCCGTCCTCCCAGTCGGCGCCGATCGGCGCATGGAACGCGACGTTCACGGAAGCGGCGCGCGCAGGGACGTTGACGGTGCCGTTCCAGATCGCGATGCGGCGGTTCTTCGGAGAGATCGCCTCCGCGCGAACGGCGAGCTTCGCGGGCTTGTCCGCGGGGGTGAGGTCCAGCACGGCTTCGACGCGCATGCGGGGGTCGGTGCCGCGGCGGATCGGGATCCCGTCGGGCCCGGTCTTTTTCCCTGTGGCGTCGGCGGCGAATACCGCGAGGTCGCCGAGAGTCGGCCGCGGGATCTCGTTGTGCTTCTTGCCTTCGAGGCGGAAGCGAATCCCGATGTTCACGGCCGAGTCGATCGGCTTGCCGTTTCGGGTCGCGGGTCTGAACTGCCAGGCCTTGACCGCGGCGAGCGACGCGTCGACGAAGCCGAGGTTCGTGGCGGCGACCGCCTGCGCGTCCTGGACTTTTCCCCGCGCATCCACCCGGCCGACGATCAGCACGTTGCCCTGCTTCTGGATCTTGACCAGGCCCTCGGGATAGACGGGCTTCTGCTCGCGCGTCAGGGCCGCCCCGGTCACCTGGCCTGCCGCGAAGGACGCGGCGCCGAGAAGCAGGAGGGCGAGGAGCGCGTGTTTGGTCCGTCCCCTCATGCGCCGGCCGCAGCCTCGAGTGCGCGCCGCGCGTGATACGAGGAGCGCACCAGCGGTCCGGCTTCGACGCGCGCGAATCCCATCGCCTCGCCTTCGGTCCGGAGACGGTCGAACTCCGCGGGGGTGTAGTACTTCTCGACGGGCAGCCGCCGCGCATGCGGCTGCAGGTACTGGCCGAGCGTCGCGATGTCGCATCCCGCGGCGCGCAGGTCCGCGAGCGTCGCGAGGAGCTCGTCGATCGTCTCTCCGAGCCCGACCATCAAACCCGATTTCGTCCGGACCGACGCGCCGGTGGCTCGGCGCCAGCGGTCCGCGCGCGCGAGCAGCTCGAGGGACTGGTCGTACCGCGCCTCGGGTCGGACCCGCCGGTAGAGCCGCGGGACCGTCTCGGTGTTGTGGTTGACGATCTCCGGCGCCTCCGCGAGCACGGCGTCCAGGGCCGCCTCGCTGCCGCGGAAGTCGGGGATCAGCACCTCCACGGTGCATCCCGGCACGCGCCGGCGGATCGCGCGGATCGTCGCGGCGAAATGCGCGGCGCCGCCGTCCTCGAGGTCGTCGCGATTGACGGAAGTCACGACCGCGTGCGAGAGCTTCAGCTCCGCCGCCGCCTCCGCGACCCGCTCCGGCTCCTGAGGGTCGAGGTCGCCCGGCTTCCCCTTGCCCACCGCGCAGAAACCGCAGTGGCGCGTGCAGATGTCGCCCGCGAGCATGAACGTGGCGGTGCGCTCCCGGGCCCAGCACTCGTGGATGTTCGGACAGCGCGCCTCCTCGCAAACGGTCACGAGCGAGAGGCGGCGCATCATGCCCCGCACTTCGTCGTACTCGCCGGTCGTGTTCAGGCGCACCTTCAGCCACTCGGGGCGCTCGAGTCTCGACGGGCGGCCCTGCGGCGCCTGCGGCGTCTGCGGCGTCTGCGGCGGGAGAACGGGGAGGCTGCTCACGGGCCGATTATCTCGCGGGAAAAGATCGAGGCGAAGCGGGCGCGGAACGCCTTCGCGACCCGCTCCAGCGGAGGTGCGGCGCCGAGCAGAGTCTCGATCGAGGTGATGCCGCCGTCGACGATGCCGCAGGGGACGATCCCGAGAAATCCGGCGAGAGGCTCCGCGGTCACGTTCAGCGCGAAGCCGTGCGTCGTGATCCAGCGGGAGATGTGGACGCCGATCGCGGCGATCTTGTCGTTGCCGACCCACACCGAGGTGACCCGGTCGGGCCGCGGCGAGCGGGCGCTGTCGATCCCGAAGTCGCGAAGCGTCGCGATCAGCGCCTCCTCGAGATCCGTCACGTAAGCCTTCACGTCCCGCCGGTCGGGATCGAGATTCATGATCGGATAACCGACGAGCTGCCCCGGGCCGTGGTACGTCACCTTGCCGCCGCGGTCGATCTCGAACAGCTCGATCCCGAGCTCCTGCCGGCGCTCCGGGGAGAGAAGCACGTCCGCGGCGGTCGCATTGCGGCCGAGGGTGAAGACGGGCGAGTGCTCGAGAAGGAGAAGGGATTCCTCTCCTCCCGACGCGACCGCGGCCGCCGCCTCCTGCTGCAGGCGAAGACCCTCCGCATAGGTGATACGCCCGAGCCATCGAGCCTGGACCGTCCGCCGTTCTGCCGCAACCGTCATCGCGAAAGGAGTCTAGCGCCGCCCGGCGCCGCGTACAGCAGGAGGATCGGGTCCCAGTACGGGATCCGGTATCGCCAAAGGGCAATCAGCGCAACGTGAGCAGCAAACGTCAGCACAAGCACAGCGAGGGAAAATAGCCGGACTCCGCGCCGCCGGGATCCCGAGAATCCCAGGATCGCGAGGAGAGTGGCCGCAGTCCCGGCCGCACCGACCGTTAGGACAACCGTTGTCGGCCAGAAAAGGGGGCTGGGGTAAGGCCGAAGGAAATCCCAGCTCTTTCGCATAAGCAGATGGAACCAACCGACCGGGTTTCCGGAGCGCTCTTCGATGGCCTTCGAAAAGAAGTATCGCGAGCGCTCCCCCGGCGAAGTTTGCCCCAAGGCAGCGAGCGCCGATGTGTGCCGCTCCAAGTCGGCAAACATGGCGCGACTCCACGCCGCGTACTCCTCCCGAGAGTTCAGCTCGTAGAAGCGCACCATCCAATCGGAGTTTCCCTCATAGAAGGCAAGCCCCGCCGCGTCGTTGACGGGGACGAACTCGTGAAAAACGAGAGCGTTTCGCAGCGTCCATGGTGCGAGCGTCAGAAAACAGCCGAGGAGCGCGGAGCCGGCTATGTGCCATCGGACACGCAGCGGATGACGACGGTCTAAGACCGGGGTGGCCAGCAAAGGAACAAGGATGAGCGCGGAGGGCCGTGTCAGTGCTGCAGCCGCGATCACCGCCCCTGAGAGAAGAGCGAGGTTCGAAGAAGGCCGATCCCCCGCCACGAGCAGAAGGAACCCCCCGCTGAGAAGCAGGAGCAGAAAAAGAGGCTCGCTTGCAACGTCCGTCGAAAGGGAGATGAGCGTCGGATAAAGCGCGGCAGCCACTCCGGTAACAATTGCGACCCTGCGTCTGCGGAAGATCCGAGCGGAAAGCGCCAACAGGACGAGCATCGCCGCCGCGCCCATCAACGCGTTAGTCGCCTTCACCAGAGGGACGGAGTCCGGGTGACCGAATGTCGCGGCGGCGAGGAAGAACGGGTATCCCGGCGAGCGAAACTGAAACGGCTCGGTCGAAACGGGATACTGGCCCGTCCGGACGAGCTCGCGCGCGGCGAAGAGATAGGCCGGAGCGTCGCCGAATGTCACCGACGTCCACCCCACCCACGTCACCGCGGCGAGCCGCGCCGCGAGCGCGAGCAGGAAGATCGCCGCGCACACCTTCCCGCCGATCGCGGGGACAGGCGGGAGCGGGTCCCCGGCCCGACGCGGCTCCGGGCGCTCCCGAAGAGACCGCGTCGATGCGGCCGCGTCAGCCGAGGTCGAACTCGCCTTTCTCGAGCGTCTTCTTGACGCTGGCGAGGAAGCGGTCGGCGTCGGCGCCGTCGATCAGCCGGTGGTCGAAAGAGAGCGCGAGGTATCCGACGGTGCGGATGCCGAGTGCGTCGTTCCCGTTCTCGTCCGTGATGACGACCGGCCGCTTCTCGATCGTGCCCACGCCGAGGATCGCGACCTGCGGCTGCGGAATGATCGGCGTTCCGAAGAGGGAGCCGAACACGCCGGGGTTCGTGACCGTGAACGTGCCGCCCTGGATCTCCTCCGGTTTCAGGCGCTTCGCTCGCGCCCGTTCGGCGAGGTCGTTCGTGGCGCGCGCGAGACCCAGGATCGACTTCTCGTCGGCGTTGCGGATCACCGGGACGATCAGCCCCCAGTCGAGGGCCACCGCCATCCCGAGGTGGATGTCCTTGTGGTACACGATGCTCTCGCCGTCGATCGACGCATTGACCTGCGGAAACTCCTTCAGCGACTGCACGCACGCGCGGAAGATGAAGGGGAGATAGGTCAGCTTCACGCCGTTCTTCTCGAGGAACGCGTCCTTGTTCTTCTCGCGCAGGCGGGCGATCGCGCTGTAGTCGACCTGGAAGACCGTCGTCACGTGCGCGGACGTGCGCTTCGAGAGAGTCATGTTTTCCGACGTGATGCGGCGGATCTTCGTCATCGGGACCACTTCGTCGCGGTCGGTGACGGAGAGGGGAGCGAGGGCCCGCGGCGGAGCGGGCTCGGCGCGGCCCGGTGCCGAAGCCGGCGCAGGCGCGGGCGACCCGGCGGGCTGAGCGGACGCGGCCGCAACAGGACGAGGAGCGGGAGCCGCGGGAGCCTGCGCCGGGGCCTGCGCGGCGGCGGCGGCGGCGGGCCGATTCTCGATGTAGGACAGGATGTCGTTCTTCGTCACGCGGCTGTGGATGCCGGTCCCTTCGATCTCGCCGATGCTGACGCCGTGCTCCTGCGCGATCTTCCGAACGAGAGGCGAAGAGCGTTGGCGGATGCGGTCCTCAATCGATTCGACTTCCCCGCCGGCGGGGCGGTTCTCGGAACCCTGCGGAGCGCCCGAAGGAGCCGGGCTGGGGGAGGGGGCGGGCTCGGGAACGGCAGCGGGACGCGGGGGTACGGGCGGAGGCGCGGGCGCCGCGGCGGGTTGCGCGGCGGCGGGCGCTTCTTTCGGGGCTGCCTGAGGCGGAGGCGGAGGCGCCGGAGCGGCTGCGGCCGGGGGAGGCGCGGGAGCCGGAGCGGCAGCGGGAGGCGCGGGAGCCTCGGCGCTCTTCTCTCCCGCCTCGCCGATCGTCGCGACGACGGTGTTGATCGCCACGGTCGCGCCTTCCTGAACCTTGATCTCGAGAAGTGTGCCCGCTACCGGCGAGGGGATCTCGGCATCCACCTTGTCGGTCGAGATCTCGAAGATGGGCTCGTCCCGTTTGACCGGATCTCCCACCTTCTTCAACCACTTGGTGATCGTTCCCTCGGCGATCGATTCGCCCATCTGCGGCATGATGACGTCGGTAGCCATGCGTCTCCCTTTGCAGCGGGCAATATAGCGAAAAAAGCTCGCCTCCACTTCCGAAGGTGTATTGTCCCCGCACAAGATTCTTTACTCCGAAGCGGTTCTTCGGTCTCAGGAGGCAATTTGGCCACAGCGAACTCTCGTACGCGTCTCGGACAGGTGTGCTCGGGCATTCTCGTAGGGCTTCTGGGGCTTTCGATGCCCGCGTCGGCCGCGAAGCCAAGTCGGACGCCGACTCCCACCCGGAGTCCCTCCTTAACGAACACCCCGGCAAACACGAAAACCCCCACGCCCACACGGACTCCGTCGGCATCCCCCACGATGACCTCGACGCCGACGCGAACCTCGACGCCCACCGCGACGCGAACGGCCACGCGCACGCCGACGGCCACCCGGACCCCGAGTCCGACGCCCACTCCCGTCGCGCCGCTTGTTCTGACGGCTCTCTGCTCGGACGATCCGCCGGTCAGCCGTGTCTGGAAAGTGCACAACCCGAATGCGTTCGCGGTGTCGTTCACCTGGAAAGTCTATGGAATCCCGCCGCAGGGGACCGATCCGATCACCTGGGACGCCTTCATCCTCCAGCAGGGAACGGGCATCGCCGCGCCCAACGCCGATACGCAGTTCGCGTCGCCGACCGTGCCGGGTCTGAATCCCGCCGCCATTTTCTGGGCCGACGGATCCACGCTCGGATTCGGGTTCTGGGTCAGCCTCTCGACGACCACTCCGTGCTCCACGGTCGTTCGGATCAATCCGCAGCCGGGGGCGAACGTGAACATGGTCTCCGGTACCGGATGGCCCGGCGGAGATCCCTTCCTTCAGCGGCAGAACGAGCCGTCGATCGCGTTTTCGACCCGGAACTCCGATCACCTGCTCGGGGGAGCCAACGACTACCGGACCGTCGATCTCCCGAACCCGGCGGTCAACCCCGACGACGAGGAGTACTCCGGCGACGCGTGGCTCGGTCTCTTCAAGTCATTCGACGGCGGCCGCACCTGGCAGAGCACGCTCGTGCCCGGGTACCCGCAGGACCAGTCTCCGGAAGGCCTCGCGTTCAAGGCTTCCGTCGGGAATTTCGGGGCGGCGGCCGACCCGATCGTCCGGGCGGGGACGAGCGGCCTTTTCTACTACGCGGGGATCGGGTTCGTGCGCCCGGCGTCGGGCAACCCGACACAGGGCGCGCTCTTCGTCTCTCGCTACATGGACCTGAACAACAAGGAGAACGGCGACGTGACGCAGTCGCGGGACCCGATCCGGTACATCGGATCGACCGCAGCCGCGCAGACGACCGCGTCGGCCTTCATCGACAAGCCGGCCATGGCCGTCGATGCCCCCCGCGCCGGGTCCACGTGCACGCTCTCCGTGCCGCAGGGCGCCGGTTTCGTTTCTCAGACGGTCCCCGCGGGGAACGTGTACCTGGCGTACTCCGCCTTCTCCGGGTCCGGAGCCGGGCTTCAGGGAACGGTGTATCTGACTCGCTCCACCAACTGCGGCGCGAGCTGGTCGGTGCCTGTGGCCCTGTCGACTCCCTCGCAGCAGGTGAGCCAGGGCGCTTCCATGGCCGTCGATCCGGTGACCGGGAACGTGTATGTCGCCTGGCGGCAGTTCGTCTCCGGAGCACAACAAAACGCGATCAACGTGGTGAAGATCACGAATGGAGGGACTACCGTCGGACCCGTCGTCCCGGTGCTGTCGCTGCCGTCCTTCAATTCGGCCGATCCGAGCGCTGCCTCCTTCTTCGACCAGGGATCGAGCGGCGGGTCCTTCCGGACGAACGCGTATCCCTCGCTCGCGATCGACGGCTCGGGACGCGTTTACCTGGCGTGGTCGCAGCGTCAGCCGCTCCTCTTCGGAGACTCGCGCGTCATGCTCTCGACCTCGACGGATGGCGGTTCGTGGTCCGTCCCCGGGTACGTCGACAACAACGCGGTCGTCGACGACACGGGGCACCTGTTTCCGCGAGGTCATCAGTTCATGCCGCAGATCACGTTCAACGGCGGACGCCTGTCGGTGATCTTCTACGACATGCGCCTCGACCACACGATCGGGGTCTTCACTCCCGTCCCGTCATTTCCGAACCCCGATTCGTTCGGGAGATTCGAGCTCGAGACACGGGTGCCCTGCGGCGTCGTTCCGGCCGCGCCATGCGCCGGTGAGCCCCCGTCGCTCGTCTTCCTCCCGTTCGTCACCGACGCGGGGCTCACTCTGCGACGGCACACGGCGGACCTCCGGTTCGCGCAGGGCGCGCCCGGGCCGGCGCCCTCTTTTACGTCGACCCGGCTTTCGCAGTACAGCTTCGGAACGCGCGGCGACGAGACCTCGGAGCTCACCTTTCTGCAGCAACTCCAGGTGAATCCGCCCAACCTTCCGATGTTCCAGCACGGCTCGATCCCCTTTTTCGGCGACTACATCGACGTCGCGGGAGTGGCCTTCGTCCAGAACGGCAGCACGGGCACATGGGGCTTCAATACGACCCCTTCGAAGGCGGGCGCCCAGTTCGCCGTCTGGACGAGCAACCAGGACGTCATCCCGCCGGTCGATCCGTTGACGCATACGGTGGACTGGTCCCAGTACACGCCCCCGCGCTCGGCGTTGAACGCGGGAAACGGCGGCAACACGAGTCTCTTCGACTCGAGTCGGAGCGTGCCGGTGTGCGCGACTCCGTTCACAGGCAGCCGGAACCAGAACATCTACGGCGCCCTCGTCTCGCAGGACTTCATCTTTTCTTCGCCGCAGAACTCCAAGCCGCTCTCGAGCACGCTGCAGCGCGCCTTCGTCGTCGTCGCTCAGAACATGACCGGGACGAACAAGACGTTCCGGCTGGTGATCCCCGGTCAGCCGCCGGGCGGCTGGGCCTCCTTCACGCCGGGACGCAACGTGCCTCTGGCGCCCCCGAATCCCGCTGTGACGACGCTCGACCTCGCCGTCGCGGCGCATTCGTCGGCATCGCGTTCCGTCTTCGTGACGTCTTCCAGTCCGACGGCCGCGATCGCCGTCAACATCGCCGAGACCGCGGGCGTCGGAGGTTCTCTCCTCGTGAACGGTCTGGACGGCTTCGTCGTGCTGAACGGGGATCCGTCCGCCCCATCGATCGTTCCGCCCGATGACGTTCCGGACGCCGGGGCTATCGGTACGGTCGAGGTCTACATGCCGAACGTGACGAACCCGAACGTCACAAACCCGAACGTGACCAACCCCAACGTGACCAATCCGAACGTCACCAACCCCAACGTGACGAACTCGAACCTCATCAACCCGAACGTGACGAATCCAAACGTGACGAATCCGAACGTGACGAACCCGAACGTCACGAACCCCGACATCGCCAACCCGAACGTGACCAATCCCAACGTGACGAACCCGAACGTGACGAACCCGAACGTCACCAATCCGAACGTGACCAATCCGAACGTGACCAATCCGAACGTCACGAATCCAAATGTGACGAACGTCAACCCGTCGGATGCGGTCTATACCGTGACCAACACCGGCAATACGACCGCCTCCTACCAGGTGAAGCTCGTCGGGACGGCGCCGCCTCCGGGAGTCGTGACGCAGCTGATCATCACGAAGACCTACAAGACACTCGCCGGACAGGACTGCCAGCTCTTTGAGCAGGCGCACGAGCTGCTGGTCTCAAACGTGCTGAACCCCGTGTTCACCGCGCCGGGTGCGGTCTCGAATGACTCTTCCCTCGACCCGGCGCTCGGAAACTCGACCATTCCCCTGCGGCCGAAAGAGTCGGCGACCGTTACCCTTCGCGCCTACACGGATTCCAAGACTCTCGCGACGATCGTCAGCGGCATCTTGCCGGTGGTCGTGCCTCAGGGCGCCAACACGAACGACCCGACGAACCAGCCGACCGCTCAGGCTCCGGGCGGCATCACGATCGTTCCGGGAAGCCTCCAGATCCTGACCGCTTCGCTGCCGGACGGTCTCGCCGGCGTCTTTTACTCGGCGAGCCCGGTGGCCACGGGAATCTCCGGCTCGCCTGTGTGGTCCGCCTCGGGGCTTCCTCCCGGACTTTCGATCAATGCCGCGACGGGCCAGATCATGGGCTCGCCGCTGTCCTCCGGAAGCTTCCCTTCGACCGTGCAGCTGACCGCCCTCTCGGGGACGATCACGCGTGATTACACCGTGCGGGTGACGTCTGCTCTGTCGGTGCCGGCCGCGGCGCTCCCGGCGGGAACCGTCGGCGTCCCGTACGGCGCCAGCCTCCCGGCGTCCGGCGGGCTGGTGCCGATCGACTGGAGCCTCGCCTCGGGAAGTCTGCCGGCAGGCCTCACGCTTTCCGCCGGAGGAGCGATCACGGGAGCTCCGCTCATCGCCGGGACGAGTAATTTCACCGCGAGGGCGGCGGACTCGTCCAACCCGGCGCAGGGCGCGATCCAGAGCTTCAGCATCGCGGTGAACAACGGCGCCGTTGCTTCGGTCCTCCAAATCGGGCGCCTGGGCTACACGACCACCGGACAATCGTTCACTGTCACGACGCGTCTCGTGGACGGGCTCGGAGCGTCGGTTCCCGGCGCGAGCCTGTCGATCGGCTTCGGCGCGAAGCCCTGCGCCGCGGCTACCTTGAGCGGGACGACCACCGCGGTGACCGACGCCCTTGGAAACGCGTCCTTCCTCGTCTCGATCGATCGCGGCCAGCAGGGGTACACCCTGGTCGCCAGCGCGGTCGGCTTCCCGGGCGTTACGGGTACTTCTATCAAGTTCAACGTCGAGGGCTCCTGCAGCACCGGGGCGCCGATGACGGCGGCGAGAAAGTGGCACACCTCGACGCGGCTGCCGAACGGAAAGGTTCTCATCGCCGGCGGCCACGACGGCACGGCGGCCCTTTCGAGCGCGGAGCTGTTCGATCCGGCCACCGGCGCGTTCACCGCGACCGGGAGCATGAGTGTCCCCCGAGCTTTCCACTCGGCGACGCTGCTCCCGACCGGCAAGGTCCTCGTCGTGGGCGGCGGATCGGGCTTCGAGAGCGGAACTCTCAACAGCGCCGAGCTCTACGATCCGGGCACGGGCACGTTCGGCCCGACCGGGAGCCTCGCCGGCAGCTCACGCCAGATGCAGGGCGCCGTCCTCCTGAACGACGTCAATGGGCGGGTTCTCGTGGCCGGGGGGTTCACCAACGATTTGGAAATCGGAGGTCTGGCGACGGCGGAGATCTACGACCCGACCCTCCTCGGCGGCACCTTCGCGCCGGCGAGCGGCAGCATGACGCACGATCGCCTGAGCGACTTCACGACGACACTCCTCGGCGACGGAAAGGTCCTCCTCGCGGGCGGTTTCCGCAACCTCGTCGGAGGGCCCGTGGCGGACGGCGAGCTGTTCGACCCCGTCTCGGCGATGTTCTCCGCCGCGCCGATCCCCATGATCTCCCGCCGCGCGAAACACACGGCGGTTCTTCAGACCAACGGTCAGGTCTTCCTGGCGGGCGGCGAGGACGACGTGACGTTCCTGAGCTCGACGGAGTACTTCGACCCGATCACCAACAGTTTCGCGGTTTCTCTGTCGACGCAGCCCGTTCTCTTGACGACGCGCGAGTTCCATACGGCGACGCGCCTCATGGACGATCGGGTCCTCGAAGCTGGGGGACAGACGCTCGCCGGAGCTGTTCCGACACCGCTCGCGACGGCCGAAATCTACGATCCCTACGGCGCGGTCTCGATCTCAGCGTCCGGAGATCTCGTCGGCGCGCGGCTGCTCCACACGGCTACGCTGCTGACGGATGGCAGCGTTCTCCTCGTGGGTGGAAGCGGAAGCGGCGGGACGGTCTTGAGCACGGCGGAGATCTTCTATCCGGCGTACGTCAGCGCCAACCCGTCGTTCGACTTTCTCTCCATCTCCAATGTCCAGTTGAACGGCGGGAGCAACCGGCTCGTTCTCCCGGGGGGCGGGAGCTTCACCCTCGACCACGACTTCTTCATCTTCAGCCCCTCGAATTGTCTGGGCTGCATCGACCAGATCGAGGTCGGCCTCGCAAAGGACGCGAACTACCAGGTCTGCACGTACAGCGGTCAGCCGGGCGTCGGAGTCCCCGGCCACGGCGCGACGTCCCTGACGGTGCCGTCCGCAGCCGGCCGTTACTACGTCGCTTTCGACTATGCCCAGCAGTTCAACTGCGGTGACACCCCGGCCTGGTGGAGCGGGCCGCGGGGATCGAACCAATACATGGCCGTGGTGATCGTCCCCTAGAAACGAAAGGGTCTATTTCGCGCCCGCTCGTCGCCGCGCATCGGCGACGAGCGGATCCTGCTCCCCCTTGACCCGCATGGCGAGAAACGCCTTGTAGGTCTCGGCGGACGCTGGACTCCGGATCCCCTCCTGCGCGCGGCCGAGCGCGTAGAGCGCGGGAGGGAAGAGGCGGTACGTCGGCGACTCGTCCAGGAAGAGCGCCGTCGCTTCGCCGCGCCGCTTCGCCGCGACTTCGAGCTCCGCGTCGGCTTCCGGGAACGCTTCGAGCGCGAGATAGGCGCGGCCGAGGTCGAACCGGCCCATCCAGGTGTCGGCGAGAGCCTTTGCCGCGACGAACGCCTTCACGGCTTCACGCGCGTTTCCACGCGCGAGCTCCGCTTCTCCGCGGATGAGTTGTCCGTACGCCTGCGGGTCCTGCTCGAGACGCTTCCCGAGCTCGTCCGCGATCGCGATCGCCTTCGGTTCCTTCCCCGCTGCGAGATACACGCGCGCGACCGGGAAGAGGACCACCTCCGAGCGGTTGAGTCCCGCGGCTCGGTCCGCCGCTTCGAGCGCCGCCGATTTGTCTCCGGCCGAAAGGCGCGCCCCGGCGAGCGCCGCGAGCTTCACTGCGGCGGACTCCGTGTCCTTACCCTCGATGTCCGCTTTCGCTCCGGCCTCGAGGATCCCGATCGCGTCGGCGGTCCTCCCCTCGTACAGGGCAAGATCTGCGAGCCCGAGAGCCGCGGCCGACGCCCCGCGCGCGTTGATCGCCGCCGCCTTCTTCCACGTCTCCGCCGCCTGGTCCGGGTGTCCCTGGCCGAGCTGCGACAGGGCGAGTCCGACGGAGGCGAGAACGAACTTGGGGTTCAATTCGAGCACGGCGCGTTGCTCCCTGACCGCCGAATCGAAATCCCCCGCGTACATCGCGTAGAGACCGACGTTGTTTCTCTGGGGGACGTTCTTGGGATAAATCGCGATCGCGCGGCGCCCTTCGGCCAGCGCCTTGCCCATGTCGCGCTTGTAGAACCAGGCGAGGGCGAGATTGGAAATCCCCGCGGTGTCGGCGGGGTAGCGCTTCACGAGCTCGCCGTACTCCTCGATGGCCTTGTCAGGATCGCGCCGGACGATCAGGTAGTAACCGCCGCGGGTGCGGTACTTCTCGCGGTCGCTCATCCGGTCGATCCGAGCGAGCGCCTGCTTGTAGAACTTCTCCGCGGGCTCCTTCAGCCCCTGGTTGGAGTAGACGACCGCGAGCCCCGCGTCGGCGCGGCCGAGCTCCGGGTCGAGATCGAGCGCCTTCTGGTAGAAGCGGACGGCGTCGTCATATTTGCCCGCGTACTGCGCATCCTGGGCCTGCGCGTACTCGTGCGACGCCTCGAGCGATCCCGCGGTGAACGTCTCCGCGGCCGCGATCTGCAGCGATTTTGGCGTCGTGTCGCCGAGCCCGCCGCGCACGTCCGCCGCCAGACGAGCCACCGAGGCGAGCACCGTCTCCTTGCTCGAAGCATCCGCCTCGCCCTTCGCGATCGGCTTGCCGGTCGCGACGTCGATCGCCCGGACGGAGATGCGATACCCCTCCCCCCGCTTCTCGATCGCGCCCGCGGTCACCACGTGCACGCCCTCGCGGACCGCGACGAGCCGTCCGAGGGCCTCGTCGAGCTTCGTGCTTCCGGGCCTCAACTGCGCCGCGACGCGGCGCGCCTGTCCCCGGTTGTAAGTCGTGACGAAGGACGCTCCCTCGAGTGCGATTCCGAATGAGGACTCGAGCGTGCCGTCGAAGATCGGCTCCCCCGTCCGGTTCTCGAAATCGGTGATGAGGACCGACTCCGTCCCGGCGGAGGGACTCCGGGCTGAAGTCGCAGGACGGCGATTCCAGGCCCACCAGCCGAGCGCCGAGAGAAGCGCCGCGGCGGCGAGTCCCGCCGTCGCCGCCGGCACCCAGCGCCGGTGAAGAGTCTTGTAGCGCAGCGTCGGGCGGAAGGTCTCCGCGTCGAGATCCGACAGCACTTCGTCGACCGTCTGGTAGCGAAGGGTCTTGTCGCGCTCCATGCAGCGCGCCAGAATCTTCGAGAGATACGGCGGGATCTGAGGGTTGAGCTCCGCCGCGGGTCTTGCGGCCTTCTGGACCCGCTGCGCCATCACTTCGTAGGGAGTACGTCCCGTAAACGGAAGGGTGCCCGTGAGCATCTGATAGAGGATCACGCCGAGCGAGTAGATGTCGGAGCGCCGGTCCGTCTCCTGGCCCTGGACCTGCTCGGGCGACATGTAAAAGGGTGTCCCGAGGACGGCTCCGGTCTGAGTCATTCCGGATTGCTCCAGCGATTTCGCGAGCCCGAAGTCCGTCAGGTACACCGCGTCTCCGGCGCCGAGCATCACGTTCTGCGGCTTCAAGTCGCGGTGGATGACTCCCTGCTCGTGCGCCGCGCGGAGGCCATCGCAGACCTGCCGGAAGATACGGACGACCCGGTCGATCGCGAGCGGCCCGGCCTTGATGAGGTTCCCGAGGTCGTCGCCGGAGACCAGCTGCATGGTGAGGAACTTGATCCCGTCGCTTTCCCCGAGGTCGTACACGCGCAGGACGTTGCGATGGGTCACGGTGCTCGAGAGCTGGATCTCTCGTTTGAAGCGCGCGAGCGTCTCGGCGTCCTCTGCGATGTCCGCACGGATGAGCTTCAGGGCGACGTCGCGGTCGAGGTCGCTGTCGTGCACCTTGTAGACGGCGCCCATGCCGCCCCGGCCGAGCAGCCGCACGACCCGATAGCGCTTGCCGATCTCGAGTCCCTCGGGAAGAGCCAGGCTCATCGGCCCGTAGGACGCGCTCGCCTTCGCCCATTCGACGAAGCTCCGAGGGGAGTCCATCGTCTGGTTCATCCCGCTCATCGACGCGGCAACGGCCTGTTCCCCGGAGATCGTCTGGTCCGAATCGGAACTGAGTCCGCACTGGGCGCAGGACGCCGCGCCTTCGGGATTCGGGGCGGAGCAGTGGGGACAATTCATCGGTGAATTCTTCTGATTCTATTCGGTTGGCACGGACGCAGGATTCCGGTGCCGAAAACCGTTCACCGGTCGATTGCCACCGTTCGCCGGAACCCGCGGGACGATGCCGCGGGATCGCCGTAAGTTGACGGCAAAGGAGACGGAAATGATGCGTTACGACGACGAAAGGAAAAGAACCTCCCGGATCGTGGCGGGGGGCCTTCTGGTCTTTGTGGGCGTCCTGTTCTTTCTGCAGAACCTGGGGGTGATGCACGCCGGGCGGCTCGGCGACTACTGGCCGCTTCTTCTGGTCTGGCTCGGCCTCACACGCCTGCTCGGTCCGCGGCGCACGCACCACTTCGCCTCGGGCGCCGTGCTCCTGGTCCTGGGCGTGCTCTTCCAGCTCGACCGTCTGGGCGTGTTCTGGTTCCGAATTCATGACTTCTGGCCCGTGCTTCTGGTCATCGCCGGGATCGCGCTGATCACCGAATCGTTCTTCCTGCGGCGCTGGAACGCCCCGGGCGGCGCCGGCGGGATCGACGGCGGATCTCCCGCGGGACCGGAGCCCCGTCCATGAACGGCGCGGGCTCGCCGCGCGTGACCGGGCGGATCATCGCGGGCGGGATCCTGATCCTGCTCGGGATCCTCTTCACGCTCGACAACTTCGGACTGGTCCAGGCGGGCGACGTCTTCCGCTACTGGCCGCTCTTCATCGTGGGGTTCGGGCTGTTGAAGATCTCGCAGTCGCGCGCGCCGGAGCAGCGCATCGGGGGCGTCGTGTTGACAGTCGTCGGGGTCCTGCTTCTCGCGCGAAGCCTGCACCTCCTGCCGTTCCGCATGCGCGAGCTCTGGCCGGTCCTGCTCCTTCTGTTCGGCGGCATGCTCGTGTGGCAGTCCCTCCGCGGACGGCGCCCGGGAGTGAGCGTCGGAGTGAGCACCGGAGCGGAGCTCGCCGGCGAAGGCGTCCTGGCCGGCGCCCGCGAGCGGCTGGGCTCGATGCGCGGCGAGGCGATCGCCGGCTCGACTCTGAATGAGTTCGCCTTGATGGGCGGAGGCGACCGCGTCGTCCGCAGTCAGGATTTTCGCGGCGGGGAAGTCACCGCGATCATGGGTGGATTCCAGATCGACCTGCGCGGCGCGGTCATCGCCGGTGACGTCGCCGAGATGGAAGTCTTCACCCTCTGGGGAGGCGTCGACCTCCGCGTGCCGGAAGACTGGAACGTCGTGGTGCGGGGGATTCCGGTTCTCGGGGTGTTCTCCAACTCGACGCGGAGTGCGGGCTCGTCGGTCGCGTCCGGCGGCGTCCCGGGAAAGACTCTCGTCGTGAAGGGAATGTCGATCATGGGCGGCGTCGAAGTGAAGAATTAATCAGTGCACCCGCTCCTCGCCCGGAAAGGGCGCCTCGGCCCGTATCTCGCCGCCTGCACTCCGCTGGCCGCGGTCTTAGTGGCGGTGCTCGCGCGGCCGGGCGCGCTCTCGCTTCTGGAAGCGGCGGCGGTCGCCGTTCCGATGACGCTCCTGTACGCGTTCCTCGGCCTGTCCGCCTGGTACCCGGCCCGGAGCCTTCCGCTCGAACGCGGCCGGCTCGCGCTCGTCGTCATCACGCACTGCGTCACGGGCGTCTGCACGAGCGCCGTCTGGGTGTTCGTGGGCGCCGGGATGGTGCGGCTCCTCGCCCTCACTCCCACGTTCGCCGCGCTGCCGGCGCGCTACGCGCAGGAAGTGCCGGTGCTCTTCGGCGCGGGCGTGCTGCTCTATCTCCTGTTTGTGGCGCTCCACTATGTCCTCGTTGCGTTCGAGGCGGCACGCGAGGCGGAGCGGCGCGAATCGGCCCTGGAGATCCTGGCTCGCAAGGCGGAGCTCGAGGCCTTGAAGGCCCAGATCCATCCGCACTTCCTGTTCAACAGCCTCAACTCGATCTCCGCGCTCGTCGCCTCCGACCCGCCGAAGGCCCGTGAGATGTGCATCGGCCTCGCCGAGTTTTTGCGGCAGAGCCTCTCGGTGGGCGAGCGTCCCGCGATCCCGCTTTCCGAAGAGATCGCGCTCGCCACCCGGTACCTCGACGTCGAGCGAGCCCGCTTCGGACGAAGGCTGGCGGTCGAGACGGATGTCACGCCGGAAGGCGCCCTCTGCTCCGTCCCGCCGCTCCTCCTCCAGCCGTTGGTCGAGAATGCGGTCGTGCACGGCATCGCGACACTCGAGGCGGGAGGCATCGTGCGGATGCAGGCCGAGCGGTCCGGAAGGAGGCTGCGCATCGTGATCGAGAACCCGTATGACCCGGACGCCCCGCCGAAGCGGCGCAGCGGTCTCGGTTTGAAGATCGTGCGCGACCGGCTCACGGCCCTCTACGGCGCGGAGGCGCTCTTCGCCGCGCGGCGCGTGGACGGCCGCCACCTCGCCATCCTTTCCATCCCGATCCGCGCCGACGCGTGAGCGACCCCGTCCGCGTCCTCATCGTCGACGATGAGGAGCCCGCCCGGCTCCTGCTCCGGGAGATCCTCGCCGCCGAGCCCGGTGTCGAGATCGTCGGCGAGGCGGAGAACGGCTTCGAAGCGGTGCGCACCGCGTCCGAGTGCCGACCCGAGGTCGCCTTCCTCGACATCGAGATGCCGAAGTTAAACGGATTCGAAGTGGCGGAGCTTCTGGCGCCGGAAGTCGCCGTGGTCTTCGTGACCGCTTACGACCAGTGGGCACTGAAGGCCTTCGAGATCCACGCCGCGGACTACGTCCTCAAGCCCTACCGGGCGGAGCGCTTGCGCGAGGCGCTCGCCCGCGCGAGCAGCCGAAGGGTCGGCGGCGCCCCGGCGGTCGATCCGGCCGCCGTCTCGAAGTCTGCGAGGCCTGCCGGAAGTTTCGCCGAGCGCATCGTGGTGCGGGACGGCCCGAAGGTGCACGTCATCCCGGTTGATCGCGTCGACTGTTTGGAGGCTCAGGACGACTACGTCGCGGTGCGCAGCCAGGGAAAGAAGTTTCTGAAGCTTCAGACGCTGGCGTCTCTGGCCGAGACGCTCGACCCCGCCCGATTCCTTCGCGTCCACCGGTCGTACGTGGTCAACCTGGACCGCCTGCGCTCGATCGAGCTCTACGCGAAAAACAGCCACGTCGCGCTTCTCTCCGACGGTTCCCGGATCCCGATCTCGCGCGAAGGCCACGCGAAGCTGAAGGCCCTGCTGGACCGGAGGTAGGAACGGAGACTCGCCGGTCGGCGTGCTAGCGTTCCTGGTTCCTGGTTCATGGAGGAGGAGCGCATGTCGGACGCGGAGTTCCCGGTCGAGCCGACACCGCCGGCGATCCCGGCGCCGGAACTTCCCGCGCCTCCGCCAGCCGCCGCGGTTCCCGTGACGGCGATGCCAGCAATTGCCGTCCCGGCGGTCTCGTACGCCGGCTTCTGGATCCGCGCGGCGGCCGCGGTGATCGACTGCCTGATCCTTCTCCTCCTCTGGTTCGCGACCGACGCCATGATCCGCCTCGCCGCGGGCGTCCCGGTCTCCCCGATCTGGAAAGAAAGCTCCGGCGCCACGATCGGCCTGAACTGCGCCGAGAACTTCGTCGAGCTCGTCGTCTGGTGGCTCTACGTCGCGCTGTCGGAAAGCTCGGCGGCGCAGGCCACGATCGGAAAGCGCGCCCTGCGGCTGCGTGTGACGGACACGGCGGGCCGGCGCATCTCGTTCGCCCGGGCGAGCTCGCGCAATTTCGCCAAGATCCTCTCGAGCCTGATCCTCTTCATCGGTTTCGTCATGGCCGCATTCACCCGCCGCAAACAGGCGCTGCACGACCTGATGGCGGAGACGGTGGTCCTCAAGATCGGAGAGACGCTTTCGAGCCAGGTCCCCGCGGATTCTGCCGTCGGGTTTCAAGCCCCCTAAGGAACGAAAGGTGCCGGGTGCCCGGATCGGAAACCGCCAGGCAGTACGATGCCCGAAATGATAGACGCGAGGCTCTTTCCAGCCTCCGATCGGCGATTTCGCAGCATCCTGCGGCTCTCCGGAACGTTAGGCCGCAGATTTCGTCGCCTAACGTCGGAACCCGAGTTCGTCTCCCGGGGTCTTAAACTAACGGTGCGACGAGAGATCGGCCGCGCGAGCGGTGTGAGGTGAAGGTGTTTAGGGATGCGCATTCTGCAGCGTTGGCGTCTGGAATTGGGCGGTCTAATACATGTTAGGCGACACGAAGCGACACCATGCGTAAAGCAGGGTGGAGCGTCGCTGCCGGAATGATTCTCTCCGTCGGGTTTTTCGCGTACGCCTGGTTTGGGGAGAACCACGTCGTGTGGCCGATACGGGCCGGTGGGCTCTTGGTGGAATTGCTCAATAGAGCCTTCCAGTTTCCCGTATGGTTGAACCAGACATTGTTTTTTGTCGCTAATGGTCTTATTTGGGGCGGTGTTCTACTAGTCGTTTGGTCGGTAGCGGCCAGGTTGTGGATGCGAGACAACGGCCGTGTCGCCTAACATCGCGCTGCAGCCGACGTCGCCGGCTTCGCCGTCGCCGCGGCTGAGCTGTGGGACGTTAGGCCACCCGAAGCATCATCTGCGCTCGGGCGCCCGCTACTCCTTGGCCTTCCTGGCGATGCTCTGCGTCGCGGTGGGGGCTATCGGGAAGGAGTCGGGCTGTTCCGCAGAGAGCCACTCCTTCGTGGAAACCAGCGGAAAAGTTAGGTTTGCATCCGGAGCTGCCGTAACGCTTCGGAGTCCCGCGAACTTCACGGTTGTCGTCCGGGATGGCGCGGGCGAGTGCCGCCTCATCCAGCGTCTTCTTGTGAAACGACTGTTAAAGGCGTTTCCGGCTTGGACGTACGTACCAGATGCGAGTTCTGCTGATTTGACGGTCACGTACGAAGCTGGCTTTTCGCTGTGCCTCGACGATTGCGAGAATCGTCCACTACCGCAAGCTGCGCACGCGCGACTCGAGTTGGGCCGGAACGGTCTTCAGGCAAATTGGAGCGACGGGACTCGCTGGCGCGCACGTGGCCGACTCGTGGACCTATTTGTTGCCTCGCTCGAAAGGGCGGTTCGTGGCGAGTCGGCCTAACATCGCGCTGCAGCCGACGTCGTCGGCTTCGCCGCCGCCGCGGCTGAGCTGTGGGACGTTAGGCGGCTGCGAGTTGTCTTCAGCGCCTTGCCTGGAGCGGCCGGCC
>JBDTRB010000006.1:0-65100 GCA_039931865.1 Acidobacteriota bacterium | reverse complement strand
CTTCGACGATCGGATGGCGCGCGTCGGTGAGACAGAGTCGCGGCCTCGCCGAAAGCTTCGGCCGGACCCACCGTCCGGAGGCGGCGGTTTCTGCGAAGCTCGCCGTGACGTCGATTGCAGCGGCCGCCGACGCGACCGCCGAAACACGCGGCCCGGCGGCTGCGAGCTCGCGGAGGAGATCGCCGTAGATGCGGTCCTCGATCTCACCGATCCGCTCCTCGGCTCCGAGGATCTTCTCTTCGAGCGATTTCAGCGCCGGTGTGACGAAGCGCTCGGCGTTCGCGAGCGACTGGCGCCTGATCCAGTCTTCGGGGACGCGGTCGCGGTGGGCGTGCCCGACCTCGAGCGAATACCCGAACACGCGGTTGTAGCGGATGCGAAGGTTCGAGATCCCGGACCGGCGGCGCTCCTCGGCTTCGATCGCGAGCAGCGCGCCCTGGGCGTCGCGCCGCAGCGAGCGCAGCGAGTCGAGCTCCTCGTCGGCGCCGTCGCGGATCGAGCCGCCCGCGGATGCGAGGATCGGGGGCTCCGGGGCCACCGTCTCCCGCACGCGGGCCGCAAGATCCGAGACGTCGGGCATCCCGTCTAGAAGGCCGCGCAGGCGGGAGGAGGTCAGTGCGGCGCCCGCGAGCCGGACGCGGGGAATCGCCTCGAGGCCAGCGGACCACGCTGCGACTTCGCGCGGACCCGCGGTTTCCGTCGAGATCCGGGCGAACCGGCGCTCGAGGTCTCCGACGCCGTCGAGGGCGCTCTGGATCTCCTCCCGCGGCCCGGGCCTGGTGACGAGCTCCTGGACGGCGTCCCACCGTGACTCGATCTCGACAACGTCGGTCGACGGTCGGGCGAGCGCGTCCCGGAGGGCGCGCGCGCCCAGAGCCGTGCGCGTTCGGTCGAGAAGCGAGCAGAGGCTGCGTTCCGTGGAACCGTCCGAGGATTCGAAGATTTCGAGCGTCGCGACGGCGGACGCGTCGAGGCCCATGCGCTCGCCGAATCTGAGGGCTTCGGGAGCGCCGATGTGCTGAGCGCCGCGGGGCCGCATCTCCGTCGCATACGCCAGCGCCGCGGCGGCCGCCGCTCCGCCGGCGGCGCCTGTCGCGCCCGGATTCGCGCGCGCGGCGGAAGACGCGTCGAACCAGGACACCGGTCGCCGGGTTTCGGCGGCTCCCCGCGGGATGGGAGCCGAGGCCCCGTCCGGCAGGAGCACTTCCCGCGGACGGAAGAGTGCCAGAGCGTCCGCGAGCCGCGACGCCGGAAGAAGTCCGGCGAAGAAGCGTCCGGTGGACAGGTCGAGAAACGAAGCCTCCCACTCCGCTCCGGCGGCCGCCGCGGAGGGCCCCCCCGGCGGCAGGAGCGTGGCGAGATACGACGCGGCGGCCGGGACGAGAGACTCCGGGTCGAGGACCGTTCCCGGCGTGACGATCCGCGTGATGTCACGGCGGAGGATCCCCTTTGTCGCGCGCGCGTCCTCCATCTGATCGCAGACGGCGACCTTTCGCCCCGACGCGACGAGACGCGCGATGTGGTGGTCGGCGCTCTGCCAGGGCACCCCGCACATCGGAGCTTCGATGTCGGAATCCCGGTTGCGCGCCGTCAGGGCGATCCCGAGAATGGGCGCGGCTTCGCGCGCGTCCTCGAAGAACATTTCGTAGAAGTCGCCCATCCGATAGAAGAGGATGGCGTCGGGCGCGCGGCTCTTCATTTCGAAGTACTGCCGCAGCATCGGGGTCTCGCGGGCGCTGGTCATGCTCACGGACGCGGGGCCCCCGGGGTCTCGCGAGGAAAGGGCAGGCGGGCTCGTCTTCCGGGGCTTTCCATGGGCGATGGGGTTAGCATACCGGTTCGGAACGGTGAAGCCATTGCGGACCTCCTGCATCCTCGCGCTCGACACCGCCAGCCCGTCGCCGGCCGTGACGCTCGTTGACGGCGAAACAGTATTCGACGAGCCTCTCCCCTCCGACCGCCAGTCTTCGGAGCGTCTTCTCGCGTCCATCGAGGCAGTGTTCTCACGCGCGCGACTGTCGCTCTCCGATTGCGGGCGCATCGCTGTCTGCTCCGGCCCCGGATCGTTTACGGGCGTGCGGGTCGGGCTCGCGACGGCATGGGGCCTCGGCCGCGCGCTCGACTGCGACGTCGAAACCGTTTCGACACTCGAGGTCCTCGCCGAGGCCGCCCGTGGCGCGGACGTCTCTCGCGTCGCCGCGGCGCTCGATGCGGGCCGCGGTGAGATCGTCTGGCAGTCGTTCGACCTCACTGGCGCCCGCGCCGCCGCTGTGGGGCCGCCTGCGCGGGCTCCGCGGGAAAACGCGGCGTGCCGGGTGTTCGGCGGCCTTCCGTTCGCTTCGGCGCCGTTCGATCTCGTCGGTCCCGGAGGTCTCACGGTGACGTCTCCTCTCTCCCGCGCGCTGGCGCTCGCGGTCGCGCGGCGGCCCGCGGAGAGCACGGCCGCAAACTTCGCCGCGATCTATTCGCGTCCGAGCGCGGCGGAGGAGAAACGTGGCGCTCCGTAACCCGAGTCCGTCCAGGTACGCGGTTGCTCCCGCGCGCTCCGACGACCTCGACGAAATCGCCCGCATCGAGCGGGAGTCGTTCCTCGTTCCGTGGAAGCGCGAGTTTTTCGCGGCGGAGCTGGAGGAGCCCTACCGCTACGCCCGGGTGCTGGTCGGGGGTCGCGACTCCGAGCCCCGGGTCGGCGGATATCTTTTCGCGGTGTCGCTCTACGAAGAATTCCACGTCAACAAGATCGCGACCGATCCGCGGCTGAGAAATCTCGGCCACGGCCGCCGGCTCCTCGAAGACGCTCTTTCCCGGGCGCGCGGCGTCGGAGCGACCGCGGTGACTCTCGAGGTCCGCCTGTCGAACCTTCCGGCTCGCGAGTTCTACCGCTCCTACGGATTCCGCGAGGCGTACCGGCGAAAGGCCTATTACCAGGATGGCGAGGACGCCTACGCGATGGTTCTCGCGCTCGAGGGAAAGCCCTGAAAATCGCGGCCGGGCGCGGCAAGTTCCATGCTCTGCGGGAGTTCGGGGCGAGGTCCTTGAACCCCCGCTCGTTGGTCGGTAGACTCGCGGAAGTGGCCTTCCTTTTGCTCCGCTCCGAATAGAAAAGGAGGTTCGAGCCGATGTCAATCTCGACGGAGTCCGTGCCGGAAGTCGACGCAGAGTACCGCCGCCTCCAGGACGCCCACCAGGATCATGAGACCCGCCTTCAGATGCTCGCCGGAAAATCAGCCCTCTCGGAAGAAGAAGAAATCGAAGAGAAGCGCCTGAAGAAGGAGAAGCTCGCCCTGAAGGACAAAATGGAGGCGATCGTGCGGACTCGGCGCGAAGGGATCACGCACTGAGGTTCCCTCTCGCTCGCGAGGGATGGAAGTTCATCCTTCCCCCTCTCCTGTTGACGGTCCTCGCGGCCGCGACAGGGCATCCGGTCTGGGCCGTAGCGCTCGGGGCTCCCACTCTTTTTCTCGTCTCGTTCTTTCGGGACCCGGAGCGCCGGCCCGTCGCGGGCCTCGAAACCATCGTCTCACCCGCCGACGGAACCATCCTGTCGATCGGAACCGCGCCGGAAGCGCCGCCGGGCGCGGGCACACGGATCTCGATCTTCATGTCGGTGTTCAACGTCCACGTGAACCGCGCTCCGGTCACCGGACTCGTCGCGGACTACAGCTATTCGCCCGGAAAAAAGCTCGCCGCGTTTGCGGAGAAGGCTTCACACGAGAATGAGCAGAATCTGATCACCATGGAGGCCAGCGGCGGCCGGGTCGCATTCAAGCAGATTGCCGGAGCGATCGCGCGTCGCATCATCTTCTATCCGAAACCCGGCCAGCCTCTCGAGAGGGCCCAGAGAATCGGGATCATCCTCTTCGGCTCGCGGGTGGACCTCTTCGTTCCCGACGGCGCCGACGTCCTCGTGAGAAAAGGCCAGAAGGTGCGCGCGGGCCTGACAGGACTCGCGAGGTTTCCGGCGCCGGCTCCCGGGCAGGGCGGCCGGCCCCCGGCGCGCCCGTGAGCGACAGCGACACGCCGCTCGACCCTGCCGACGACACCTTCCCCCACCCCCGGCCCCGGCGCCGCCGGCTCTCGCGCGAGAGACTCTCGCGGGGGCTCTTCGTCCTGCCGACGCTCTTCACCGTCGGTAATCTGTTCTGCGGGTACCTGTCGCTGTGGAGCTCTATCAACGGGACGTTCGAACGCTCCGCCCTCCTGATCATCCTTGCCGCGATCCTGGACATGCTCGACGGGCGCATCGCGCGTCTCACCAACTCCGCCTCGGAGTTCGGCGAGGAGTACGACTCACTCGCGGACCTCGTCTCGTTCGGCGTTGCGCCGGCGATCCTCGTGTACTCGTGGGGTCTCGCGGACTTTCACCGCCTCGGGCTCGCCGTCTCGTTCTTCTTCGTCGTCTGCGGGTCGATGCGATTGGCGCGCTTCAACATCCAGACGAAGATCGCGGACAAGAAGTATTTCGTGGGTCTGCCGATTCCCGCCGCCGCGGGAACCGTCTGCACGCTCGTTCTCGCCACCCCGGAGCCTCTCGTCGACCGCGTCTGGATGACGGGTGTCCTTATCGTCACGTTTCTTCTCTCGTACCTGATGATCTCGACCATCAAGTACCGCTCGTTCAAGGATCTCGACCTGCGCCGCCGCCGGCCCGCGTGGATCCTGCCGGCGATCGCCGTCTTCTTCATGGCGATCGCCTACAGCCCCTATCCGACGCTTCTGGCTCTCGCGTCGATCTTCGCGGTCTCAGGCCCGGTCGCGAAGATCTTCGGCTTGTTCAGGCGGCGCAGGAAGGCCTGACTGCCGGAGCGCGGCGTCCCCTTCGCTCGGGTTCTGTCAACCCGCCGTCCACTGAAAGCAGAGCTGGAAGCCGTCTGGATCGCAGACCGTGAGCTGTTTCATTCCGTAGGGGCGGCGACGGGCGGCGGCATGTCGAAGACCCAGAGGAGCGGCGCCACACCGCGAACCTCGATTCCCATCCGCTCCCCTTTCGTCAGAAACCCCATGCCGCCCCGTTCTCCCGCTCACGAGATGGCCGCTGGGCGGCCCGAAGTCACGGCGTTCCCTCCCGGGCGACCTCCGGGCCCGCGGCGGAAATCAGGTGGATGCGGTACGCGCAACAGCCTTTCGGCGGCGGTTTTCGCAGCACGATTCGCGCGGCGGCGATCTTCTCGCCCGGGCTCGCCAGCGTCTCGAACAGCCGGACGCGTGTGGCGCGGCCGAGCGTGACGGCCTTTCCGTCCGGGCCGAACACCTCGAAGCGGTCGAAGCCGCCCGCCTTCACGTCGGTGATGCCCCCGTTTGGAAAGTCGACCTCGACCCAGTTGGAGGTTCTCGAGATGACGGAGGCGTTTGGCGTCGGATTCTCGGCCGCCAGATCGACGGCGCCCCGGCTCGGCTCGAGCGTGACGCGGAGATCGGCGCCGAGAGGCCTGCCGAGGAGGATGTCGTCCAAGGCGCCCAGCGTGAAGATCCGATCCGCGTCCGCGCGGCCCGAAAGGATCACGACCCTTCCTCGCACGGACCTTTTGCCGGCCAGGTCCGCGCCGAGCCGGTACACGAGGTCGGATACGGAGGGCTGACGGAAGAGGATGCGCTCTCCCGGAGCAAACCGGATGTCGCCGATCGTGACCGGCCGATGCGCCGTGAGGAGAAACGACGAGCTCGAGTCTTCCTTCAGCGAAAGGTCGTGCGAGAACTCGACTCCGGGATCGTCGGTGAGCTGCGCGAGGACCGATTCTGGAAGCAGCCGTTCAGGACCTCCCCGGGGAGTCGAGCGGCCGCGCGCGGACGGGGCGTAACCGGCGAGCCACGGCGTGCCGAGCTGGTCGACCGCGGCGGGATCGGCCCCGGCCCCTTCTCCAAAGATGACGGCCACCGCTCCATCGGTTGAAGCCTCGATCTTGCGCAGCGCATCCGCCTCCGATGCGCCGGGCGAAAAAGGCAGCGTCCAGGTGAGGAGCATCGCCTTCGAGAGGCGGGCGCGAAATCCTTCGACGGCGGCCGCCCAGGGCAGCGCCACGGATGCCGAGAATGGAACGTCGAGGTGGACGCCTCGTACGTGTCCATAGAGGGCGGCGTCCCTGAGCCCCGGCTTCAGCGCGATCCACAGCGCGTCCGCGAGCGCCTGAGCGCCGGCGGGTCCGGCGATCGCGGCCTGGGCCTCGGGGGCGACCGAGAGAACGAGCACCACCGGAAGCTTCCGGTAGGGCTCGCGCGGGTGCTCCGCCGGCGTCGCGTTCCAGAGGCCTCCGGCGTACGTCAGGGTCGCCGCCGGAACGAAGACGGACGCGAAGCCGGCCCGCGAAGTCGCGTTCTCGATCGCCTCGCCGGACTCCGCGCCGCCGTCCTGCAGCCAGACCGCGTCCCCGGAAGGCAGCCGGGCCGCCGCCGGCGAGGCGCGACGGGCGCATCCGGGCGCGAGAACGAGGACTGCGGACACAAGGTGGAAAAGAGTCCGGCGCAGCGGGGTCACGCAGGGACCTCGGACCGGTCGAGGAGCGGGAGATCGAAGGTCACGCGAAATCCTCCTTCCGGCCGGTTCTCGGCGCGGATCTTTCCGCCATGCTCTTCCACGATCTTCTTCGCGATGGCGAGCCCGAGGCCGGTGCCACCGCTCTTGGCCGAAAAGTAGGGATCGAAAAGACGCGGGAGGATCTCGGCTACGACACCGGGTCCCGTGTCTTCGACGGCGATCTCCGCGTGCCCGTCGGCAGGCCGCGCGACGAGACCGATCGACCCGGGCTTCCCGCCGAGGGCTTCGACCGCGTTCCCGATCAGGTTCGAGAAGACGCGCCCTAAGAGGCGGGGGTCGGCGTTCGCCTGCATCCCCCGCTCGATCCGGAGGTCCCACGCGATCCCCGGCGCGCCGGCGTATGCGGCCGCGGCTTCCTCCGCCAGCCGTGAGACGTCGGTCCGCTGGATCTGCGGCGCGGGCAGCCGCGCGTAATCCGAGAATTCCGAAGCGGAACGCCGCAGCTCTTCGGTCTGCCGCAGCACGTTGGCGACGCACTCGTCGAGCACAGCTTCGAAATTGTCCGACCCGCGGCGCCAGACTTCGCGGAGGTGCTCGACGGAGAGCCGGATCGGCGTCAGCGGGTTTTTGATCTCGTGCGCGATGATCCGAGCCATCTCCGCCCAGGCGGCCAGGCGGTTCGAGCGCACGACATCGGAGACGTCCTCGAGCACCGCCATGCGGGTCCCCTCTCCGCCGAGAGGAAGGGGCACGGTGACGATTCGCCACCGCTCCCCGGGCCGGGGCTCGATTTCCACTGACGACAAAGATACCGAATCGTCCGACAGAACGCTCCTCACCACGGCCATCGAGCGCCCGGGGAAGACCTCTTCGAGAGTCGCGCCCTCGGCCGTTCCCCCGCCGAGCCCCGCTGCCGCGGGATTCGCAAGAACCACCGTGCCGTTTTCCCGGTACGCGACGACGCCCGCCGTCAGGTGCGCGAGAAGCGTCGCGAGCCGCTCCTTCTCCGCCGAGAGGGCCTCGGTGTGCTCCTTCAGACTGCGCGACATCGAGAGGAACGCGCGTACGAGCTCCCGCAGTTCTTCGTCGGGCGGCTCCGCCAGCCGCGGAGCGAAGTCGCCCGCGGCGACCGCGCGCGTCCCCGCGACGAGATCCGCGACCGGCCGTGCGACCCGCACCGCGAGGCGGCTCGCCACGAGGGCGGAGAAGAGAAAGACGAGGAGGCTGAATGCCGAGACCGCGGCCGTGAACTGCGCCGCTTCCGCCTCCGCGACGCGTTGCTGCGGCAGCAGGAGAATCGAGAGCAGCGCCGGGCTGCGGACCCCGGGCGCGCCGGGCACTGAGGTCAGGTTCGTCGTGATCTCCTCGAGGCGGCTGCCGGAGACGGGCCGCGCGCCTGTCTGCTGCCCCGAGCCGGAGAGCCCGATCGCGACATACGCCGACGCCGGCACGCGGTCCGGAACGAGGCCGGCGGAGTAGAGGTCCCGGCGCGACGTCGCCAGCAGGGTGGAATCGGGCGCGTACACCGAGAGGTCGTAATCCACCGCGTTCGCCAGCCAGGCGAGGATCTCGTCGTCGAGCGCGACGAGGCTCCCGTGCCCGCTCGACGCGGACGGCAGGTAGTCGTCCAGGACCTTGCGCGCGGTTTCCAAACCCGTGCGCGCGTGGTCGAGCGTGTCGCGAACCGACCGCGCGACGATCGTCGTGCGAAGGAAGAAAGTCACGGCCATCAGCGGGATCATCACGACGAGCAGGAACAGGGCGACCAGTCGTCCGCGGAACGTGCGCGGTCCGGTCGGAAAAGCCTGCTCGCCGGAGCGGCGGGCGGCCACGATCCTCCAGACGAAGAGCAGCGCCGAGACGGCGGACAGAAGGGCGATTCCCGGGAGCAGAAGTGCGGCCGTCAGCAGCCGTCCGAGGAAGTCAGGCCCCGGGATCGCGACGAGACGGTATCCATCGGGGATCGGACGCGCTTCGCCCCAGAGGTCGCTCCCGGCCCACGTGAGATGGACGGGGACCGGCTTGTCCGTTGCGCGCAGGGCCTCGAAGAGCGAGCCGGGAAGGGGCGGCCCCTCGTCCCGGCGCGCGCCGTCCCGCGAGTACGTGACGAGAAGGGCCCTCGGCGGAGTATCGCGGTCGGAGCCCGACTCTTCGCGAATGCCGAGCACCACGCGCCGGTAGAACTCGATGCGCGGCGGGAGGGGTTCCCACTCGGGCCAGTCCGCCATCCTGACGACGACGGTCCCCCACCGGCGGCCGCCCGCGGAGATGTCGACGTCGCGCCGCACGATCGCGAGGTCGAACCGGTCGATGCGGACGGGCCCGCCCGAGGTGCGGCGTCCGAACTCCGGCTCCGGAATCAGGGAGAACTTGCTCACCGCCCGGCGGGAAAGGTCGAACACCTCGTAGGAGCTCACGGCCGGCGGACCCGTCGCGCGCTCGCCGTTTTTCCAGATCCGGTAGGCGAGGTCTGACAGATCGCTCATCGGCAGCGGCGCGGGAAGCGCCTGTTCGAGGTCGAGCGCGCGCACCCGCTCGACGGCGCGCTCGGCGGCGAATGCGGCGTCGGCCGATGCGCGCGCCGGATCGGGGATGCGGATCGACGCGGCCCGCCTCATGTCGGAGACGGCGCGGGCGTGCTCCGACAGGAGCGAAGCGGCGAGCACGACGAGGAGGGCCGCGCCGGCGACCAGGCGGGGTCCGGCCAGCGTTCCGCGGGCGCGCACCTCCGCGACCGCTCGTGTCCACAGGTGAAACGCGGCGACCGCGGCCGCGACGGCCGCCACCAGAAATCCCGACGCGGCGGAAATGAGCGCGAGGCCGCCCGCGAGAGCCACCGCCGTCACCGCGATCGCAGGGCCGATCGCCCGGCTTCGAAGCGGTGCGCGGGCCGCCGAGCCGGCGACTGCCAGCGCCGAGAGAACCAGCGCGGTGAGGCCGGCGAGCCGCAGGAGAGCCGCCGGAGAACCCCCGAGGCGCGAGCCGAGCCCGGGCGGCTGGACGAGCTGCGCCGCGAGCAGAGCGAGGACGAAGATCGCGTACGCGGCCGTGAGCCGGAGCTGCCGCCGCGGCACGCGGGTGCCTTCGCGGAGCATCGCGAGCGACCGCGGAAGTATCGCGAGCCCCGAGGCGAAGAGCCACGTGCGCGGGAAGCCGATCGCTCGGGTCGCGTCGGACGTCGCGATCTCCGCCGCCAGGAAAAGAAGAAGAAGGGCGGCGCCGACCCGCACGGGATTGTCGCCGCGTCCGATCAGGAAGAGCGCCGCGGCGGCGGCGAGCGCCAGCGCGATCCGGCGGCCGCGGACCGGAGCTGGAAATCCGCCGCCGGCGCGCTGCAGTATCAGGAGCGCCTGGCCACGCGCGTCGCTCAAGACGGTTTCCGAGCCGGGCGCGCGCGGCGCGGCCGGCGCCCATCCTTCCGCGATTCCGCTCACCCCGAGCGATCTCGCGAATTCCGGCGATTCCACCGGAAGCGTGCGCGCGCAATACGCGACGCCGGGGCGGGGCTCTCCCGGCAGGGACACGCGGACGATCAGGGCGAGCTTCGTTGCCGACCACCGGGCGCCCAGGCCGTCCTGCGCTTGAAGTCCGGCGAGCGTCGCGGGAGCGTCACCCCACCAGGCCTGCGCGGCGCCCGCAGAATCCGTCAGCGCGATCCACGTCCCGTTCGGCGCGTTCTCGACGGCCTGACGGGCGGCGGAGAAAAGCGTCAGTCGGTCGATGGCGACCCCTCCGCCCTGGAGAGACCGTGCAACGTCCGGGCGCGCCCCGAACGCCGTCGCGCACCGAGCGAGCGACGTCGCTTCGTCCCGGAGCGCCTGGCGCAATGCGCGCGGAGGCCGTGCTCCGGCGTTCTCGCCGCCGGACGGCACCCATCCGTCCGCGAAGGCGAGCGCAAGGGCGCCGAGCGCGGCCGCCGCGAAAACCGCCCCCCGGCGGACGGTCACCGGAGGGGAAGCGCCCCGGGGAGAGACGGCAGATCGATCCCGCGCTCGCGGGCGGCTTCGATCGCCGCGGGATACCCCGCGTCGGCGTGGCGCATCACGCCCGTTCCCGGGTCGGCCTTCAGGACGCGAGCGAGGCGCCGGGCGGCTTCCGGAGTGCCGTCGGCCACGACCACCATCCCGGCGTGGATGGAGTTGCCGATTCCGACGCCCCCTCCGTGGTGGACCGAGACCCAGCTCGCCCCGCAGGCGGTGTTCAGCAGCGCGTTCAAGATCGGCCAGTCCGCGATGGCGTCCGATCCGTCGCGCATTCCCTCCGTCTCGCGGTTCGGCGACGCGACGGATCCGGCATCCAGGTGGTCGCGGCCGATCACGATCGGCGCCTTCACGCGCCCCTCGGTGACCAGCCGGTTGAACGCGAGGCCGGCACGGTCCCGCTCGCCATAGCCAAGCCAGCAAATCCGGGCGGGCAAACCCTGGAACGCGACTCGCTCCTCCGCGAGCTTCAGCCACCGCGCGAGCGCGGCGTTCTCCGGGAAGAGCTCGAGAAGCGCCCGATCGGTCTCCAGGATGTCGGCCGGGTCGCCGGAAAGCGCGACCCACCGAAACGGCCCCTTCCCTTCGCAGAAGAGCGGCCGGATGTAGCGGGGCACGAAACCGACGATGTCGAAAGCGTCGGCGACGCCGCCCTTGAGTGCCTGGCCCCGAAGATTGTTCCCGTAGTCGAAAACCACGGAGCCTCGCCGCTGGAGCTCCAGGAGCGCCCGCACGTGGCGAGCCATCGTCTCGTATGACCGGCGGACGTACTCGTCGGGATCGGTCTCACGCAGCCGGATCACGTCCTCGTCCGGCCGCGCTTGTGGAACGTACCCGGCGAGCTCGTCGTGCGCCGAGGTCTGATCGGTGACCAGGTCCGGCACGATCCCGCGCTGGAGGAGGCGCTCCAGCAGCTCCACGGCATTGGCGCGAACGGCGATCGAGATAGGCTCGCCGTTTTCGCAGGCGGCGAGCGCCCGGTCGATCGAGCCGTCCAGGGTCGTTTCCCGCGCGTCGAGGTATCGGGTGCGCAGGCGCCTCTCGATTCTCTCGGGGTCGACCTCCGCCACCAGCGCCACCGCGCCGTTCATCGTCGCGGCGAGAGGCTGCGCGCCCCCCATACCCCCCAGCCCCGCGGTCACGACGAGGCGGCCGCGCAGATCTCCTCCGAAATCACGCTCCCCCGCCGCGGCAAACGTCTCGAACGTGCCCTGCAGGATGCCCTGAGTGCCGATGTAGATCCAGGATCCCGCTGTCATCTGGCCGTACATCGTGAGTCCGAGCCCTTCGAGCCGGCGGAACTCCTCCCCGGTGGCCCATGCGGGGACGAGGAGCGAGTTGGCGATCAGGACGCGCGGCGCGTCCGGGTGCGTCTCGAAAACGCCGACGGGCTTTCCCGACTGCACGAGCAGGGTCTCGTCGTCCCGGAGCCGCACGAGCGTCTCGACGATCCGATCAAACGCCTCCCAGTTGCGCGCCGCCTTGCCGGTGCCGCCGTAGACGATCAGCTCGTCCGGCTTTTCGGCGACCTCGGGGTCGAGGTTGTTCTCGAGCATCCGCAGGGCCGCTTCCTGCTGCCAGCCCCGGCACCGCAGCGTCGTGCCCCGGGCGGCGCGAATCGAACGAGGAAAAGTCGAAACGGGCACCGCGAAATAGTACCGGACTACTCCAGCCCGCCCGCCAGGCGATCCATGGGCGCCCCCGAAAGGAAGAGGCGCGCGGCTTCGAGGTCGGGCGCCAGCTCGCGGTCCCGGTTTCGCGGAGAGATCTGCTCGCGAAACGCACGCCGCAGGGTCTCGAGCGGCTTCGAGGAGCGCAGAGGCCGGAGGAACTCCATGGCCTGGAACGCGGCGAGGACTTCGATGGCCAGCACGCGCTCGAGGTTCTCGACGATCGCGGCGAGCTTCCGGGCGGCGATCGGCGACATCGAGACGTGGTCCTCCTTGTCCGCGGAGGTCGGAATGGAATCGACCGACGCCGGGTGCGAGAGGATCTTCGACTCGGAGACGAGCGCCGCCGCGGTGACCTGCGCCATCATCAGGCCCGAGTTCAGGCCGCCTTCCGCGACGAGGAACGCGGGGAGCTCGGAGAGCGCGGGGTTCAGCAGCTTTTCGATGCGCCGCTCGGAAATCGACGCGAGGTCCGTCGCGGCGATCGCCGCGTAGTCGAGGACGAGCCCGACCGGCGCGCCGTGGAAGTTCCCCCCCGAGATGATCTCGCTGCCGTCGGCAAAGACGAGCGGATTGTCGGTCGCGCTGTTCATCTCACGTTCGAGCACGTCGCGTGCGTGCGCGAACGCATCCCGCGCGGCGCCGTGCACCTGGGGCATGCAGCGAAGCGCGTAATTGTCCTGCACCCGGCCGCAGCCGCGGTGCGACTCCCGGATCCCGCTACCCGCCAGGAGCGCTTTCAGGTTCCTCGCGGAGGCGATCGCGCCCGGATGTGGGCGCGCCGAGGTGACCCGCGGATCGAAGGCGGCGTCGGACCCTCGCGCCGCGTCGAGCGTGGCCGCGCCAGCGACGTCCGCAATCCGGGTCAGCTCGATCGCGCGCTGCAGCGCGAGTCCGCCGACGGCGACCGACATCTGCACGCCGTTGATGAGCGCGAGCCCCTCCTTCGCGCGCAGCGTCACAGGCTCGAGACCTGCGGCGGCGAGGGCGCGCCGCGCCGAAGTCTCGCGGCCTCGCACCCGCACGCGCCCCTCTCCCATCAGCCCGAGCGCAAGATGCGCGAGCGGGGCGAGATCTCCCGAAGCGCCCACCGAGCCGCGCGCCGGAACGATCGGGAGGATGTCGGCGGCCAGCATCGCGAGGAGGGCCTCCACGGTGGACGTGCGGATCCCGGAACATCCCTTCGCCAGCGCGTTCACGCGGAGGGCGATCATCGCCCGCACGGCCTCGTCAGGCAGCGGTTCCCCGACTCCCGCGCAGTGGCTGCGCACGAGATTCTTCTGGAGCGTCTCGAGATCTTCACGGGAGACCGCCACGTCGGCAAACTTCCCGAATCCGGTCGTCAGGCCGTACACGCGCTCGTTGCGGGAGACCGCCCCCTCGACGACGCGGCGCGAGGCGGCGATCGCCTTTTTCGCCGTGGGGGCAAGTGCGAGGCGAACCCGCCGCGCGGCAATCTGCGGAAGGTCGGCGAGAAGGAGTTTCGAGCCGGACAGGGAGAGGGTTCTCATTCGCCGCGATTGTAGGAGCATTCCGACGCGGCCCGGAGTCGCTCGCCGGCCGTCGCGGGGAAATCGCCGCCTGAGCCGTCGCGGCGGCGCGCCGGAGTGGTACCCTGCCTCGTTTTTCCACACATCGACTGGTTGCGCTCGAACGGAGCGAAGGAGAGCCCGCGGTGAAGGTCGTCGCGATCCTCGGGGGTCAATGGGGAGACGAGGGCAAGGGGAAGATCATCGACCTTCTCTCCGACCGCTTCGACGTCGTCGCCCGGTATCACGGCGGCCACAACGCCGGGCACACGGTGAAGTTCGGAGACCGACACTTCGCGCTCCATCTGCTGCCCGCCGGGGCCGTGCGCGGCCGGATCGGCGTGATCGGCCCGGGAGTCGTCGTGGATCCCGACGCGCTTCTCTCGGAGATCGCCGGCGTCCGGGAGCAGGGCATCGAAATCGGCGAAAACCTTCTCCTGTCAGACCGCGCGCAGGTGATCCTCCCCTGGCACCGGCTGCTCGACGCGGCGCGGGAATCCTCGGCGGGAGACTCGAAGATCGGGACGACGCTGCGCGGCATCGGGCCGTCCTACGAATCCGCGGCCGCCCGCCGGGGCATCCGGGTGGCGGAGCTCTACCGCCCGGAGATCCTGCGCTCGCGCGTCGAAGCCCTGGCGTCGGAGACGGGCGCCTTACTCCGTGCACTCGGCGCAACGGAGATCCCCGAAACGAACGCCGTCCTGGATTCGCTTGCCCGTTCGGCCGAAGCCCTGAAGCCCCATGTGCGCGACACCGGCCGGTATCTGCGCGACCATCTCGCGCGCGGCGGCACTCTCCTTGCCGAGGGCGCGCACGGCGCCATGCTCGACCTCTCCGCCGGGACGTATCCCTTCGTGACGTCGTCGACGTGCACCTCCGGGGGCGTTGCCGCGGGGCTGCACATCTCCCCGCGTTCTCTCGACGGATCCCTCGTCGTGCTGAAGGCGTACACGACGCGGGTGGGTTCCGGTCCGTTTCCGACGGAGCTGAACGACGCGACCGGCGAATTCCTGCGTGCGCGCGGTAACGAGTACGGGACGTCCACGGGACGCCCCCGGCGCACCGGCTGGTTCGACGCGGTCGTGGCGCGGACCGCGGTCGAGCTGTCGGGCGCCGCCGCCGTCGCCATCACGAAGCTCGACGTCCTCGACGATCTCGCCGAGATTCCGGTGTGCGTCGGCTACCGGCTCGACGGACGCGAGCTGCGCGACGTGCCTCCGCTGGTCGAAGACCTGGATCGCGTCGAGCCCGTGTACGAGACGGTCCCGGGATGGCAGACGAAGACGACGGCCGCGACGCGCACCGAGGACCTTCCGCCCGCCGCGCACCGATACGTCCGCTACCTCGAGGAGCGCATCGGCGCGCCGGCCGTGTTTCTCTCGACGGGTCCCCGCCGCGAAGAGACGGTCTGGAGGCTGGACAGCGATTTTGTCCAGTCGCTTCCGAGAGCCTGACCCGGAACACGCCTTGCAACCGCCGGCTCGGAGGCTCGAAATGAAAACACGCTCGAATCCCCGAATCTCGACACTTCTGCTTTCGGCCGTCGCGGTTCTCGCCGCGGTTCTTCTGATCGGCCCGGCCGCCTGCTCCTCTTCGAGAACGGCGGGAGGATCGCCAACCGGCGGGACCACGGGGACGACCGGCCCCGCGGGAACGACCGGTACGTCCGGAACGACAGGGACCTCCGGGACGGGTGGATCGACGGATTCGGGAACGGGCGGGCGCTATACGGTGACGCCCGGTGGCGGGACGAGCAGCCCCGGCTTTCGCTCGACCCCCGGCAACTCGAACCCCGACCCGGAGCGCACGCCGCTCACGACGCCGCCCGCTTCGCGCTCGGCCCGTTAAGGCTTCGTCGAGGCGCCGGCCGTCGGCTTTGGTTGGCCTGGCCTGGCCTGGCCTGGCTTGGACCGTCTGGCGGCGGGATTTCCGTTTTGACGGTGGACTTCCGCCGCTCTTCGGTCTCGCCCCGATGGGTTGCGGGCGGAGCGACAGCTCCCGTGACCAGCGGCTATGCCGGCTCCCCGGAGACGGGCGGAGCGATCGGCAGACTCACGACGAATTCGCTTCCATGGCCGATTCCTTCGCTCGAGGCGACGACGGTCCCCCCGTGAAGTCCGACGAGATCTCGTACAAGCGAGAGCCCGAGCCCCAGGCCTTGTTCGCCGGAGTGTTGCGCGTTGAATTGCGAGAAAGACTCGAATACCTCGGGCAAGTGGTCGGGAGCGATTCCGAATCCCTCGTCGCGCACTCGGATGATTGCTTCTGCTCCCCGATCGAGCGTGACCCAGATCCGAGCGCCCTCAGCACTGAATTTGCTCGCGTTGTGAACGAGATTTGAGACGACCTGTGCCAGGCGATTCACATCGCCAGTCACCCGGATCGGGATCGAAGGAGACGTCACGATGACCTTCTGCTTCCGCTTCTCAATTGCGGCTCGGATCGCTTCGACCCCGAGACTGACCGGTTCGTCCAGGGCAATATCGATTTTGTCGAGAGTGATCTTCCCGCGGGACGCCCGGGAAGCCTCCAGAAGGTCATCCGCAAGACGAGTCAGGTGGGCCACCTGGCGCTGAACGATGTCCCGCGCCTCCCTCTGTCTCGGTTCCGGTGCGCCGAGCACCTGAAGAAGGTGAATGGCGTTCGTGACCGCCCCGAGCGGGTTGCGAATCTCGTGGGAGAGCAATGCAAGGAAATGGTCCTTCCGGATCGAGGCTTCCCGGAGGGCGCGTTCCTTCCGCTTGGCCTCCGATATGTCCCTGAGAATCGAGACATGGCGATCGGGACCTACGTGAGCGACCGCTGAAAACTCTACGTCGCGGACTTCCCCGTCCGGTCGCCGGAGCCGGAACTCCCCTCTGGCATGCCCCTCCTCCAGGAAGTGCGTCCATGCGGACTTGAAATCGAAGGTGACAAGGCTGAAGTCCGCGATGCTCTTGCCGGTGATCTGCCGAGCAGACAGGCCGATGAGCGTTTCCGCCGCCGGGTTCACGGCCACGTAGCGTCCGCTGCTATCCGCAACCAGGATTGCGTCCAGCGCGCTCATGAAGATCGCGCGAAGATGGCCGCTGAGAAGTTGGGCCGGCGCTCGCGGACGAACTTCGGGCCGAACCCCTTCACGAGGGAAGGGAATCCCGGGAATAGTTGGCGTGGTGCCCATCGGATCTTGGGCAACCTAACCCCGGCGTCTTCCGTCTTCTGCACGCTTCCGTACAGCGATCGTGAAATGGCAGCCAACCTCGAGGATCCAGTACGGGGCCGTAGTTGGCCGTGGAAAACGAAATTTCGAAAGGGGTTGGATCTGCTCAGGGCGGCTGGCACCCCGGTGGGATCTGCTGCTGGACGGATTTGGTGGGCCGTCTGGGACTCGAACCCAGGACCACCGGCTTAAAAGGCCGATGCTCTAACCGACTGAGCTAACGGCCCGACGTCAGCGGCGAAAAAACATAGCACGCCCGGCGTTTTGGATGCGGTCACGCCGAGCCCGCCCGTTCGGGATGCGCGGCCGTCGATCCGTGGTGCCTCTCCCCCACTGGACCGGCGGCCGGCATCCTCTATCGAGCTAAGCCGAACCTTCGATCAGGATTCCGCCGCCCTAGAACGTCACCGGGCACCCTCCAAACGCGTTCGTGTCCTGGATCGGCGTAAACGGGGTGTTGAGCGGGTTCACGTAGGTCTTGACGTCTCCAGTCAGCGAATCGGTCACGGTCAGGGTGACCTCCACGTTCGTCAGCCCTCCCGCAAAGACCCAGAAGCGCGAATTGAATCCGCAACCCCGGACCACCTTCACGAAGACCTCGACGTTGTCCGGGCTGAAGAACCAGAAGTGCGCGGTGGAATCCGTTAATCCCACCGGAGTTCCGACGCCAGAGGCCGTGGCGCTCCGCCAGGTGGCTTTGACCTGGAAGCGGCCGCTGCCGAGACACAGGGTCGTCGAACCGGGCGCGCACGGGAGCGGCGGGACCGTGCCGCCGATGTCGAGCCGGCGGATTCGTCCGGGGCCAAACTCCGTGATGAAAACTTCACGAGTCGCGCGATCGAGCGCCATGTTCGTCGGCGTGATCAACGGGCTAGCCAGGACCGTGGGAGGTCCGGCCGGCGTGCTGAAGAAGAGCAGGCGGCCCGGCGCGTTCGCCGTCATGTTTGTGCTGAACTCGAGGATCAGGTACTGATCTGCCACCGGAGCGACCGGAAGGACGTCGATCGCGGAGTTCAAACCGCCGATCAGCCTCGTGTTCGCTCCCGTCGTCGCATCGACCCGGCGGATTTCCGAGAGACCGGGATTGAACGGGAACCCGGTCAGAAACGACACGAGGAGCTGACCGTTCGAGAGCCGGATGCTGTCAGGGACCGGGTCCACGACCGGAGGGGGCCCTGCGGGATTCGTGAGCGGCGGGAAGGACGCGAGCGTGACGTAGCTGCCGGTTGCGATATCGACGCTGTGAATCAAATTCAGGCTCGCGTCCGTCACCGCGATGCGGCTGCCGAGTGACACGAGCCCGAAGGGGTTCGACGAGCGCGGGCCGACGAGGTCCGGAAAGTCCACGAGCAGCGAAATCCGGAGGGTCTCCCCGGCCGGGTTGTTGATGGCGAGCTCCGTCCCGTTTTTCAACTGAACGTGCTGCGCGGGAGTCATGACGAAGTTTCCGATCGTCGCGTCGATCGCCGCCGTGAAACGCAGCTTGAGGACAGAGCTCAGGATTGGCGAGGAAGGATTCGGATTTGGGATTTCCAGACCGGGCGCGGGGCCCGGCAGGCTTTCGTCTCCCCCGCCGATCGTCAGAAACCAGACGTCGCCGATCTGCTCGATCCCGGACGGCCCGGACGGAGCGTTGTCGCCAACGGCGGAGAGTCCGGACGGGAGACCGTCGAGAATCGTGATCCGGGTACCGTTGCGGCGGACGAGAGAGATGCGCCCGGTGTTGGGTCCGGAGCCCGCCTCGCAGACCAGAAGGCTCCCGGCGGGCGTCAGCGAGATTTTCATCGGCGCCCGCAGGCCTTCGGCGAGAGTCGTCAGGTTCTGCGCGGACGATCGCTCAGGCGACAAGAACGCGGCGAGGACGAGAGAGAGGATGACCCCCGAAACTCTTCTGTGCGGCATAGCGACCTCCTCGAGGCGGGCAAAACCGGTCAGACAATCCGACGGGTTCCTTTTCGGCGATTCTAGGACCGGCGGGCTCTTCAGCGGCAACTATTCCGGCGACGTTGCCGGTCGGAGCCGGGGGCGACGAAGAGGCGAGTGACCTCCCCGGCCCTGCCTCGGGGTTGCGGCAGAGACAGATCGCTTCGATCAGCCACGTCGCGGACTCGGCGGGTCACTCGACTGGCCGGGTACCACCGGGCATCCGTGGGGCCCCTTCACCCAGCCCTCTCCCCGAGGCGGGAGAGGGAGGTCTCCAGAGATTCCCTTCCCAAAAATCGCAACGGTGTTGGCATTAGGATGCGCGGATGCGCCAACTCATCCGCCTCGGCTTTGCCTGCGTCGTGGCCGTCGCGTCGATTTCGTGCGCCTCGCAACCCGCGCCTCCCGCCACAGAGGCCGCGCGCGCCTCTGCTTCCGCCGCTGCGACCGTCTCCGAGTACGCGCTGGACGGCCGGATCCCCATGCCGGGCGATACCGGCTGGGACTATCTGACCTTCGACGCTCCCTCGCACCGCCTCTACGTCTCCCGCGGCGACCGGGTGCTCGTGATCGACGCGGCGAGTCGCAAGATCATGGGCGAGATCGCTCCGACCCCGGGCGTTCACGGGATCGCCGTCGCTCCGGAGCTCGACCGGGCCTTTACGAGCAACGGGCGCGCGGCGTCGGTCACCGTGTTTTCCCCTTCCACTCTTGCGATCGTCGGCGAGGTCAAGGGAACCGGAGAGAACCCGGACGCGATCCTCTACGACCGGGCGAGCGGGCGTGTCTTCACGTTCAACGGACGGGGCAAGAGCGCCACCGCGATCAACGCGAAGACGCTCGCGATCGAGGGAACGGTCCCTCTCGGAGGAAAGCCGGAAGGGCCCGCGTCCGATGGCGAAGGGCGGATCTTCGTGAACATCGAAGACACCAACACGATCGCCGTCATCGACGCGCGGTCTCTCGCCGTGACCGCTACATGGACGCTCGCGCCGTGCGACGAGCCGACGGGGCTCGCACTCGACGTCGCGCACAAGCGCCTCTTCGTCGGCTGCCACAGCAAACAGATGATGGTCATCGACTCGTCGAGCGGCCGCATCGTCGCGTCCCTTCCGATCGGTGAGGGCGTCGACGGCACCGCGTACGACCCCGCCACGGGGCTCGCTTACGCCTCGAACGGGGACGGAACCCTGACGGTGGTGCACGAAGATTCCCCGGAGTCCTTTCGCGTGGTGCAGAACGTGGCCACGCAGCGCGGTGCGCGCACCCTGGCGCTCGATCCGTCCGGTCACCGGGTGTATCTGGTGACCGCGCAGTTCGGCCCCCCTCCCGCGCCCACGGCGGAGCGCCCGAACCCGCGCCCTCCCATGCTGCCCGGGACCGCCGTCGTGCTGGTCGTCTCCCCGAAGAGCTGACCCCGGGCGTTCACCCCGGACGCCGCCGCTGGCCCGCTCGGCCGTCCGGCCGACTCTTGGTCGTGACTCGCTTCTCTCTGAACGTCGGTAGCCAAACCCGCGCTTGGTTTGCCCCATACTGGAACCGACGATCCACACCCACACCCACACGCGCAGACACCGCAACGACACCAAGGAGGATCCCGATGGCCTCAGAGCCTGCTCCGCCCCGGGCGCACTCGCCCGAGCCCTGGACCAGCGACCGCACGGACCCGCGCATGGTGATGGACGCGCAGGGCCGGCTCGTCGGGGTGCTGACGACGGCCGACGACGCGCGCCGAATCCTGTCCTCCGTCAACGGAACCCGCGGACTTCCGGGGGCCGGGCTGGACGGCCCGCCAGTCCTCAACGGCCTTCAGTCGCTGTTCCGATCTCTGCCGCTATCACTCTGACCCGAAATTCAAAGAATCCGCGGACAGGGACGGCGGCCTGGCAAAGCTTCTCGCGGCCGCGAACGCGGTATGGCAGGCCTTTGGACGGGAAAGCTTCCGCGAATAGCCCGTCGTTCGTACGCCAGGGCGTGTCTCGAATGGGTGGGAAGCGGGAAGCGGGAAGGAAAGATCCGTTCTCTCTAGCGCTCCAGCGTGAATCCGTCCTTCTCGAGCGCGGCGCGCACCGCGCCCGCGTCGGCGCTCCGCACGAGCAGGTAGTCGGTGTCGTAGGTCGAGAGAACGAAGATCGAGAGACCGGCCCGCGCGAGCGGCGCCGAGAGCGCGGCGAGCACCCCCGTCACCTCGAACGGAATCGGTCCCTTGAGGCGCAGCGCCCGCCAGCCACGTTCGCACACCGCGCCATGCGGTGCGGCCGCCTCCTCGCACACGACTGAGAGCTCGCGGTCGGTCCGAGTGGCGGAATAGAGCGCGGTCTCCCGCGGAATCGCCGGGAGCGGCGCGTCCGGCGGAAACCGGCAGACGGCGAAGGCACCGGGAACCCAGGCGACCTGTTTCCAGGAAGGAGTCGGACGCTGCTCTCCGCCTGCGACCGGCGCCTCGGACCGATCGTCGGTCATCTTGTCTCCGGCGAGCCGAAGGTCAGGTGCGAGACGTGTCGTCCGATGAGGCCTGGAGCTGGAGCCGGTGGTATTCCGAGAGCGCGCGTCGGACGATTCGGCGGAGATTGCGGAGGCGGCGCCCGGCGCGTTCCCGCTCGCGGTCGGCCAGTCGGGCGCGGCGGTAGTAGAGGACTTCCCTCCAAAGCGTATCGACCGCTTTTCGCCAGCGCTCCTGCGCGAGACCCTGCTGCAGCTCGATGGCGGGTGTCAGAGAACCTCCGCCGAAATGTTAGCAGTTTCGCGGAGGGAAAAGCCGCCCGAACTCCGTTCACCCGCGCCCGAGATATCGCGCCGCGAACTTCAGGTCCGCCACGAACATCTCGCGCTCCCGGCGGCGGGCGGCTTCATCGGGTGCGCGCAGGATCGACGAGGGATGTACGGTCGCGATGACATGTTTTGCCAGCGGCGACGCGATCAACGAGCCGCGGCTTTTTGTCACACGAAAGGTTCGCCCCAGTAGAGCCTGCGCGGCCGTTGCGCCGAGACAGACGAGCACGTCGGGCCGCAGGACCGCGAGCTCCGCGTCCAGCCATGGGCGGCAGGCGGCGATCTCGACGTCGTTCGGCTTCTGGTGAATGGGTCTCTTTCCACGCGGCTCCCACTTGAAATGTTTGACGGCGTTGGTAACGCAGGCGAGTCTTCTTTCGATGCCCGCCTCCTCCAGCGCTTCGTCCAGAAGCTGACCCGACGGGCCGACGAAAGGGCGGCCCTCGAGGTCCTCGCGGTCTCCCGGCTGTTCGCCGACCAGGACGAGCCGAGCCGAGCGTGCGCCCTCGCCGAACACGGTCTGCGTCCCACGCCGCCACAGGTCGCACGCGCTGCAGGCAGCCGCCGCCTCGCGCAATCTCGGAAGCGTGGCCCGCGGCGGTATCAGCGGCGCGGCGGATTCGATCGTGCCCCTCACCATGCCGCCGGTCGAAGCACGACGTGCGCCACCGCGCCTGAAAGGTTTTGCGCCACCGCCGCCTGGAAGGTTCTGCTACCCTCGATCCACTCCCCTCATGGATTCCCGCTCCGCGTTCGGCAGCGACGTCGCCGAGCCGTTCCCCGACGGCTCGATCGCTCTCACGTGCGCGATGTCCAAGGGCTGGACCGGGCAGGCGAGGGGCTCCCAGACGCGCGCCGAACACCCGGGCACCGCGGTCCGATGGCATGGCGCAGTCTACGAGGTCGTGGAAGCCAGTCCTCTCGCGACGGGAGGCGTCCGCTACCGGCTCGCGGAGTGGCAGGAGCGCCACGCGATCCGCACCATCGAGAGCTACGACGCATCGAGCGAAGCCGCGCGGAGGACCGAGCGCGTCCGCCGAACGGATTCCGTCCGCGAGCGGCGTCTCGCGATCCTGTTTTCGCCGCTGATCGGGCACCTGCCCGGGCCGGTCCAGGAGCGCCTCGAGTCGGAGATCGGCGCGCCGGCGGTTGCGATGACGGTGATCTCCGCACTTCCGATCTTCGCGCTCGGGATTCTGGGACTCCTGTCGCACATCGTGGGCGTTTTCGGTGCGGCTCCGTTCCCGCTCGCGCCACCGCTCCTTCTCTCGGTCTTCTTCGCCGCCGAATCGGCCGTCCGGATCGGGAGCGCCTGGATTGGCAGTCAGCCGATGGGCTCCGTCATCGGGACTCTTTTTTATCGGGGGGTCCTCGCGCTGCGTGGAAAGAAAATTGCCGCGCCGGGAGCGGACGGCTCTCCCCGCGCGGGCCTCACGGATCAGGACCTCTTCGGGTTGATGGAGCCCGTGCTGTCCCTTCTGCCTCGGTCGGACCAGCAGCGCCTCGAGCGCCGCTACGATTTCGCCTGGCGCAAATGGGGCCGCATCACGGCTGGCCTCCTCTTCGCCGTCGGGGCATTGAACGTGCTGGCATCTCTCGCGGCGTTCGCGGGCGACATGGCGGGCGTCGGCGACGTCGTCTGGATCTTCGCGGGAACGGCGCTCTGCCTGGAACAGGGGCTGCGGTGGCGTGACATCTCCCGGGGACGCGCGCGAGGCAGCGCCCTCGGAGCGGCGGTGCGGCCATTTGCCGGCCGACTGCTCAACGCGTCGGAACGCGCTCTCGACTCTCCTGCCCGCCCGACGGCCTGAGCGGGTCGGCAGGGGCCGGGCCCGGATCGTGCAACGCCGCCTCGCAATGTCGCCCCGCCGCAGGAGGACCACCATGTCGCGAAGCACGCGGATCGGTTTGCTCTGCCTCATTCTGCTGGCCGCGCGCGCCGCGCGCGCAGACGATCCGCCCAAGCCTCCCCCCGTCTGGTCGGGAAAGGCGGAAGCGTCTTACGTCGCGACGTCCGGCAACTCCGACGCGAAGACGCTCGGTGCCGCGGGGGAGGTCCTCTACGCGCCCGGCGTCTGGAACTACAAGGCCTCCCTCGCGTTCATCCGGAGCGCAAGCGACGGCGTCGAAACCGCGAGGACGTTCGACGGCCTCCTGCGCGCCGCGCGGAAGCTTTCCCCGCGCCTCGAGGTTTACGGGCTCGGGACGTATCGCGAGAACCGCTTCGCGGGAATCGATTCGCAGTGGGCCGGAGAAGCGGGCGCCGCGTGGCAGTTTTTGTCCGCGGATCCCCACTCGCTCAAGGTCGAAGGCGGCCTCGGATACACGAGCGAGCGCCGGATCCTGCCCGCCTTTTCGGGAACCGAGACCCGCGACTTTGCGACGGCCCGCGCCGGCCTCGACTACCGATGGAAGCTCTCCAAGACGAGCGAGTTTTCCGACGAGGCCTCCTTCGTCGAGGACTTGAGCGACTCGAAAGACTGGCGATTCTCCAACAAGGTCTCGCTCGGCGCGGGTGTCACGACCGTTCTATCGGTGAAGCTCTCCTACGCGTGGCTCACGCTGAACGAGCCCGTGCCGGGAAAGAAGAAGACGGACACGATCACGTCGGCGGCGCTCGTCGCGAAGTTCTAGCGGCCGCCCGGCGGAATCAGGGCTTCGCGCGGGTCATCGCGCCTTCCCGGAGGTCGATGGCTTTCTCAGGCAGCGCGCTTTCGTCGAGCGTGTCCTCGGCGCCTCCCACGAGCTTTCGGATCGGACGCGCGAAGAGGAGCAGGATCACGCCGGCGACGCCTGTGACTTTCGCCACCGCGCCGAACAGCTCCGAAACGCCCATGCCCTCGAAGCCGCCGGCGGCGAGTCCGGCGATCAGGTTCCCGAGCGCGGTTCCCATGAACCACGTCCCCATCAGCTGCCCGGACAACTTCTTGGGAGCGAGCTTCGTGACGCTCGAGAGACCGACCGGCGAGAGGCAGAGCTCCCCTGCCGTGTGGAGCAGGTAGGTCATGATCATCCACATCATGCTGACCTTCACGCCGCCGACCGCGTATGACGCGCCGATGGCGAGAACGACGAATCCCCCCGCCAGGAACAGCAGGCCGACGCCCATCTTCGCGGCGGTCGAGGGCTGACGGCGGCCGAGCTTGACCCAGAGCGCCCCGAACACCGGCGCGAGAGCGATCAGGAAAATCGAATTAACCGACTGAAACCAGGACGTCGGTATGGTCGTTCCGAACAGGTCGCGGTTCATGAGCCGGTCGCTGAACAGGTTGAGCGACGAGCCCGCCTGCTCGAATCCGGCCCAGAAGAGGACCGCCGCCATGAAGAAGACGAAAATCACCGCGATGCGCTTTTTCTCGGCGGCGGTGATCTTGGCGAACAGCAGGAGCGAGGAAAAATAGAGGATTGCCAGGCCGAGCATGAAATAGCCGGTGCCCTTGGCGACGCCGTAGAGGTCCAGGCGGATCATCCCGGCCATGTGGAGGGCCGCGAAGAGCACGATCACCGCGAAAACGACGGCGGCTCCGATCGCGAGGCTCCGGCGGGCGCCGCGGTCCGCAATGATCGTCGATTCCTCCGGCCGGCGGAGTCCTGCCGTTCCGAGGTACTTCGCGCCGAACCGGTACTGGATAAGCCCGAGGACCATTCCGATGCCGGCGGCGGAGAACCCGAGGTGCCAGTTCACCCTCTCGCCGAGGTACCCGCAGACGAGCGGGCCGAGAAGCGCGCCGAGATTGATCCCCGAATAGAACACGGAGAAGCCCGCATCGCGCCGGGCGCTCCCGACGGGATACAGGTCTCCGACCATCGCGCTGACGTTCGGTTTCAAAAGACCCGTACCGAGAACGATCAGCACCAGGCCGCCGTAGAACGTCGGCACGCTCGGAATCGCCATGGAGAAGTGACCCGCCGCGATGATGCAGCCCCCGAGAAAGACGGCGTTGCGCTGACCGAGGATCCGGTCCGCGATCCACCCGCCGGGCAACGCCATCAGGTACACGAAGCCGGTGTAGAGGCCGTAGATCGCGGCGGCCGACCGGTCGGTGAGACCGAAGCCCCCCGTCTGGACGGAAGCGACCAGGAAGAGGATCAGGAGACCCCGCATTCCGTAGTAGCTGAACCGCTCCCACATCTCCGTGAAGAAGAGGGTCGAGAGGCCGCGCGGGTGCCCGAGCCACTGCTTCTCGGAGGCCGGGACGGTGTTGATCGCCATGCGGGTCAGGCTATACCAACGTCGGCGGGATCCGGTCCAGACGTGGCGTCTCGAGTTGCCCGTATGTGCGAACGAGGGAAGGAGCCGGACCCCTCAACCTTTCCCTCGGGCGCGGTGAGAGGGAAAGGGGAACGCCCCTCTTGTACAGTCGCGGCATGCCGAGCCCGGCCTTCCTGGGACCGATCTCGCTCATCCTGCTCGCGGCGCTCGCCGCGGCATGGCTCGTCCAGCGCCTGCGCCAGCCGCCTCTGGTGGGATTTCTGGCCGCGGGAGTTCTCGTCGGCCCCTATGGCCTGGCGCTCGTCCGCGACGTGCACGTGGTCGAGACTCTTGCCGAGATCGGGGTCGTGCTCCTCCTCTTCACCGTGGGGCTCGATCTCTCGCTTTCGAGCGTCCGGCGTCTGGGCCGCATCGTCGCGATCGCCGGCCCGATTCAGTTCTTTGGAGTGATTGCGATCGCGGCCGGCCTCGCAATGTGGCGCGGAGACTCCCTCGCGCACGGCATTCTCCTCGGGTTTCTGGTCACGACGTGCACGACGGTCATCCTGCTCAAGCTCCTGATGGACCGCGGCGAAACGGACTCGCCGCACGGGCGGTTCTTAGTTGGCATCAACGTCTTCGGCGACCTGATGGTGGTGCCGATGATGCTGCTCATCGCGCCTCTTTCGTCCAGCGGGCACGTCGACACCGGGGCGCTCGCGCTCGCGCTCGCCAAGGCCGCCGCGACCGTCGCGGTCATCGCCTTCGCGGCGCGCCAGATCGTGCCGCGCCTCCTCGCCGCCATGGTCCGGACGCGCCAGAAGGAGCTCTTCACGCTCGCAGTCCTCCTGCTCGTTTTCGGGACCGCGCTCGGCACCTCCGCCGCCGGCCTGTCGCTCGCTCTCGGCGCCTTTCTCGCCGGGCTCGTCGTCTCCGAATCGGAGTTCGGCCATCAGGCGGTGGCCGACATCGCGCCCTTTCGCGACGCGTTCAGCGCGCTCTTCTTCGTCTCCGTCGGGATGCTCTTCAACCCGCGCGTGCTCCTGACGAACCCGCTGGCCGTCCTCTTCGTCCTGGCTTTCGTTCTCGTGGTGAAGGCGGTGTTCGGGGCTCTCCCCGTCCTTTTCCTCGGCTACGGTCCCCGCGTCGCGCTCGTTGTGGGAATCTCGCTGGCGCAGATCGGCGAGTTCTCGTTCGTGCTCCTGTCCGAGGCGCGTCTCGCCGGCGGAATCGACGCCACCGAATACCAGGCGATCCTCGCCGCGGCGATCGCTTCGATGATCGCGACGCCGTTCCTCTTCGAGGCGAGCCACCGGGTTGCTTTCAACCTTGCGGGAGGCGAGCGCGGGAGGCCGGACGCGGCGGCGGCGTTACCGGGCGCCGCTCCCGGCGAGGGGCACGTCGTGATCCTGGGATTCGGGCATACCGGAGAGACGCTCGCGCGAGTCCTCGGGCGGTCGGAGATTCCGTTCCGGATCCTGGAGCTGAACCCCGAGCGGGTCGCCCGCGCCCGTGGCAAGGGTCTGGCGATCGAATACGGAGACGCCGCGAACGACCGCGTTCTGCGCCACTGCGGCATCGAAAAGGCGCGCGCTGCCCTCGTGCTGCTCTCGGACCCGCGGGCGACGCGTCGCGCGGTCCGCCTGTGCCGGTCGCTCGCGCCTCGGGTGTTCCTGATCGCCCGCACGCGGTACCTGACGGAAATCCCGGAGCTCGCCGCGCTCGGGGCCGACGAGGTCGTCGCGGAGGAGTTCGAAACCTCGCTCGAGATTTCGAGCCGGATGCTCCGGCACCTCGGGTTTCCTGTGCCCTGGGTCGAGGCCGAGACGACGGAGATCCGCCGCGAGCGCCACGAGCGGTTTCGCGGCTATGACGCGCCCGGGTAGTCGTCAGGCCCCGGAAAACGCCGCGTCCAGACTCTCCCGGACCATGCGGCCCGTCCGACGCACGTCGGCTTCCGTGTGCGCCGCCGAGAGAAACCACGCTTCGTACTGCGCGGGCGGGAGAAAGATCCCGCGCTCGCGCATCGCGTGGAAGAACACCGCGTAGCGCGCGATGTCGCTCCGCTTTGCCGCGGCGAAGTCGTGAAGCTCTCCCGGCGCGAAGAACAATGTCGAGAGGGAGGCGACCCTCTGATAGCTCACGCGGTCGGACACTCCGGCGGCGTTGATCGCCTCGCGCACGCTCTCCTCGAGAAACGCGCCGAGGCGTTCGAGCATTTCATATGGCGGGCGCCGCGCGATCTCTCCGAGCATCGCGAGACCCGCCTCCATCGCGAGCGGATTGCCCGAGAGAGTGCCCGCCTGGTACACGGGGCCGGCGGGCGCCATCCTGGACATGAGCTCGCGCGGGCCGCCGTACGCGCCCACGGGCAGTCCGCCGCCCAGGATCTTCCCGAGCGTCGTCAGATCCGGGAGGACGCCGAAGCGCTCCTGGGCGCCGCCCGGACCGAGGCGAAAGCCGCTGATCACCTCGTCGAACACGAGCAGCGCACCGCGCTCGCGCGTCAGGGCGCGGACCGCCTCGAGATATCCGGGTCGGGGCCGCACGACGCCCATGTTCGCCGCGAGCGGCTCGACGATGAACGCGGCGATCTCGCCCGGGAAGCGGTCGAACGCCGCGGCGAGTGCGCCGGCATCGTTGTAGGGCACGACCGTCGTCAGCGCGGCGAGAGAGTCCGGAACTCCGGGGCTTCCCGCGATGCCGAGGGTCGCAACGCCGGAGCCGGCGGCGACGAGAAAGGCGTCGCCATGGCCGTGGTATCCCCCGTCCGTCTTCACGATCCGGGCTCGTCCCGTGGCCGCGCGCGCGAGTCGGATCGCGGTCATCGTCGCTTCGGTCCCGGAGCTGACGAACCGCACCATCTCGACCGACGGAACCATCGCGGCGACGCGGCCCGCGAGGCGCACCTCGAGCTCGGTCGGCGCGCCGAACGAAGTCCCTCGCCGGATCGCGCGCGAAAGCGCGTTCCGGACGAAGAGCGGAGCGTGCCCGAAGAGGTGCGGCCCGTAGGACTGGACATAGTCGATGTAGGAGCGGCCGTCCGCGTCCCGCAGGCGCGCTCCCCGGCCGGAGGCGGCGAAGAAAGGCTCGCCGCCGACGGACGCGAAGGAGCGTACGGGAGAGCTGACGCCGCCGGGCATCAGGGCTGTCGCACGGCGGAAAAGCGCCTTCGATTTGACCCCGGCGGCGGCTGCGCGGGCCCGGGCGCGGCGATTGCCGCGCTTCTGCTTCAACGGCTCACGCGGGAAGGCCTCCCGCGGCGATCCAGCGGGCGGCGTCGAGCGCGTGGTACGTCAGCACGAAATCCGCTCCGGCGCGGACGATCCCGGTCAGGATCTCGAGCACGATCCGCTGCTCGTCGATCCATCCGTTTGCGGCGGCGGCCTTCACCATGGCGTACTCGCCCGACACGTTGTACGCCGCGATCGGGGCGTCGAAGCTCTCGCGCGCTTCGCGGATCACGTCGAGGTAGGCGAGCGCGGGCTTCACCATCACCGCGTCCGCTCCCTCTTCGAGGTCGAGCGCAATCTCCCGCATCGCCTCGCGCCGGTTGGAGGGATCCATCTGATAGCCGCGCCGGTCGCCGAACTTCGGGGCGGAGTCCGCCGCCTCGCGGAACGGGCCGTAGAACGCCGAGGCGGACTTCGCGGAGTAAGCGAGAATCGCGATGTCGGCGAAACCTTCCTCGTCGAGTCCTTCCCGGATCGCGGCGACGCGGCCGTCCATCATGTCGGAGGGCGCGACGACGTCCGCTCCCGCCCGCGCGTGCGAGAGGGCACATCGCGCGAGCAGCGGCAGCGTCGCGTCGTTGTCGACCTCTCCGTCGCGGATCACCCCGCAGTGGCCGTGCGACGTGTACTCGTCGAGACAGACGTCGGTGATGACGAGAAGGCCCGGCAGTTCCTTCTTCAGGAGCCGGACCGTCGTCTGGACGGCGGCGTCGTCGTCCCAACCCTCGCTGCCCGTCTCGTCCTTGCGCTCCGGGATGCCGAAGAGGATGACCGCGGGCACGCGTGCCGAGGAGAGCTCCTGGCACGCCGCGAGCGCCTCGTCGGGCGAAAGGCGGAAGACGCCCGGCAGGGACGAGATCTCTTCGCGCACCGCGCGGCCGTGGCGCACGAAGAGGGGCGCAACCAGCTGATCGCAGGAGAGCCGCGTCTCCCGGACGAGCCGCCGCAGGGCCGGGCTCCGTCGCAGCCTCCGGGAACGCTGAGTCGGGAACGGGCTCACGCGCGGAATCTATGCCGTGCGTCCCTCCGCGGCAAGCTCCCCGAGCCGGTCGAGCATCGAATCGAAGGTCGGCTCGCGCGACGTTTCCACGCGATCGATACCGTGCGAGCCGAGGTAGCGCCCCGTGAATCGCCCGAGCACGACCGCGGGCATCGCCCGGAGACGCGCCATGGCCGCGGGGGACGCCTTCGAGAAGAGCCAGCGCGCCGCGGCCGGCGAGGTGGTCGCCAGGGCGAAGAAGGCGCCGCCCGCCACCTGCCCGTCGAGATCCGGATCGGCGGGGACCGGAAGCTTCCGGTACAGCACGATCGGCCGCAGCCGCGCGCCTCGCGCGGCGAGAGCCTCGGGAAGCTCGACGGTCGCGTCCTCGCCGCGCGGAAGGATGACCCGCCACCCCTCCAGGCGCTTTGGCAGGCGGTCGAGAACGCTCGACCCGGAGCCGGCGGCGACGATGGCCGGCTCGACACCGAAGTCGCGCAGCGCGGACGCCGTCGCCTCGCCGACCGCGGCGACTTTTCCGTTCGCGAGGCTCGCGGAAAAGAGACGCGCCCGATTCGCGTCCTCGAAAAAGATCCGCACGGCCACCTGGCTCGTGAAGACCGCGAGGGCCGCCGGCTCCTCGAGCACGTCGGTCGCCGCCGCGAGCGGCTCGATGCGGTGGCTGATCTTCTCGAAGACTTCGAACCCGGAATCGCGGGGGCGCGGGAAATCGGCGGCGCCGGAGCGGACGACGAGAGCCCTCGGGATCACTCCCGCGCCTCTTCGAGCAGCGGCCCCGCGCCGCGGGCGAGGAGCTGGTCGGCGACTCTCTCCGACAAGTCTTCCGGGGCATCGGCTGGTCCTTCTGCTTCCTCCCGCATCGCGACGCGGCCGTCGAGCGAATAGACGCCCGCGGACAGCCGCATGCGGTCGCCGGAGATCACCGCGCGTCCCGCGAGCGGGGCCCGGCAGCCGGCGTGCAGCCGCCGGAGCAGCCCGCGTTCGGCGAGGATCTCGGCGTGCGAAGCGGCGTGGTCGAGCCGGGCGAGGACCTCGAGCACGGCGGAGTCTCCTTCGCGTGCCATCAGCGCGAGGGCTCCCTGCCCGACGGCGGGAAGGAGGAGCTCGGGAACGAACACGTCGTCGATCTCGGACAGCCGGCCGAGTCGCGCGAGTCCGGCGCGGGCGAGGACGATCGCGTCCCACCGTCCCTCCTCGAGCCGCCGGATCCGGGTATCCACGTTGCCGCGCGCCTCGGACACCTCGAGATCCGGGCGGGCGGAAAGCAGCTGCGCGCGGCGGCGGGGGCTCCCCGTGCCGATGCGGGCGCCCGGGGGCAGCTCCGCGAACGTCCGGCGCGGCCGGGAGACGAGGATGTCGCTCGCGTCCTCCCTCTTCGGAACGGCGGCGAGGACGAGCCCTGCGGGAAGCTCGGCCGGAAGGTCCTTCAGGCTGTGTACGCCGACGTCGGCGCGGCCGTCGAGCAGCGCCTCGTCGATCTCCTTCGTGAAGACGCCCTTGCCGGTGATCGCCGCGTCGAGATGCGAGAGCTGGTCGCCGGTCGTGCGGTACGTCGCGATCTCGGTGTCCGTCCACGCGGCGAGCGACTTTGCCGTGAGCTCGACCTGCGCGAGCGACAGGGCGCTGCCGCGGGCGGCCAGGCGCAGCAAACCGCGCACGGCGGGCGGCCGTCCCACGCTCACTCGTCTTCGTCCAGGCGGAACAGGTGCCGAACGGCCTCCACGCGGTCGAGGCGGCGCCCGGCGTCCGTTTCGGACTTCAAACGCCGCATCGGCTCGTGGAGCAGGCGGGAGGCGAGGGAGTTCGCGAAAGTGGCGAAACGTTCCCGATCGGAGGCGGGTATGTGCGCGAGCTCCTCGTCGCGGATCCGGTCGAGGTGCCCCCGAAGGCCGATCACGGTCGGAACGACGGAGAGGTTGCCCATCCACGCCAGGAATTTCGAGAGGTCTTCCTCGAGGATCTCCTCGGCGCGGGGCACCTCGCGCGCGCGCCGGCGGCGATTCTCCTCCGCGACCGTCTCGAGGTCGTTCACGCCGTAGACGAAAGTGTTGTAAACGTCTCGCACCGACGGCTCGATGTCGGCCGGCACCGCGAGGTCCAGAAAAAACATGGGGCGCGCGCGCCGTTGCCGCATCGCGTTTTCGACGTCCTCGCGCCGCACGACGGGACGCGGGCTCGCGGTCGTGCCGACCACCACGTCGGCCGAGGCGAGCTCCCGGACGATGTCCTCCCACGCGACCGCGATTCCGCACACCCGGCTGGCGAGAGCCTCCGCCTTCTCCGGGGTCCGATTGGCGATCCGCAGGTCGCGCACTCCCGCGTCGAGCGCCTGCCTCGCGAACAGGCTGCCGGTCTCCCCCGCCCCGAGGACCAGCACGGTGCGCCGCGACAGGTCGCCGAAGATCTTCGTGGCGAGCTCGAAACCGATCGACACGACCGACAGCGGATGCCGTCCGATCTCCGTTTCGGAGCGCACGCGCTTTCCGGCGGCCACGGCCGATTCGAAGAGTCTGTGGAGCACGGCGCGCGTGGCTCCGGACTCGCGCGCGATGCGGAGCGCCTTCCGGACCTGCCCGAGAACCTCGCTCTCCCCAAGCGCCATCGAGTCGAGGCCGGACGCCACCCGGAAGAGGTGCCGCGCAGCGTCCGCGCCCTCCCGGCGGAAGCCCGCGCGGGAAAGCGCCTCGGGTTCCAACCCGCGCCACTCCGAGACGTACCGCGTCACGAGGTCTCCCGCGTCGGCGCCCTCGGAGAACAGGCCGTAGATTTCGCTGCGATGGCAGGTCGAGACGATGACGCCTTCCGAGACGATCCCCTTTCCGAGCAGGGACCGGAGCGCTTCGCTCACTTCGTCGGCGGACAGCGCGATCCGGTCCCGAACCGAGCTTTCCGTCACACGGAAGTTCCAGCCGAGCAGGAGGAGACGCGCCTCGGCGGCCGGGCTCATCGGAATCCGTGCGACCGGGAGAGAAACATGTTGACGATGGTGTATGAGAAGAGCACGAGGCCGTACCCGACGATCGAGAGGATCGCGACCCTCGGCCCCTTCCAGCCCCGCCGCTCCATCCACAGCAGGAACCCGTACAGCGCGAGTGTCGCGAGCGCCCACTCGATCTTGGGATCGCCCATCGACGCCCAGACCCGGTTTGCCCAGAGGAGTCCGAAGACGACGGAGGCGCCGAGCACCGCCAGGCCGATCGTGACGCTCGTCCGGTTCATGCGGCCGATCACCTCGAGAGGAGGAAGCCGTGCGAAGAGGACGCCCGTGCGTCCGCGCCGGATCTGCCGGTTCTGCACGAGGTAAAGGACGGACAGGACGAAGGAGAACGTGAAGGCCGCGTACGCCAGGATTCCGCAGGTGACGTGCAACGCGAAGAGCGAGCCGCGCATCTCGGCATCCGGTGCCGCGGCGTGCGCCGGCAGCAACAGGCCCGCCGCCGAGAAGAGGATGACGAACGGGATCAGGAACGGACCGATCGAACGCTCCCGGTGCCGGAAGAGGAGTGCCAGGTAGGACACGCCGAGCATCCACCCAAAGAGCGAAAGAGAGCCTCCGAAGCTGCGGTACGGAACCGAATGGAGGGCGCGGGCCGTGATCTCGAGATCCGCGAAATGGACCGCGAGGCCGGCGGCGAGAAGGACCAGGCCCAGGGAGGTCCGGAGGATGGCGCCCGACGATCCCCTCCCCGGCTTCAAGAGCGAGAGGATCGAAAGCGCCTCGGCTCCCAAGTAGAGAGCGACGGCGAGCCAGCCGAGCGCGTGCCATTTCATCGGCTGGCCGAGTCTACCGGATGGGTCCCTTCACGGCGCTTCCGGGCCGCGGGTCCCCGGCGCCCCTTCGCCGGGGACGCCGGCTCCGGCGGATCAGAATAAGCCTCAGCGTCCGGGCTTTGGTGCCGCGGGGGCCGCCGACGCCGCCGGTTTCGCGTCCTCGAGCGGCTTGTTGGCCTCGACCTGGATGTTGATCTCGACGTCGTCCCCGAGCATCACGCCGCCGGCATCAACCGCGCGGTTCCACGTGATCCCGTAGTCCTTACGGTCGATCGAGAACGAGGCGACCTCGAATCCGGCCTTCTCGACTTTGCCGGCCTTGAGAAACCCGCCGTGCCGGACCGGGATCGTGATCGACTTCGTGACGCCGTGCATCGTGAAATCGCCGGTCACGTCGTACGCGTCTTTGCCCTTCAGCGTCACCTTCGTGCTCTTGAAGGTGATCGTGGGGAACTTTTCGGCGTCGAAGAAGTCCGCTGACTTCAGGTGCTTGTCGCGGTTCTCGGCGCCCGTGTCAATCGACGCCGCCTGGATCGTCAGGTCGACGCGCGACGCGGCGGGGTTCTGCCGGTCGAGCGTGGCCGACCCCTCGAACTCGCGGAAGCGGCCTTCGACCTTCGACACGAAGTGCCGGATGCGGAACCCGACCAGACTGTGCGCCTTGTCGAATTGAAATGTCTCGGGGGCGGCAAAAGCCGCGGAGGCGGTGAGCACGGCCGCTGCGGCCAGGATCGCGATCCTCTTCATTGTTCGGTTCTCCCTGTTGTTGCGTTTGCGCGGCAACACGCCGCGGTTGAGTCAGTCCGGAATCGGTTCTTCCCCAAACTATGCCATCCGGGCGGTGAAGGGTTCGTCGCCGCGCGAAAACGGCTTTCCCTTGACCTGTCCCGGACGGCTTCATAGACTGCGTTTCCGACCCGAAACGCTCTCTCGAGGAGGATCTCCTTCCCCAGCCGATGACGACCGACCCCGACCCTTTCAAAGCGAAACAGGAGTTTTCTCCCGGACCGGGAAAAACGGGGTCCTTCTATTCCCTTCCGGCGCTCGAAAAGAGCGGCGTCGGCGCGATCTCCCGGCTGCCGGTCAGCCTGCGGATCGTTCTGGAATCGGTGCTGCGGGGATTCGACGGCAAGCGCATCCGGGAGGAAGACATCCGCGCGCTCGCCGGGTGGCAGCCGCGGGCGGACCGCGTCGCCGAGGTGCCGTTTGTGGTCGCCCGGATTCTGTTGCAGGACTTCACCGGCGTGCCCCTGCTCGTCGATCTCGCGGCCATGCGGTCGGCGGTCGAGCGGCTCGGGAGGGACCCGTCGCTGATCGAGCCCCTCGTCCCCGTGGCGCTCGTCGTCGACCATTCCGTCCAGGTGGACGTGTGGTCGGTCCCCGACGCGCTGCAACGCAACATGGAGATGGAGTTCCGGCGCAACCGCGCGCGGTACGAGTTCTTAAAGTGGGGCATGCAGGCGTTCCACGGCTTCGACGTGGTGCCTCCGGGGATCGGCATCTGCCACCAGGTCAACCTCGAGTACCTCGCTCGCGGCGTCCTCGAGCGCGATGGCGTGTGGTTCCCCGACACCGTCGTGGGCACCGACTCGCACACCACGATGATCAACGGCCTCGGGATCGTCGGATGGGGCGTGGGCGGCATCGAGGCCGAGGCCGGCATGCTCGGGCAGCCGGTCTATTTCCTCGCTCCCGACGTCGTCGGCGTCCACATGACGGGACGGCTTTCCGAGGGCGTCACCGCGACGGACCTGGCTCTCCACTGCACCCAGATGCTGCGCGCCGCGAAGGTCGTCGGGAAGTTCGTCGAATTTCACGGGGAGGGTGCCGCGTCCCTGCCCCTCCCGGACCGCGCGACGATCGCGAACATGGCGCCGGAGTACGGAGCGACGATGGGGTACTTCCCCGTCGACGAGGAATCGTGCCGGTACCTTCTCGCGACCGGCCGCCCGGAAGAGCATGTGGCCGCGTTCCGCGCGTACTTTCAGGCGCAGGAGCTTTTCGGCATGCCCGCGTCCGGGCAAATTGACTATTCGTCCGTGCTCGACCTCGACCTGGCGTCGGTCCGGCCGAGCGTCTCCGGCCCGAAGCGTCCGCAGGACAGGATCGATCTCCCGGATCTGAAGGCCCGCTTCCGCGAGCTGTTCGGAGCGCCGGTGACGGAGAACGGATACGGGAAACGCGCGGAAGAATTTTCCCGGCGCTACCGGGTCCAGATCGGGTTCGAGGGCCCGACTCCGGAGGCTCCGATGGCCGGAGGCGGCCACCAGGAGCACCCGACGACCGCGCCGCTCGCAGACAACGCCGCGAAAAGCGATACGAACCCCTGGACCGAGACGGAGATGGTCAACAACCGCCCGACCCCGGATCGTGTCGAGGACGTGCCGGAGGAGCATCTCGCGCCGGCGATCGTCACGCTCGGACACGGCGACGTGCTGATCGCGGCGATCACGTCCTGCACGAATACGTCGAACCCGAGCGTCATGCTGGCCGCGGGGCTCGTGGCCCAGAAAGCGGTCGCGCGCGGCCTCTCCGTCTCTCCGAAGGTGAAGACCTCTCTTGCCCCGGGGTCGCGCGTCGTCACCGATTACCTGGCGCGCACCGGGCTCCAGGAGCCGCTCGACCGGCTCGGCTTCAACCTCGTGGGCTACGGGTGCACGACGTGCATCGGCAATTCCGGCCCGCTCGACCCGGCCATAGAGGAGTCCGTCACGTCGCACGACCTGATTGCGGCGAGCGTGCTTTCGGGCAACCGGAACTTCGAGGCGCGCGTCCAGCAGAACATCAAGGCGAACTTCCTCATGAGCCCGCCGCTCGTCGTGGCGTTCGCCCTCGCGGGGCGCGTGGACATCAACATGGCCGAGGAGCCGCTCGGGCGCGGCCGCGACGGCAACGACGTCTATCTCCGCGACATCTGGCCGAGCCTGACCGAGGTGCGCGAGGCCATTGCCCGCTCTGTCGACCCCGCCACGTACAGGCGCCTCTATTCCGACTTCGTGGAGGCCAATCCTCTCTGGAACGAGATCCCGACCACGATCGGCAAGACCTACAAGTGGGACCCGCAATCGACGTACATCCAGGAGCCTCCGTTCTTCGACCGCTTCAGCATGGTCCCGGCAGGCGTCTGCGACATCCAAAACGCGCGTGCCCTCGCGATCTTCGGGGACTCGGTCACGACGGATCACATCAGCCCCGCGGGCGCGATCAAGAAAACCTCCCCGGCCGGCCTCTATCTCCAGGAGAAGGGCATCGCCCCCGAGGACTTCAACAGCTACGGGTCGCGGCGCGGCAACGACCGGGTGATGACCAGGGGCACGTTCGCGAATGTCCGGATCAAGAACCGGATGGTGCCGGGGGTCGAGGGCGGAGTGACGATCTACCAGCCCCACGGCGACCAGGTCTCGATCTACGAGGCCGCAATCCGGTACCAGGCCGGGCACATTCCCCTGATCGTCTTCGCCGGGCAGGAATATGGATCGGGCAGCTCCCGCGACTGGGCGGCCAAGGGCACACGGCTGTTGGGGGTGCGGGCCGTCATCGCGCAGAGCTTCGAGAGGATCCACCGGTCGAACCTCGTCTTCATGGGCATCCTGCCCTGCCAGTTCCCCGAGGGCGAAAGCTCGGCGAGCCTGGGCATCACTGGCAGCGAGACGTTCGACATCGTCGGCCTCGAAGGAGACATCCGGCCGCGCCAGCAGGTCGAGCTCACCATCCGCGCGGCGGACAAGACGGAGAGGCGCGTGCCCCTGCTGGTACGCATCGATACGCCGATCGAGGTCGACTACTACCGCCACGGAGGGATCCTGCCGTACGTGCTTCGACACCTCCTCGGCACCGAGACCCCGACCGCCTGACCGTAAACATCGGCTCCGGCGCCGTTCATGGGACCGAGGCGGTAGAATTTGCGCGTTTGATGCCTGCACCTCTACATTCTTCGGGACGGCGGCTCCTGGATGCCTGCTTCGCCAAGCCAGTCGACCGGCCGCCGGTGTGGATGATGCGGCAGGCGGGCCGTTATCTTCCCGAGTACCGCGAGGTGCGGCGCACGGTCTCGTTCTGGGACCTCTGCCGCAGCCCGGATCTCGCGGCCGAGGTATCTCTCCAGCCCTTTCGGCGGTTCCATCCCGACGGAGTCATCTTCTTCTCCGACATCCTGGTTCCCGTCGCGGCGATGGGCGCGCGCGTCGAGTTCACCGAAAGCGGCCCGCACCTTCCGGAGCCGGTGCGTTCGAGCTCGGAGGTCCGGCGGCTGCGGCGCTTCGATCCGGCGGAGTCGATCGGGTTCACCGGGAAGATCCTTTCGGCCCTTCGGGCCACGCTCGGCGAAAACGCGGCGGTGCTCGGCTTCTGCGGCTCTCCCTGGACTCTCGCGTCGTATCTCATCGAGGGCGGGGGCTCGAAATCGTTCTCCGGGATCAAGGAAATGATGGGGCGAGACCGGGAGACGCTCGGGCGGCTGCTCGATCTTCTTGCGGACGTCGTTGGCGACGTGCTGTCTTTCCAGATCGAGTCGGGCGCTCAGGCGGTCCAGCTCTTCGACACCTGGGCCGGCGAGCTCACCGCCGAGGACTATCGCGCGTGGGCGCTTCCGGCCGCGGCCCGGGCGATCGCCCGCATCGATCGGCGCGGCGCCCCGGTGATTCTTTACGTGAACGGCTCCGGGCACCTGCTCGAGGAGATGGCCCGTTCGGGCGCCGACGTCCTCTCGATCGACTGGCGCGTCTCGCTCGCCGAGGCCCGCCGCCGCGTGCCCGCGCTCGCGCTGCAGGGCAACCTCGACCCGGGGATCCTGCTCGGCCAACCGGCCGAGGTCGAACGCCGCACCCGGGACATGGTGCGCGCCACCGGCGGGCGCGCGCACATCGTGAATCTAGGCCACGGCGTGCTCCCTCCTTCACGGATCGACTGCGTGGAAGCGTTCTTCTCCGCCGCCCGCGAGCCGCTGCCCGTTCCCGAGGAGGTCCGACGATGACGGACGCCGCGGGCCCATTCGCCGCCCGCCCCGGCTTGCGCCACCGCGCGATCTCTTCGAGGCGCGAGTGAGCGACGGCATCGGCCGTCTTTCGGTCGACCTCCTGCGGCGCTACAACGTTCCCGGGCCCCGGTACACCTCCTACCCCACCGCTCCGGTGTGGAAGGAGGGCGTCGGCGCCGGCGACTACGAGGAGCTGCTCGTCGAGTCCGGCGCGGAGGCGCGGCCCCGGCCGCTCTCGCTCTACCTGCACCTGCCGTTCTGCGAGAAGCTCTGCTACTTCTGCGGGTGCACGGTCGTCATCACGGGAACGGAGCATCGGCTCGAGGACCCGTATCTCTCGACGCTCGCCCGCGAGATCGACTGGGTTGCCGAGCGGGCGGGCAAGGCGCGCGAGGTCGTTCAGCTCCATCTCGGCGGCGGCACTCCGACGTACTTCGCGCCCGAGAAGCTCGAGGGCCTGCTCGCGCGGCTGCGCGACCGATTCGTCTTCTCTTCGGACGCCGAGCTCGGCGTCGAAGTGGACCCGCGCGTGACGACTCCGGAACATCTCGCGGCGCTCGCGCGCGCGGGGTTCAACCGGCTCTCGATGGGCGTGCAGGACTTCGATCCGCGGGTGCAGGCGGCCATCAACCGCATTCAGCCGTTTGACGACACCCGGCGGCTGATCGAAGACGCCCGGCGGCTCGGGTTCGCGAGCATCAACATGGACCTGATCTACGGGCTCCCGCACCAGACCCCCGAGACCTTCGGCGCGACCATCGACCGGGTCCTCGAGATCGGGCCCGACCGTCTCGCGGTGTACTCGTATGCGAACGTCCCGTGGCTGAAGAAGCACCAGAAGATCCTGGAGCCGTTCCTCCCCTCGGAATCCGAGAAGTTCGGGATCTTCCAGACCGCTCTCGAGCGCTTTCAGGACGCCGGGTTTGAGTACATCGGCATGGACCACTTCGCGCGGCCCGACGACGAGCTCGCGCGCGCGCGCCGCGGCCGCACCCTGCACCGGAACTTCCAAGGTTACACCACCAAGGCCGGCACGGACCTGATCGGGATGGGCATGAGCGCCATCGGCGAGGTGGGGGACGGCTACGTCCAGAACGCCCGCGACCTCGGCCCGTACCGCGCGGCAGTCGAACGCGACGGCGCGGCGACGTTCCGCGGGTTCCGGCTCTCGGCGGACGACCGGCTGCGGCGCAGCGTCATCCAGAGCCTTCTCTGCCACGGCGTCATCGTGAAGTCCGAGATCGAGAGGGAGCACGGGATCCATTTCGACGACACCTTTGCCGACGCTCTCGAACGGCTTCGCCCGTGCGCGGACGACGGCCTCGTCGAGCTGGCGCCGGGCGAGATCCGGGCGACCGCGGCGGGCCGCGTCTTCCTTCGAAACCTCGCGATGCCATTCGACGCGTATCTTGCAGCGCCGGCGGAGCGCCCGGTGTTCTCGAGGACGCTGTGATGCTGTGATGCTGTGACGCTGTGATGCTGTGAACGCCATGACGGGCCCGCTCGCTATAGCGCGAGGACGCTGATGACGTCCCGCGCGATCCTGTTTCTCCAGCTGGGCGGCCCCGAGACGCTCGACGACGTGCCGGGTTTCCTGTACCGGCTTTTCTCCGACCCGGACGTGATCCGCGTCCGGCCAGCGATTCTCCGCAAGGCAATCGCCGGGTCGATCGCGCTCGCTCGGAAGAAAGCGTCGCGGGAGCTGTATCGGGCGATCGGCGGCGGGTCCCCGATCCGGCGGCTGACCGATCAGCAGGCGGCGGGAGTCGAACGGCGGCTTGCGCAGCTCGGCCGTGCGATTCCGGTGAAGACTGCGATGACCTGTTCCGCTCCGCTCGTCGAGGACGTGGTCCGCGAGCTCGCCCGCTCCGGTGTGGACCGTTTTCTGGCGGTGCCCCTCTATCCGCAATATTCCCTGACCACCACCAGGGGCGCGCTCGAGCGGTCCCGCGAAGCGGTCCGCCGTTTCGCGCCCGGCGCCCGGCTCTTCGAGATGTGCTCCTGGCCCACCCATCCCCTGTTCGTGCAGGCGCACGCGGATTCGATCGCTGCCGAGATGGCAAAGTTCCCCGATCCCCGTCCCGAGGCAGTCCACCTCCTGTTCTCGGCGCACTCGATCCCGAAGAAGCTGGTGACCCGCAAAGGCGATCCGTACCAGAGAGAAGTCGAGGCCTCCGTCGCCGCGATCGCCGAGCGGCTCGGCGGACGGTCGCCGCGCTCCCTCGCGTACCAGTCGAAGCTGGGTCCCATCGAATGGCTCGGCCCTCAGACGATCGACGTGCTCGGGAAGCTCGGGCGAGCGGGCGCGTCGCAGGTCCTCGTCATCCCGATCGCGTTCGTGACCGATCACGTCGAGACGTTGTACGAGGTCGATCAGCTCTTCGGGGACGCGGCGCGGGCCGCGGGAATCGCGCACTTCCGCCGGACCCCCGGGTTGAACGACGATCCGACGTTTCTCTCGGCGCTGGAGGACATCGTTCTGTCACAGCCGGATTTCTGGGCCGACGCGCCCGCCGCCTGACGTGACGACCGTCGTGGTCGGCGCCGGGCTCGCGGGGCTCGTCTGCGCCCGTTCTCTCGCGGCCGGCGGAGAAGACGTCCGGGTCCTGGAGCGTTCGGAGCGGCCGGGCGGGGTCGTGCGCACGGAGCACCGTGAGGGGTTTCTCGTGGAGCTCGGGCCGAACACGGTCCGGCCGACGCCGGAACTGCTCGCGATCGTGCGAGACCTCGGCCTCGAGTCCGAGATGCTCTTCTCGAGCCCGCGCCTGCCCCGGTACATCGACTGGAACGGAGCGCTGCATGCGATGCCCTCATCCGCCCTGGCGTTCGCGCGAACCCCGCTGCTTTCTCGCGCGGGGAAAATGCGGCTGTTGCATGAGCCTTTCGTTCGCCGCGCCGCGCTCGCGTCACCTCCGGAGAGCGTGCGGGCGTTCTTCACTCGCCGGCTCGGTCCGGAAGTGGCGGACCGCTTCGTCGCGCCGTTCGTCTCGGGGGTGTTCGCCGGCGATCCGGCGCGGCTGTCCGCTTCCGACGCGTTCCCGGCGCTGGCGCGTGGCGAGCGGCGGCACGGAAGTCTTCTCGCGACCGCGATCGCCGCGATCCGCGGGCGCGACCGGTCCGGTCGCCGATCAGGGCCGCGCGGCCTCCTCTCCTTTCGGAGCGGGCTCGAGACGCTGCCGCGAGCCCTCGCCGCCTCGCTCGGGGATCGTCTGGTGGCCGGGACGTCCGTCGAGTCGATCGCGCCGGAGAGGGACGGGTGGGTCGTCCGGAGCTCCGCCGGCACGATGCGGGCGGATCGGGTAATCCTCGCCTGCGCCGCGGCCGAGAGCGCGCATTTCGTGCGCGAATTCGACGCCGAAGCGGCCGTCTCACTCTCCTCTATTCCTTACCCGCCGGTCGCGGTCCTGCATTTTGCGTGGCCGGCGGACGCCCTTCGCGCTCCTCTCGCCGGCTTCGGCCACCTCGTCGTTCCGGCGGCGGGCCGCCGCGTGCTCGGAGCCGTCTGGAGCTCCAGCCTTTTCTCGGGCCGCGCTCCGGACGGACAGACGCTGGTCACGGCGTTCGCGGGCGGCGCCACGGACCCCGCGTCGGCGCGCCTCACCGACGGAGAGCTCGAGACGATCGCGGCTTGCGAGCTGTCTCATTCGCTCGGGGCGACGTCCCCGCCGCGGCTGGTCGCCCTGACCCGGTGGCCTCGAGCGATTCCGCAGTACGAGATCGGTCACGCACACCGCATGGGAGTGCTGGCGCGCGCCGAGGCGCGATGGCCCGGTCTCGTCTTCCTGGGCGCCTACCGCGGAGGGATCTCGGTGGGAGACGTGGTGAAGAACGCGCTGGCGGTTCCTCGGGCGGACCGCGCGGAGACTCCGGCCCCCGAATTGATGGGCCGCCTGAGGTGAGGATTTCACCATGGCGCTGACCATCCGGACCGAACGTCTCAGAAAGGTCTATACCTCCGCGCCTCCGTCGGCCTCCGCCGGCCGTGGAATCGCCGGCGCCCCGTTCGCGTGGCGGGGAGCGTCCGCGCGTCGTCAGAAGGTGGAGATCGTCGCGCTCGACGACCTGACGCTCTCGATCGGCGCCGGCGAAATCTTCGGTCTGCTGGGGCCGAACGGCGCCGGGAAGTCGACCACCGTGGGCATCCTGACGACGCGTGTGCGTCCGACGGGAGGACGCGCGTGGATCGGCGAGGAGGAAGTCTGGAAGAAGCGCGTCTCCGTCAAACGGCGGATCGGTGTCGTCCCGCAGCGGCCGAATCTCGACTTCGCGCTGACCGCACGCGAGATTCTCCTCTTCCACGGCGCGTATTTCGGGATTGCGCCTGCCGAGCGGCAGACCCGGGCGGGCACGCTTCTCGAGCGGTTTCAGCTGACGGACCGGGCGGACCAGCTCGTCGTCGGATTTTCCGGCGGGATGATGCAGCGGCTGTCGATCGCCCGCGCGATGATGCATGAGCCGGACGTGCTGTTCCTGGACGAACCGTCGTCGGGGCTCGATCCGCAGACGCGGCTGCTCCTCTGGGAGATCGTGAGGGAATACGGCGCCCGCGGCCGCACGATCGTGCTGACGACCCACAACATGGAAGAGGCGGACGACCTCTGCGGGCGCGTCGCGATCGTGGACCACGGGCGGGTGATCGCGCTCGGGTCGCCGGAAGAGTTGAAGGCCACGATTCCGGGCGGACATCTCATCCGCCTGCAGATCTCGCCGCGCACGCCCGAGCTGCTGACCTCGCTGTCTCACGCTCAGGGCGTCACCGAGGTCCGGCCGGTCGGCGCCTCGGGGGCGGACGTGTACGCCGACCGCGGCGGGCCGCTGGTGCCGGATCTCTTAAACCGCGTTCTCGCCGGCGGAGCGGTCGTCTCCGACGTTCACATCTCGGAGCCTTCCCTCGAAAACCTGTTTCTTCACCACACGGGCCGGAGTCTCCGGGATTGAGCCATTGAGCCGCACCTTCTTCGCGCTTCTCGCCCGGGACGCGCACGTCGCGCGCCGGAATTTCGTTCCGCTCCTGCTTCAGACACTGCTGCAGCCGATGCTGCTCGTGTTCGTGTTCGGCCGCGTTCTCACGACGAGCGGGTTCATGCCGATGGAATACAAGAGCCTCCTGCTTCCCGGCATCATCGCGCTTTCGATGATGCTCGCGGGGATCCAGGCGGTCGCGATGCCGGTCATCTCGGAATTCCAGTTCACGAAGGAGATCGAAGACCGCCTCCTCGCGCCGATCGAGGTCGAATGGGTGGCGGTCGAGAAGATCTTCGCCGGGATGATCCAGGCGCTGGTCGCCGGGCTCGTCGTCCTGCCGGCGGCCTGGCTCATCATGGGACGCGGCGTCGCGCTGACGCTACCGCATCCCGTGTATTTTGCCGCGCTCTGCCTGGGAGTCGCGCTGCTCTCGTCCGCGATCGGGCTGACTCTGGGATGCTCGATCGGGCAGACGCAGATCGGGCTGATGTTCAGCCTGGTTCTCGCGCCGATGATCTTCTTCGGCTGCACCTACTACCCGTGGAGCGCGCTCGAAAAGTTCCCGATCCTGCAGAAGGCCGTGTTGTTGAATCCGATGGTCTATTCGAGCGAGGGCCTCCGATCCGCTCTGGTTCCGCAGTTCCGGCATCTGCCGTTTTCCGGCGTAGCGGCCGGTCTGCTTCTGTTCAACGCGCTGTTCGTCACGCTGGGAATCGTTCAGTTCCGTCGTAAGGCGGTTTTATGAGAGGTGAGGGGTGAGGCGTCAGGGGTTAGGCGGAGGGCCGGAAGGACCCCGTCCGCCTAACCCCTCACCCCTCACGGCCCCCGTCACTCTTTCCCCTTCAGCGACTTCTGTTCCTCGGCGCTCAGCTCGGGCAGATGGCGCAGGAACGCGACGATCTGCCAGATCTGTTCGGGCTTGTGGGTCGGCGAGAACGCGGGCATTCCCGTGGTCCGAATACCGTTCGCGACCAGCCAGTAGAGCTCGCCGTCCGGCCGCGCCTGGACGCGCGGCAGCGTGAGATCGGGGGCCGGCGGGTTCAAGCCCATGCCGAGCTCCGCCGGGTCCACGCCGGGCGCGGCGTGGCACATGACGCAGTTTTCGCGGTAGTGCACCAGGCCCACCTTCCAGGTCTCCGGTGCGGCGGGTTGGGGGTTCTTCGCCGCCGGCGCGCGGCGCGCGACCGAGCGATTCAACGCGAACTGCGACACGCGCGATTCGAGGCGGGACGGGCTCGCGGTCGCGGCCACGTTATAGACGCCCGCGCCCACGACGCCGGCGATGATCAACCCGACCAGAAAAAAACCAAACAGCATCCCGGAGAAGAATCGCATTCGGGCTCCTTTGGCTCGCGCCTTGTTCAGGCGTGGCCGCGGTTGGACGCATGACACGTCATTTCTGTTCCCCACTCGACCTGGATGGTGGCGTGGTCCACACTCGCGACTTCCTTCAACGCCTGCTGGACCGCAATCAGGACCTCGCTGCGCGGCGTGTCGGGAGCGGCGCGGATGTGCACGCTCGCGGAATGCACTCCCGACGTCAGTGTCCACATGTGGAGATCGTGGATCGCTTCGACGCCGGAGACGCGCAGCACCGCCTCCCGCACCGCCGCGGGGTCGATGTTGCCCGGAGAGCCCTCGAGCAGGATGTGGGCGGACTGCTTCAGGAGCGACGCGGCCCGAGGAAGGATGAAGAGAGCGACGGCGGCCGACACCGCGGGGTCGAGCCACAGCCAGCCGGTTCGCGGGATCGCGATCGCGGCGGCGAGAACCGCGGCGGAGGCGAGCATGTCGGTGAACACCTCCAGGTATGCGGCATGCATGTTCAGGTTCTCGGCCGCGCCGTGGCCGTGGCCGTGGCTGTGACCGTGGACGTGACCCGTCGAGAGCAGCCGCATCGCCACCAGGTTCGCGACGAGCGCGATGAGGCCGACCCAGAGCATCACGCCGGTGCGCACGGGCATCGGAGACATCAACCGCAGCGCCGCCTCGACGAGGATCCCGACCGCCATCAGGAGCAGGATCTCGGCGTTCACGAATGCGGCGAGGATCTCCGCCCGGTAAAGGCCGAAGCTGTGCCGCCCTGTCGGGGCGCGGCCCGCCACCGTGATCGCGGCGTACGCCAGGATGAGCGCCGCGATGTCCGCAAAGAGGTGCGCCGCATCGGCGAGGAGGGCGAGACTGCCCGAGATGATTCCGCCGGCGATCTCGAGGGCGAGTACTCCCGCCGTCAGGGCCAGGGCCGCGCGGAGGCGCCTGCGGCGGTCCTCGCGCTCGGAATCCGCGTGTTTTCCCTCGCTCTCCGCAGGCCAGCCCGCGGTGCTCATTCGGCGGGAAGCCTCTCCACCTCGACCCTCGCGTCGTTGTAGCAGGCTCCCCCTCCGAGATCCGCGAGGGTGTCGGGGGCGACCGCGTTCGCAGTGGAGCCTCCGAAAGTGTTGTGGCTCCAGAGCCCCTTCGGGACGGACACGACGCCCGGACGCACCGTCGGAGCCACTCGGGCGACGCAGGAGACCCGGCCGGAAAGGTTGTGCGCCGCGACGCGGTCGCCGTCGGAGATCCCACGCGCCAGCGCGTCGGCGGGATGCATCTCGAGAACGGCGATGTCGCGGTAAAGCTCTCCGAGAGTCGACGTGATCGTCCGGTCGCTCGCGGGCGACACGAGCGCGAGCGGGAAAGCCTCGGTCGCGGGGTCCTCGCGATACCCGTAAAGGCCCATTGGGGCTTCGGCGTCGAGATCGGGCGGCACGAGGTGCGCGCGGCGATCCGGAGTTCTCGGGAAGACGTCGACGAACTGGATCGGGGAGCGTCCCGAGGACGGCTCGGCCGTCGCATCCGAAGCGAGCGAAGCACTCCAGACGCCCTCGGACGCGTGCCCGCCGAGGATCTCCGCGGTCAGCTCCGAGGCCGTCATGGCGTCTCCCGGCCGCGCGACTCCCGCGCGGCGGCAGAGCTCGCCGAAGACCTCGTGGTTCGGCCGCGATTCGCCGACCGGTGGAATGACCGGGCCGGCTTCCTGGAGGATGTAGGCGCCATATCCGCGCGAGAGCTCCGAGCGCTCGAGAAAGGTCGTGGCCGGAAGGACCACGTCCGCGTACAGCGCTGTGTCGGTCATCACGGGGTCGAACACCACCGTGAAGAGATCTTCCCGCTCGAGCCCCGTTCGGACCTTTTCCTGCTCGGGCAGGGTCATCAGGGCGTTGCAGTTGTAAACGAAGAGAAGGCGTACCGGGCGCTCTTTGTCGAGGAGGGCTTCTCCCGTGCGGGTCATGTTGACCTGGCGCGCCGGTGATGGATCGGACTGTGCCGCGCGGAGCGAGTCGAGCTCCCAGACCGCGGAGTTCGAGAGCGTATACCCGCCGCCGCGCACGCCGAATTTTCCGCCGACCGCCGGCAGCGCGAGGATCGCAGCGGTCGCGGACCCGCCGTTGCGGTTGCGCTCGAGCCCCCATCCGCAGCGGATCGCCGCGGGAGCGGACTCCGCGTACCACCGCGCGAAGAGCTCGAGGTCCTGCTCCGGAAGGCCGGACACCGCGGCGGCTTTCGAGATCGTCCAGGAGGCGGCGCGCCGCCGCAGCTCTTCCCACCCCGTCGTGTGCTCTTCCAGAAAAGCGAGATCCGCGAATCCATTCTCGAAGAGCCAGCGGTGAACCGACAGCGCGACGGGGAGATCCGTTCCGGGACGCAGCGGCAGGTGGAGGTCGGCCTCCCCCGCGAGGCGGGTGCGCCGCGGATCGAGCACGACCAGCCGGCCTCCGGCGCGGCGCGCCGCCTGCAGGTGCGGGAGCAGGTGAATCCCGGTCGCCGAAGGATTCGCCCCCCAGACGACGGCGAGCTTCGCGTGCGCGTAGTCGTCGAGGGCGATACCCGCCATCTTTCCGTAGAGACCGAAGGCCGCCCGGCCCGAAGGCGCGGAGCAGACCGTCCGCGCCAGGCGGGACGCCCCGAGCCGGGAGAAGAGTCGCGCGTCCGTGGTGTCCTGGGACAGATACCCGTTCGACCCGCCGTAGGAGACCGGCAGGATCGCCTCTCCCTCTCCGCTGGCCGAAAGCTCCGCCATCCGGGAGGCGACGAGGTCGAGCGCCTCGTCCCAGCTCGCCTGCCGGAATTGTCCCTCGCCCTTCGCGCCGACGCGGATCCGCGGAAAGCGGACCCGGGCCGCACCGTGGACGTGCTCGGGCAGGCGCCGGACCTTCGCGCAGATGTACCCGGCCGTCAGCGGGTTCGCGCGGGTTCCTCCTACGGAAACGGCGATCCCGTTTTCGACGTGCACCTCGAGGCTGCAGGCGTCGGGACAGTCCAGGGGACAGGCGCTGGCGGCCCGGCCCGCCGGGACGGTCCGGGGGGCGACCCGGGCCGCCGGGTCAGGCATTTCTCTTATGGCTTCCACGACAGGATTCTATCGACAGTTTCGACGGCGATCGGGTGGTACCCGGCGCGGGCCTTCCGGTAGATCGAGATCGCCCGCTCTTTTCCCGCGGGTGTCTTCGCGAGCGCCTCGTACAGCGGCTTCAAATACTTTCTCCTGCCGATCGAAGTCAGAAACGTTTCGAGGCGCGACGCGTCTCCCGGGTACGCGTTCGAGATCGAGAGCAGGTGCCACTGGAAGGCGATCTCCGTGTTCTTCGACTCCGACAGCGCAAACGCGGCGTCGAGAGCGGCGGCCTTCACACCGGGAAGATCGACGGGAAGATTTCTCAGGAAGCGAAGCCACTCCAGGGTGCTCCAGCGGGCGGCGGGAAGTGCCTCCGCGGAGAGCGAGCCGGCGAGCCAGGCGGCGCGCGCCGCATCCACCTTCGAAAACGCCGTGGAGGAGGGCTCCGCCGCCCCCGCCGGGATTTCGGGCGACTTCAGCCAGGCGTCCAGGTCAAAGCCCGGAGGACGCCCCGATGGGAACAGGCTCCGGTCGAGATATCTCGCGAACTCGGCGGTCGTGACGCTCGAGAACGCGTGGCCGTCGAACCAGCCGCGAAGAAACGTGTCGAACCGCTCCCGTCCCACCGCCTGCTCGATCGTCAGGAGAAGGAGCGCGCCCTTTTCGTACGCGACCTCCGAGAGGACCTCGTCGGGGTCCCGCCCCGCCACGTCGGCAACGAGCGCCAGGTCTCTCGGCGCCTCGGTGCGGCCCAGTTTTTCGAGGCTCTGCCGGCCGAGCACCCATTCCATCTCCGAGCGCTCGCGCCCGAAGACTCGCTCGACGATCCGGCGCTCGCAATACGTCGTGAATCCCTCGTTCAGCCAGAAGTCGCTCCACGTCGCGTTCGTCACGAGGTTCCCCGACCAGGAGTGCGCGAGCTCGTGCGCGACGACATCGACCAGGCTGCGGTCGCCGGCGAGGAGCGTTGGCGTCGCGAAGGTCAGCCGCGGATTCTCCATTCCGCCGTAGGGGAAGCTCGGAGGCAGGACGAGGAGCTCGTAACGTTGCCACCGATAGGGGCCGAACAGCGCCTCGGCGGCCTCGATCATCTTCTCGGTGTCCGCGAACTCCCACGCCGCCCGCGAAACGACGGACGGCTCCGACCACACTCCGGCGCGCTCGCCGAGCGGCGAAAACGCCAGGTCGCCGACCGCGAGCGCGATGAGATAGGAAGGGACCGGCGAAGTCATCTCGAAGCGGAACTTGCCGTCGGAAGCCGGAGCCCCCCGCGCCGCGCTCATCAGCGCGGTCATGCCGGCGGGCACGCGGACTTCCGCCGACCAGGTCTGCCGCACACCCGGGCTGTCCTGCAGCGGAATCCAGCTGCGCGCGTGAATCGCCTCCGATTGCGTGAAGAGATACGGGTGCGCCCGCCCGGCGGTCTGCTCCGCTGCGAGCCACTGCAGGGCGGACGCGCGGGGCGAGGTCTCGTATCGGATGCGCACGCGGATCGCGCCGTCAGGCAGCGCCACGCGGAGAGGCGCTCCCAGGATGGGATCGCGGGCGCCCATCGAAAAGACCGCGGAGACAAAGGGCCCCGAGCCGCCGGACGTCTCCGTCGAAAGGATCGTGAGGTCCCGCGTGTCGAGGAGAAGCTCGCCGGCGTTGCCTCCCGCGCTCCGCCGTTCGAGCGACAGCAGCGCGCTGCCGGCGAGCGTGCGGGTCTCGAAGCGGACCTCGAGATTCAGTGCGATGTGGCGCACGCGCACCCGGTCCGGATTCGCGTAGGAATGAGGATCCGGTCGTCCGCTGACCGCGGCAGCGAGCGCCGGTTCGCCGCCCTGCCGGAGGGCACCGGTCTTCCCGCCATTTCCGCGCGAGTCTGAGCCTGATCCCGCGCACGCCATGGCCGCGCAGACTAGCAGCAGGCAGGCGGCCCGCCATACGGCTTTCCCCGCGAGAGCCGAGCGACCAACGCGAGCGAGACGGCCGCGGTACAGGCTGGCAATTGCCCCCGGGGAGCAGATCTGCCTCACTTCGCGCCAGGACGAATGTATTTCCCGCACGCGCATCGCGCCTCCGGTTCGTATCCGGGCTCTATCATGCGCTCGAATGCCTCCCTGCGACTGCGAGCCGCCTCTCTCTTTCCAGCCGGGGACCGCGACCGGACCCGCCGACCCGGTCTCATTTTCCGCCGCTTTTCGTTACTGGGCGCGGCTCGGGTGCGTGAACTTCGGCGGACCCGCCGGCCAGATCGCGATGCTGCACCGGGACCTCGTCGTGAAGCGCCGGTGGATCTCGGAGGAACACTTTCTGCGCGCGCTCAATTTCTGCATGCTGCTGCCGGGGCCGGAAGCCACCGAGCTCGCGATCTACGTCGGGTGGCTTCTTCACGGAACGGCCGGAGGCGTCGCCGCGGGAGTGCCGTTTGTTCTTCCCTCCGTCCTCCTGTTGCTGGGGCTCTCCTGGGCCTATGCGGCGCACGGAAGTCTTCCCGCGGTCGCGGGCGTCCTCTCGGGATTGAAGCCCGTCGTCGTCGCGGTTGTCGCGTTCGCGGTCTGGCGCATCGGACGCCGTGCGCTGAAACGCCCGCTCGACGCGGCCATCGCGACAGCCGCGTTCCTCGCCCTCTCGTTTTTCCACGCGCCGTTCCCGCTCGTGATCGCGGCCGCCGCCGCCGCCGGTGCGCTCGGAAAGCCGGCGGCCGGCGCCGGCAGCGAGGTCCGCACGGATCAGGACGCCGCGGCGAAGGCGAGACTTCCGGGCACCGGCCGCAACATCCGCCTCGCGCTCGTGTTCTGCGGCCTGTGGGCGGCTCCCCTCGCAGCGGTCTCGTCCGTGCTCGGCTGGAACGGGACGCACGCCCGCGCGTACCGATTCTTTTCCCAGGCGGCGTTCGTGACCTTCGGCGGCGCGTACGCCGTGCTGACCTACGTCGTGCAGGCGGCAGTCGGCCAGTTCCACTGGATTTCGCGCGCCCAGGCGGTGGATGGGCTCGCGCTGGCGGAGACGACGCCGGGGCCGCTCATCATGGTCCTTCAGTTCGTCGGCTATCTCGCCGGGTGGCAGTTCTCAGACGGGCTGTCTCGCGGAGTTTCGGCGGCTCTGGCGGCGGGGCTCACGACGTGGGCGACCTTCCTGCCCTGCTTCTTCTTCATCCTCCTCGGAGCGCCCTTCATCGAACGCGTGAGCGAAAGAGGACGTTTGAACGCCGCGCTCTCAGGGATCACCGCTGCCGTGGTCGGGGTGATCCTGAATCTGGCGGTGGTGTTTGCCGCCGGCGTCCTCTTCCCCCGGGGGCTCTCGGGCGGCCCCGACCCGTTTTCCTCCCTCGTCGCGGCGGCGGCGCTCGCCGTGCTCATGGCCTTCGATATGGAGGCGGCTTGGGTCGTCCTCGCCGGAGGCGTCGCGGGTCTCTCGAGGACTCTCGTGGCGGGCGGGCCCTGAACGGCGAAATCCGCCCGAATTCTGAACAGATCGGTTTTTTTTCGACGCGCGAGGGTTCATGGTGGGTTCACCCGCGCCTCCCTAGACTCCTCCTTGCTGAACGGCCGGCGCCTTTTGCGCCGCGCTCGAAAGGAGAATCGAAATGAACAAGATCTCTCGCATCCTCGCCCTCGGCGTCGCGGTGGCGCTCCCGACCGGTCTCTTCGCCCAGACGGCGGCCACGAAGCCGGCCGACAAGCCGATGGCGGCCCCGACGGCGACGACCTCCACCACCGGAACGTCCTCGAGCTCGATGAGCTCCAGCGACTCCAAGATGGCGGCGGACGGCTCGAAAATGAAGACCAAGAAGAAGACCACCAGGAAGTCCAACAAGAAGGGCTCCAAGATGAAGACCTCCACGACGGTCGAAGTCACGAAGGCTCCCGTCAAGTAAGACTCCCGCTCCTGCGGATCCAGGCGTGCCGGCGACGGCACGCCTTTTTTTATGGCCGGGCAAGTAACTCCCGGTGAAAAAACATCCGGACGTTCGCGTTCACACTCCGTTCATGGCCGCGCCCTTAGAGTTCCCCGCATCCCCGTAGCGTGTTGCCACGGGGTTTGAAGGAGGAGTCAGATGAAGAAGTCCGTCCTGTCTTCCGTTGCCATCGCCGCGGCGCTGGCGTTCCCGGTGGGAGTCTTCGCTCAGACTTCTTCGACGGGCAGCCAGTCGACCACGACGAGCACGAGCGCGACCGGCAGCCAGTCTTCCCCGAGCACCACGACCGGCACCACGACGACCACCGCGACTCAGTCGAGCATGTCCGGGAAAAAGACCACGTCGAAGAGGAAGCACACCACCACGAAAAAGCACAAGAAGACGACGACCACCGGCGCGGCCGCGTCGACCACCCCGTCCTCGAAGTAAGTCTTCTTCGGAGGGGATCAGGGCCGGCGGGCAATCGCCGGCCTTTTTTTACCTGGCTGACCGCGGCGGGCGCGTCAGGGCGTCGGGGCTTCGCGAATCTCGACGCCGCAACGGGTTCCGCCGAGCGGCCGCCAGATGACGTCGTAGATCGCCCCGTCCCGGATCGTGATCCGCCCCTGCCCCGACGCAATGCACGTCCCCAGATTGGTACAGCCGATCGATCCACCGACCACATAGCTCGTGACGCCCGGCTTCACGCCATGAACCTCGAACAGATTCGACGTGGGGAGCGTCATCTTCTTGCCGAGTCGCACCTGCAGCGACAGGACACAGCCGTACGGGTCGCCCGTGTAGCGGAGAAAAATGCTCGGCGAAGCGCCCTCCTCCGGCGCGGGCGCGATCGCCGACGCGGGGGCATTGGGGACGTTCATCGCCGCGGCGGGGCTGACGACCGCGGCCGCGATCGGAGCGACGGGTTTCACCGGGTCCGTGCCTCCGCGAAGGAAGCACCCCGCGTTGTGAAGGGTGGCGACGAGCCCGGCTAAGGCGGTGATGGTTCCGCCCACCGCCGTCAAGAGGCCCGGAGCGGTCTGCCACCAGCTTTGAGGCTTTTCGTCGGGCATCTCGTCTTCGATCCTGCTCGGCCGGTCTCGCGAAGATCGGCGTGTGTCGTGAATTGTGGAGGAATCCTGCGGCGGGATTCTTGCCGCAGGTCTCCCCGGAGTCAAGCGAAGAACGGGAATTTCGAATGACGAAGGTCTGCGTTAAGCTCGCGGCGTTGACACTCCCGGTGCCCTTTCACCCCGCGGTCGAGTCGTGGTTCTCCGCTCGACTGGGCGAGCCCACTCCGCCACAACGCGACGGCTGGCCGGCGATCCGGTCGGGCGCGCACACATTGATCGCGGCACCGACCGGGTCGGGCAAGACGCTCGCCGCGTTCCTCTCGGCGATCGACTCGCTCGTCCGGCAGGGGCAGGGGCAAAGTCTGGCGGACGAGACGTCCGTCCTCTACGTCTCGCCACTGCGGGCGCTCTCGAACGACGTTCGCAAGAATCTCGAAGGCCCGCTTGCGGAGATCCGCGCGGCGGACCCGTCCGTGCCCGAGATTCGCGTCCTCGTGCGGACGGGAGATACACCGGCTTCGGAGCGCGCCGCGATGGTCCGCCGCCCGCCGCACATCCTCGTCACCACTCCCGAATCGCTCTATCTCCTTCTGACGAGCGAGAGCGGCCGCCGCCTCCTGGCGCCCGTGCGGACGGTGATCGTCGATGAGATTCATGCGCTCGTGCGGGACAAGAGGGGCAGCCACCTTGCCCTCTCGCTCGAGCGGCTCGAGGCCGTGGCGACCGGTCCGGTCCAGCGGATCGGCCTCTCCGCCACGCAAAAGCCTCTCGAGCGCGTCGGCCGCTTTCTCACGGGGACGGGCCGCGCCTGCACCCTGGTGGACGCGGGGACATTCCGTGCCCTCGACCTCGCGATTGAAATCCCGCCCTCGCCCCTTTCGACCGTCTGTTCACACGAACAGTGGGAGGAGATCTACGGGCGGATCGCCGCGCTCGTTCGCGAGCACCGCACCACCCTGGTATTCGTCAACACGCGGAAGATGGCGGAACGCATCGCCGGACAGCTCACGCGCCTGCTCGGCGAGGACGCCGTGACCAGCCACCACGGGAGTCTTTCCCGCGAGCGGAGGCTCGACGCGGAGGAGAGATTGAAGGCGGGCCGCCTGCGGGCGCTCGTCGCCACCGCGTCGCTCGAGCTCGGGATCGACATCGGCGACGTGGATCTTGCGATCCAGGTCGGCGCGACCCGCTCCATCGCGACGCTTCTCCAGCGCGTGGGGCGGGCCGGGCATGCGCTCCGGAAAGTCCCGAAGGGCCGGATTTTCCCTCTGACGCTCGACGAGCTCGCGGAAGCCGCCGCGCTCCTTCGGTGCATCCGTTCGTCGGTGCTCGACCGCACGCCCGAGCCGGCCCGCCCCTTAGACATCCTCGCTCAGCAGATCGTGGCCGCCTGCGTGGCGGAGCCGTGGGGAGAGAACGCCCTTTACGACCTGGTCCGCCGGGCCTGGCCGTACCGCGACTTGACGCGCGAGGAGTTCGACGGCGTCGCTTCGCTCCATACGGGCGGCCGGCGTGCCCTGCTTCACCGCGACGGCGTCGGCGGCCGTCTGCTGGCGACGCGGCGGGCGCGCATGACCGCCCTGCTCTGCGGCGGAGCGATTCCGGACACCGCCGACTACCAGGTGCGTCTGGAGCCGGAAGGCACGCTCGTCGGGACCGTGAACGAGGACTGGGCGATCGAGTCGAACAGGGGGGACATCTTTCAGCTCGGCAACGCGTCATGGCGGATCCTTCGTGTCGAGACCGGCGTCGTCCGCGTGGCGGACGCGAAGGGACAGTCGCCGAGCCTTCCGTTCTGGCTTGGGGAGGGGCCGGGCCGCACGCGCGAGCTCGCCCAGGCCATCGGTGAGCTCCGTGAAATGTGTGAAGGCGCGGGCGGACGAAGCGAATGCGCCGGTGGCGGGCTCCAGGGCGCCTGCGGCGGGCTCCGGGACGCCTGCGGGGAAGCTCTTCCGGACGGCGCGGCCCTCCAGCTTCTGGAGTACATCGAAGCCGGGCGGGTCTCCCTCGGCGCCGTCCCGACCCAGAAGCGGGTGATCCTGGAGCGCTTCTTCGACGAGAGCGGCGGGATGCAGCTCGTCGTGCACGCTCCCTTCGGGTCGCGCATCAATCGCGCGTGGGGCCTGGCCCTGCGCAAGAAATTCTGCGTCGGGTTCGGGTTCGAGCTGCAGGCGGCCGCGAACGAAGAGGCGATCGTGCTTTCGCTCGGGCCCATGCACAGCTTCCCGCTCGAAGAGGTCTTCGAGTACCTCAGTCCTGCGACGGCCCGCGAAGTGCTCATCCAGGCGCTACTCCCGGCCCCGATGTTCGAGACGCGCTGGAGGTGGAACGCGCAGCGCTCCCTGCTCCTGGAGCGCTCCCGCGGCGGCAAACGCGTCCCGCCGAATCTGCTCCGGATGCGCGCGAACGATCTTCTGGCGGGCGCTTTTCCGCAGGTCCTCGCCTGCCCGGAGACGCTTTCCGGCGGACCGATCCCGGTGCCGATGGACCACCCGATCGTGCGGCAGACGGTCGAGGACTGCCTGAACGAGGCGATGGACGTCGAAGGCTTTCTCGAGGTGCTTCGAGGCCTGAAGGACGGATCGATCAAGAAGCTCGCCGTCGACACCGTCGAGCCGTCCGCATTCGCGCGCGGCGTTCTCTCGTCGCAGCCTTATAGTTTCTTAGACGACGCGCCCCTCGAGGAGCGGCGGACGCAGGCGGTTCTTTCGCGCCGCGTGCTCGACCCGCGCACGTCCGACGAGATCGGAATGCTCGATCCGGAAGCGATCGCCCGCGTTCGCGAGGAGGCGTGGCCGTCCCCCGAGAACGCCGAGGAAGTGCACGAAGCCCTTCTCTGGATGGGATTCGTCACGGACGCGGAAGCCGAGCCGTGGCAGGCCTGGATGGACGAGCTCGCCCGGGCGCGCCGCGTCACGCACGAAGGCGGGCGTTACATGGCGGTGGAGGCAGACCGCGATGCGAAGGCCGTGCTGCGCGGCCGTATGGAGGCGCTCGGGCCGATCTTCGCGGCGCCGGAAGAGGAGCCGCTCCTGCGGGAGCTCGAAGTCGAAGGGTCGGTACTGCGGACCCGCATCGATGGCCGCGCGGCCTGGTGCGATCGCCGTCTGCTCGCCCGTATCCACCGCGCGACCGTGGACCGGCTCCGGCGCGAGATAGAGCCCGTCTCGGCGGCGCAGTTCCGCCGGTTCCTCGCGTGCTGGCAGCACGCCGACCCGGCCCACGTGCTCGAGGGCCCGCGCGGGGTGGCGCAGGTGATCACGCAGCTCGCGGGGTACGAAGCGCCCGCGGCCGCCTGGGAAGCGAACCTCCTGCCGGCCAGGGTCCGAGCGTACAAGCGCGAATGGCTGGACCAGCTGACTCTCTCCGGCGAGGTGGTCTGGGGCCGGCTCTGGGGATTCGGAGCGGGGCCGATCCGCCGGACTCCGGTGTGCCTCTTTCTACGCGCGGACGTAGATGCCTGGACCGCGCTCACGCGGGCCGCCAGCGAGCCCGCGGAAGTTTCAGCGGAAGCGGCCGCGATCGGGGAATCTCTGGAGCGCCGGGGAGCGATGTTCTTTCCGGAGCTCGCGAAGGAAGCCGGCCTCTCCCCTTCGCTCGCCGAGGAGGGGCTCGGACGCCTGATCGCGGCCGGCCGGGTGACCTGCGATTCGTTTTCCGGACTGCGCTGGCTGATCGTCCCGGCGTGGCGCCGCAAGGCCGTGGGCTTGTCCGCCGGGCGCTGGAGCGCGCTTGCGCTTGTGCTTGTGTCCGGCCGCCCGGCGGGCGAAGAACGCTTCACCCTCGCGCAGTCGGAGTTCATCGCTCGCCGGATGCTCGCGCGGACCGGTGTCGTATTCCGAAGGACGCTCGCGCGCGAGAAACAGCCGATCCCCTGGCGGGACATCGCTCGCGCGCTTCGGACGCTCGAAGCGCGCGGCGAGGTGCGCGGGGGCCGATTCGTCGCCGGTTTCGACGGCGAGCAGTACGCGCTCCCCGAAGCGGTCACGCTTCTAAGAGAGCTGCGGCGCAGAGGCGAGCCGTCAGACGCGCGGCCGGTTCTCGTCTCCGCGGCCGACCCGCTGAACTTAAACGGCATCCTGACGCCCGACGAACGGATCTCGCCTCTCGTCCGCCGGCAGATCCGCGTCGCTTAGAAGACCTCTCTCCCGGCTGTCCCCGCGGCCTCACTCCCCGAGGGAGGCGAGCACCCGCTCGAGGGTCTCGAACTCGATCGGCTTCTTGACGTGCAGGTCGAACCCGGCCTCGAGCGCGTGCCGCTGGTCGTCGTCGTGAGCGTAGCCGGAGAGCGCCACGAGAGTCGCCGATCTCGTCCTGGGATCGAGACGCAGAGCCGCCGCCACCGCATACCCGTCCATGCCGCCCGGAAGCCCGATGTCGCAGAGGACCACATCCGGGCGAAATTCGGCCGCCAGCTCGACGCCCGTAAACCCGTTGTATGCGCAGGCGACCGGATATCCGCTCAAATCGAACAGCATCCGCAGGCTTTCCGCCATGTCGACGTTGTCTTCGATGATCAGGACTCGCTTGAGCTTCCCTGTCATGTCGGCGGAGGGTTTCTCCATGTCCCGTGCTGGTTTCGGCTGCTCGGCTAACGGAAGGGGAAGGGGAAGCCGGATCACGAACTCGGAGCCGCGGCCGGGCCCTTCGCTTCCGGCCGTCATCCGGCCGCCGTGCAGCTCGACCAGGCCCCTGGCGAGCGCCATCCCGAGGCCGAGTCCCCCGCGGCTGCGATCCACGCTGCGGTCGGACTGACTGAAATAGTCGAACACCCGCGCGAGTGTGTCCGTGTCCATGCCGATGCCCGTGTCGCGGATCGCGATCGTTGCCGTCCCGTCTTCGCCGGAGGCAACTCGAATCCTCACCCGACCCCCGCGGTCCGTGAACTTTGCCGCGTTCTGCAGCACGTTTCCGACGACCTGCGTGAGCCGGGTCGCGTCACCGACCGTCTCGATCGGTTCGGCAGGGAGCTCCACGTCGACGGTCAGTCCGGACGTCTCGAGAGCAGCCCGGTGGTCTTCGACGATCGACTCCACCAGCGCAGAGAGCTCCACCGGGTCGCGTCGCAGAAGGATCTTGCCGTTCGCGATCCGTGTCACGTCTAAAAGGTCGTCGATCAGTCGCGTCATGTGGCCGACCTGCCGCTCGATCATGTTCCGCGCGTGGGTCGTCGCATCGATGTCGCCGGCCGCGAGCTTTTGAAGCTGAGCCGCGTTGCGAATCGGGCCGAGCGCATTGCGCAGCTCGTGCCCGAGGACCGCGAGGAACTCGTCCTTGCGCTGGTCGGCATCGCGCAGGGCCTCCTCGACTTTCTTACGATCCGAAATGTCGGTCAAGGTCACGACGCAGCCGATCGTCTTTCCATCCGTCCGGAGGGGCCCGCCGCCCAGGAGCAGGCTCAACTGTCCGGACTCGCGCTCGAGGCAGACCTCGAGGCCTCGGATCGTTTCCCCGGCGAGCAACGGCTCGACGGAAAAGCGGCGCCGGGAGGGTGTGTCGCGGCGGTTTGCGGCAGCGCCCGCGGCCGGTTCGATGAACAGGTCGAAGGAGTCCTGGAACCTTTGAAGCATCGGGTTACCCGCGCACAGCTCCTCGGCCGCTCGCGAGACGCGCACGATCCTTCCATCCGCGTCGCACACGAGGATCGCGTCCGCCGCCTGCTCCAGGATCGACAGCGAGAGCGCTTCGGAAGCGACGACCGCCTCGAGCCGCTTGTGCTCCGTGAGGTCTGTGAGCATCAGGGAGAGCGCGCCGATGTCCTTCCCAAACGAGCCGATCGTGGCGTAAACGGGAACGAGGCCCCCGTCGACCCTCTCGAGGGTGATCTCTCCCTGGCTGTTTCCTTCTTCCTCCCCGCGGCGGCATAGAGCATTCCAGAGAAGGCGGTTGCCCGCCTGGACGAATCGGCCGAAGCTCTCGCCGAAGACGTGCTCCGGTGAGGTGCTCAGGAGCTCCGCGAACCGCTGATTGCAGTAGAGGACGGCCCCGTCGCTGCTCAGGGTGGCCGCGCCCTGCTGCATCCTCTCGACGAGGAGCCGGTATGGGCCGTCAGCCGACGCGACGGCGAAGACTCTCTCTTCCTGGGCCGCCCGCATCACGAACGCGTCCACTTCGCCGTCGCGGATCGCCCGGATCGTGTCCTCCGCCTCTTCGAGCCGCTTCATCAGGTCCGAAACAGTGCGCCTCGCGTCTGCTCCGCTCATCGAAACCTCCGAAAGCTCCCGGTCGTTTGCGACTGCATCATGGCCGCTGTCTCTATTCGTCTCCGCGGGAGGTGTAAGGGCGCACGTCGAGTCCGACTAAGACCCGCTCGGTGCTCGAGAGGTCGCCGATCATCCGCCGGAGGGGGGCCGGGACGCTCCGGACGAGGGTCGGAATCGCGACGATCTGGTCCCCGCGCGCGAGCGCCGGATTCTTGACGAGGTCGATGACCTGGATCCGATACTTACCCTCGAGATGTTCTTCGCAGATCCGGCGCAGGTTGTTCAAAGCGGTTATCGACTTCGGCGTCTGCCCTGCGACGTAGAGGCGCAGGTCCCAGAACGGCCGGCCGGGCACGGACTTCGGTGCGGTTTTTGGACGCGCTTTTTTCACGACGGGTTTGGCGGCCGTGGCAGTCTGCTTCATCGCGCGCTCCCGCGCGCCGGCCGCTGACGCCCGCCGCTTTGAGGCGCGGCCTTTCGGCTCCTCGCCAGAAGGCTTTGATCCTCTTTCCGCAGCGCCTCTTCCGCGGCCTGCTCTTCCACACTTCTTCGGAGGTCTTCCTGTTCCGTTTCGAACTCGGCGCGCAGCCCGGCGATCTGCGCCTCGAGTGCCTGCTGGCGGCGGGCCAGTACGCGCCGTTTCGATTCCGCTTCTTCGCGCCGGGCCCTGGCCTCTTCCTGTTCGCGATTTTCCTGAGCGACGCGGGAGGATCCCGTGAGGACGCCCTCCCGGCCGACGTAGACCTCTTCGAGCTGGATGCCGCGGTCGGTCAGCAGAAACTCGCGAATCTGATTCGAGTGCGCGGTGCCGCGAGCCTTCAGCACGTACATCCCCCGGTTGCGCTCGCCGTTTAACTCGATGTCCCGAAGGAGCAGCCAGTTGTCGACGAGCGACGAGATCCCGATCTGCGTGCTTTCCAGCGCGTTTGCTCCGGAGGTCAGGTTCGTCATGAACACGGTCGTCTGGCGCGCCTTCAGCTGATCGAGCAGCCGGGTGAGCATCGCCGAGGACTCGGACATCGTTCCGCCGGCAGCGAAATTCGAAATGGGATCGATGATGACCACGCTCGGGTCGAAATCCTGCACCGCTTTGTGCATGGTCGCGAGGTGCATCTCCAGGCCATACAGGGTCGGCCGGGACGCGTGAAACCGGAGCAGCCCCCTGCGAACCTGCGGTCCGAGGTTGACGCCGATCGAGCGCATGTTGCGGAGAAACTGGCTTTCGGATTCCTCGAACGCGAAGTAGAGACACCGCTCTCCGCGCCTGCAGGTGGCGTCTGCAAAGTGCGCGGCCAGGCTCGTCTTCCCCGTGCCGGCCGTGCCGGAGATCAGGATGCTGCTGCCCCGGTGGAAGCCCTTGCCGGCGAGCATCGTGTCGAGCGCGGCCACGCCGCTCGAGATCCGTTCGTCGCTGACCGTGTGCTTGAGGCCCTCGCTGGTGATCGGCAGGACGGAGATTCCCGTTTCGTCGATCAGGAACGGGTATTCGTTCGTTCCGTGAGTCGTTCCGCGGTATTTCACGATGCGAAGGCGGCGGGTCGAGACCTGGTCGTTGACCCGGTGGTCCAGCAGGATGACGCAGTCGGAGACGTACTCTTCGATTCCCTGGCGGGTCAGCGTGCCGGCCCCCCGCTCACCGGTGATGACCGCGGTGACGTTACGGTCCTTCAGCCAGCGGAAGAGGCGCCGCAGCTCCGCGCGGAGAATCGCCTCGTTCGGAAGTGCCCCGAAGAGGACCTCGATCGTGTCGAGCACCACGCGCTTCGCCCCGATTTCGTCGATCGCCTGCCCCAGACGGATGAAGAGCCCTTCGAGGTCGTATTCGCCCGACTCTTCGACTTCCGATGCCTCAATGTGCACGTAATCGACGACGACCCTCTTCCTGCGCACGAGATCGTCCAGGTCGAAGCCGAGAGACCGGACGTTCTCGGTGAGGTCTTTCGCCGTTTCTTCGAACGCCATGAAGACGCCCGGCTCGTTGGACTCGGTCGCGCCGCGGATTAAGAACTCCATGGCGAACAGCGTCTTTCCGCAGCCCGCGCTTCCGCAGATCAGGGTGGGACGGCCCGTCGGAAATCCTCCGCCGGTGATCTCGTCGAGCCCGGTGATCCCGGTGCGCGATTTCTGGATGCCTCGGCGGCGAGGTTCCGCTCCCGACCGATTCTTTGCCGTGGGTTGTCTGCCCAACTCGGCTCCTTGATGAGACGGTGTATCGGATCACCAAGCTACCGCAAGGGGGGTGAGTCCCTTAGTACGCTCGCGTACATTGTTTGGACTTTGTCCATCGCTTGCGAGGCGTTTGCGGTGGCCCGAAGAATGCGATTCCCCCGGCCGTGGAGTACTCGGCCTTCGCTGCGTATTCGATTCCGAGATGTTTCTCTTTGCCTTCTTCCGCCGCTCTGAAATCCAGGCCGCTCTTTACCCGCCCCCGCCGCCGGTTCCCCGGGAGGCGTTCTTCGAAAATCGAATCCGGTGGGGCGCAGGCTGCTGCATTTTCCGGGCGTCCAGGCCTGACCCTCGGTCGGCGGGCGTCGGGAGGCGCCGGAAACTGCGACAATGCGCCTGGGTCCCGGGTGCTCGTCCTGCAATCCTTCGCCGGAAGCGAAGCCTTTCGAGACCGCACGCGTGGCCTGGACAGACATGACACCAGACAACGTGAAGCTTCTCTCGTGGTCCTGCCGGTTCTGCGGCCAGCGGAATTACCGGCCGCTGACGACAGAGATCCAGGAGGGCAAGGTCATTCCGCTCGTCTGCCGTCGCTGCGACGCCTCGAACCGCGAAGCGATCTCGAGCGGAAACATCATCGAGGACCGCCGCCAGCGCCCGAGGGTTTGACGAAGACAGAAGACAGTCGGTTCGCGAGCGCGGCTGAGTCCTCAGGTCAGATAGACGAAGATCTTTTCGTCGTAGATCACGCCGCCGTCCGAATTTCTCAGACGGAGCCGGCGGACGTTGGTCGCGGTGGAGGAACCGACCGAGGCGATGACCCCGCCTCCGGCGATCGTCTCCAGAACCCGTCCTGAAAAAGAGGTACCGGGGCGCGAGAAGAGGGCAATGTCGTCGCCAGGGGCATTGAAAACCACCAGCTCCCCCTCTTCGACACGCACAAGAAGCCCCGTGATCGCACCAACCATACGGGTCGCACTCTCCCCCGAATGGGGCGGTCCGTCTGTCCGATAGCGCACCCTCTACGGAGACGGCTCGGCTGCATCGCCGGATCTAGGGAGTGGGCCTCGGAGTCGCGGTCGCGGAGATAGGGGTCTGAGTGAAGATCGAAATCGGCGTGATCGTCGGCACTGGGGTGATCGTCGGAACCGGGGTGAAGAGCGGGGTCGGGGTCGCCGGGAGCGGCGTCCCCGTGATGATCGGGGTCGCGGTCGGAGGGGCCGCGGTCGGCGGAGTTGCCGAGGGGCCCGCGGTCGGGACGACGGTCGCGGTCAGGACGGCCGGGGTCGCGGTCGGTCCTCCGGGCGTCACGGTCGCGGCGGTCGGAACGGGGGTCGTGGTCCTCGGCGTGAACGTCGCTCCGGCGGTCGGCACGAGCGGCGTGCCCGTGACGACGGGCGTCCCCCCCGGCCCGATCGGCGTAGGGAACGTGATCGAGGGGGTGACAGGCGTCTGCGTCAGCGGGTTGGTGATCGTGCTCTTCTCTGAGCAGGCGAGGGCAGGCGCCAGCAGGAGCCATGCGAACCGCCGAAGGACGCGATGCATGTCGCTATCTTGCTTCGGAAAAGGACTTCGGGCCACAAAAATCGGATCGGATACGGCCTGCAAGGCGAGGGCGCGGGCGGTGGTGAAGAAAATGGGGCTTCGCGGTGGCGGGCGCTGATACCTTAGCATTCGATCCCGCCTCGGCAGGTTTATCCGCTTTCTCATCCGCGGTTCTGACCCGGGCGGCCGAAAGGCTTTACGCGCAAGCTGAAGATCGGCGTCATCGATCTCGTCGCCAAGGGGCCCACCCGCGCTCTCTACGCCCGTGTCATGAACGCGAACCTCGCGAGCATCATGCCGCAGGTGGTCGCGACCTGGTGTGAGGCGGAGGGGCACGAGGTCACCTTCGTCTGCTACACCGGGTTCGAGGACCTCTCCGAACAGCTGCCGGAATCGGTCGATCTCGTTTTCTTCGGCGGCTTCACGGAGTCGGCGTTTCTGTCCTACTCGCTGAGCAACCTGTTCCGGTCGCGAGGGGCCGTCACGGCGCTCGGAGGTCCCCACGCCCGCTGCTATCCGGAGGACGCTCGCCGGTACTTCGATTACGTTCTCGGCTTCACCGATCGAAAGGTGATCCGCGACGTGTTGGAAGACGCCGGCCCGCACCGTCCCCTGGGCCGTCACCTCTCGGCGTCGACGCAGCCCGCGTCCCTTCCTGGCGTCCGCGAGCGGTGGAAATTCATTGCCCCGACCCTGCGAAAGGCGCCGCTGTTCAAGCTCGTGCCGATGATCGGGAGTCTCGGCTGTCCGTATACCTGCAGCTTCTGCATCGACGCGACCGTTCCTTATCAGCCGCTCGACTTCGGCGTTCTGCGCGAAGATCTCCGGTTCCTCGTTCGCGAGATGAAACGTCCGCGGGTCGGCTGGCACGACCCGAATTTCGGCGTCCGCTTCGACGCGTATCTGGACGCGATCGACGAGGCGGTGCCTCCTGGCAGCATCGATTTCGTCGCGGAGAGCAGTCTCTCGCTTCTGTCCGAGCCGCACGTGCAGCGCATGGCGCGATCCGGATTCAAGGGGCTGCTGCCGGGAGTCGAGTCCTGGTACGACATGGGCAACAAGTCGAAGACCGGCCAGAACAAGGGCATCGAGAAGGTTCGTCAGGTCGCCGATCACGCGAACATGATCCTGAAGCACATCCCCTATCTGCAGATGAACTTCGTCCTCGGGCTCGACTCGGACGCCGGAGAGGAGCCGTTCGAGCTGACGAAACGGTTCATCGATCTCGCGCCGGGCGTCTTCCCGGGTTACTCGCTCCTGTCGGCGTTCGGCCGAGCGGCGCCGTTGAACCTGGAGTACCAGCGAACGAACCGGGTTCTCCCCTTCCCGTTTCACTTCCTCGACAACAACCATGCGATGAACGTGAGGCCGCAGAACTATTCGTGGCCGGAGTTCTACGATCGCGTCATCGACCTGACGCGTCACACCTTCTCGACGCCGGCAGTCCTGAAGCGTTTCCGCGCGACACGCGCCGCGATTCCGCGCTGGATGAATCTCGTCCGAGCGGTCTCCTCTGAAGGCGCGGGCCGCCTGAAGTACTACAGGGAGCTGCGCGGCCTGCTGGACGGCGACCCGGTCGTCCGCCGCTACTTCGCCGGCGACTCGACGGAGCTCCCGGCCTTCTACATGAACCAGATTCGCCGGGACCTGGGTTCGCTGTGGGAGTGGCTGCCGGAAGGCGCGATCCACCACGATCCGAACGCGTATCTCGCGGCCGAGGAGCGGCAGCCGGCCGTCGATGTTCCTGCCGCGGTCCTGACACCCGCCGGCTCGTAGGGAATCCCGGCCGGCTCCAGCGGCTCTGTATCCCGTGACGGGCGGCGCGTCTCCGGTTCAATCGCTTCGCCGCCGTGCTATCGTTCCTCGCTCCTCTGCGGCCCCATCGTCTAGGGGTTAGGACACGGCTCTTTCAAGGCCGACGCACGGGTTCGAATCCCGTTGGGGCCGCCATCATCATCCTCTCTGGCGCATGCTCCTGCGCCGTGTCCCTCACGGCTGGCTTCCATGCGCGGGGGGGCCGTGTGGCCCCCCCGAGCCCCCCGGAGGCCGACGCACGGGTTCGAATCCCGGGGGCCGCCATCATGATTCTCTCTGGCGCACGCTCCTGCGCCGTGTCCGCCCCGCCGCGCGGCCGACACGGCTGGCTTCCATGCGCGGGGGGGCCGTGTGGCCCC
>JBDTRB010000005.1:0-65557 GCA_039931865.1 Acidobacteriota bacterium | reverse complement strand
CACCATGTCTCCGAACACCTGTTCACCATGTGTCCGGGCTGAACAGGGAGAGGGTTGGGGTGAGGGGCGCAGTCACGCCGAGCCGTCGCTCCGTACGCACTCACTCTTAACGACGTCCCCTTCCTGAGACGCTAGACTCACGACGTGACCGACCTCGTCATCCCCGCCCGTGATTCTGCCGCCCTCCTCGAGATCGCCGGGTGGGACGGCTTCCGGCCGGGGACTCTCAAGGCGGCGGATTTCCCGGTAGACGTCGTTCGGCTGGCGGGGTCCGCCTCTCCTCCCCTGGTGATCTCGCGGGGGCGGCGCGCCGAGACATTGAAGGCGATGCCGGCCAGCCTGCGGGAGAGGGCGGGTGCGGCGTTCGAGAAGGCTTCCCGGCGTCCTGCCCGGCTTTCCCTCGCGCACGGCCGGTTCCTGGATCTTTCCTCCGGGCCGCTCGTGATGGGCGTCGTCAACGTCACCCCGGACTCCTTCTCCGACGGCGGGCTCTATTTCGACCGGGGCCGCGCGGTAGCTCGCGCTCTCGAGCTCTTCGACAGCGGGGCGGCGATCGTCGACATCGGCGGCGAGTCGACCCGGCCGGGCACGTACGGCGCGGCTCAGGAGGTCTCGCCCGAAGAGGAAGCGGCGCGGGTCCTCCCCGTCATCGAAGACATCCGGAAGCAGTCGCCGTCGCCGCTCTCGATCGACACCCGCCGGGCCGCGGTCGCCCGAGCCGCGATCGAAGCGGGCGCCGATCTCGTCAACGACGTGACGGCGTTCCGCTTCGATTCGGCGATGGCGGAGACCGTCGCCGCGACCGGAGCAGCCGCGATCCTGATGCACATGCGCGGCCTCGATCCCCGCACGATGCAGTCCGACACGACGTACTCACACCTGCTCGGCGAGGTCGCGGCCGAGCTCGCAGCGGCCGTGGCGCGCGCGGAGGCGGCGGGCGTCCATGGCGACGCGATCGCCGTCGACCCCGGCCTCGGCTTCGGAAAGAGCCCGGAAGGAAATCTGGTACTCCTCCGCCATCTCGCGGCGCTGCGCTCGATCGGCCTTCCCGTCGTCATCGGAGCGTCTCGCAAAGGGTTCGTGCGGCGGTTCTCCGGAGTCGCCGACGATTCTCCCGCGGGAGACCGCCTCCCGGGCTCGCTCGCGTGCGCCGGGGCAGCGGCGGCCGGAGGGGCGGCCATCGTCCGCGTGCACGACGCCGCGGAGACGGTCCGCTTCTTTTCGATGCGCGGGGCGATCGTCACACCGGCGCCTGCTGCCCGTCCGCAGCGGACGGATTCGGGATCGCTCACGCCGGCGGGAGCCACGGCTTCATGAGCGACCCGATCTCGCGCCTCTTCGGGCCGTTCGGCCACATCTCGGTCACGTGGCGCGACGCCATCGACGTTTTGATCGTCGCGTTCATCGCCTACAGCCTCTTCCGGCTGATCCGGGGGACGCGCGCGGTCCAGATGGTGTTCGGGATCGTGGCCGTGTTTCTTCTGTACGAGCTCGCGGTCGTCCTGAAGCTCGCCGCGCTCCGGACGATTCTCCAGGCCCTCTTCTTCTACGTTCCATTCGCGATCATCGTGCTCTTCGCGTCGGAGCTCCGCCGCGCCCTCGCCACCTTTGGGCGAACGCCTTTCTTCTCCTGGTTTTCCGGGTACCACGCCGAGGAGACGATTTCGGACATCGTGCTCGCGGTCACGTCTTTGTCGGCGCGCAAGACGGGCGCCCTGATCGTGCTCGAGAGGCGCGAGGGGCTCAAGAACTACATCGAAAACGGGGTCCCCCTGGATTCCGCCGTCTCTTACGACCTTCTCGTCACCCTATTTGCGCCCGGCACCCCGCTCCACGACGGGGCCGTGATCCTCTCGGGCGAGCGCGTCGCCGCCGCGGCCTGCTTCCTCCCCCTCTCGATCAACGAGAGTCTCTCGAAGCGGTTCGGGACACGGCACCGCGCGGCGATCGGCATCACGGAGGAAACAGACGCGCTCGCGGTCGTTGTGTCCGAGGAGCGCGGCACGATCTCCGTGGCAAGGGACGGACAGTTGATCGAAGACCTGGACGGAAAGGGGCTGCGGGATCTTCTGCTTCGGGAATTCGCGGTGGCGGCCTGATGGCAACCCGGCCCGCACTCCTGCGGAACCTGGGTCTCAAGGTCCTCGCGCTCGGGATCGCGCTTCTGGTCTGGTTCGTGCTTTCCGCGCAGAGACGTGAGCGCATTTCCGAACGCAGCTATCGCATCGCCCTCTCCGTCGTGAACATTCCGGAGCGCACGATCATCGCGTCGGCCGTGCCGCCGACCGTCGACGTCCGGGTGCGGGGCCCGTTCACCGCTCTTCGGCAGGTGGACCCGGATAAAATCGAAGCAGTGATCGACCTTCAGGGTGCGACCCGGGGCGAACGGCTCTACCGCCTCGCCCCGGAAGACATCAACGTCGCGCCGGAGATCGAGGTCATCGCCATCTCCCCCGCGGACGTGCGGATCGTCCTCGACGCCGTCACGGAGAAGGTGCTTTCAATCGCTCCGAACCTCACCGGGACGCCCGCGCCGGGGTGGGAGGTGGGCGACGTGTCGATCGAGCCGCGTTCGGCCCGGATCGCGGGCCCTTCGGCGGTGCTGGGCAAGATGACCTCGGTCTCGACCGATCCGGTCTCGCTTTCCGAACGCTCGGCGACCTTCAGCACCCCGGCCACGGTGGTCGCGGACGCCCCGGGCGTGCGCGTGCGCGAGGGGCAGATCGTCACGGTGACGGTGCACCTCCACCCGGTTGTGGGAGTTGAGCCAATGATCACGCCGGCTCCCAGGCCGCGAAAAAAATGAAGCTCTTCGGCACCGACGGTCTCCGCGGGCACGCTGGCGAATTTCCGCTCGACGACGCAACCGTTCGGGACATCGGGCGGGAGCTCGGACGGCGGCTGAAGGCCTCAGGAAATCCGACCGCGGTCGTCGGAGGCGACACGCGGGAATCGACGCCGCGAATCGTGGCGCAGATCTCCGCCGGCATCATTGAGGCCGGAGGCGAAGTCGCCTCGGCGGGAGTGATCCCGACGCCGGGTGTCGCGGAGGTCGTCCTGGGGCTCGGCGCGGGAGCGGGCGTCTCTGTCTCCGCCTCCCACAATCCCTGGCAGGACAACGGGATCAAGATCTTCGGCCCGGACGCGCGGAAGTGGCCGGACGCGGAGGAGGAAGCGCTGGAGATGAAGCTCCTCGCGGGAAAGAAGGACCGCAGCGCGGAGCCCGCGGCTGCTCTCGAAGCGAACCCGGCGCTCTCGGAGCTCTACCTCGCCCGGATGGCGAAAAGCGTCCCGGTGCGGCTCGAGGGCGCGCGGATCCTGGTCGATGCGGGCAACGGAGCCGCGTTCCGCCTGGGTCCCACGGCGCTGCGCCGGGCGGGCGCGCACGTCGACGCGATCTGCGACGCCCCGGACGGACGCAATATCAACGAAGGGTGCGGCGCGCTCCATCCCGAGAACATGCTCGGGGCACTTCGCGAAAAGGGCGCTGCGCTCGGCGTGGCGTACGACGGCGACGCCGACCGCTCGATCTTTTCCGACGAGATGGGCAGGATCCTCGACGGCGACGACGTGCTCTGGATCATTGCGAGCGACTGGAAGCGCAAAGGCATCCTGAATCCCGGGGGCGTCGTCGGGACCGTGATGTCGAATTTCGCGCTCGAAGCCGCGTTTGCGCGCGAGGAGATTCGGTTCTACCGCTCCGCGGTGGGCGACCGCAACGTCGCGCGCCTGATGGAGGAGACCGGAGCGACTCTCGGCGGCGAGACGTCCGGCCATGTCCTTCTCCCTTTCTCTCCCGCGGGGGACGGGATTCTGACGACGCTCCTTCTGGCCTCCATCCTGGTCGAGAGCGGGCAGCCGCTTTCGAAACTGGCGACCCTGGAGAAGACCCCGCAGGCGCTGCGCAACGTGCGCGTGGCGAGGCGCGTGGAGATCGACGACCTTCCCTCCGTCACCCTCGCCGTCGCCCGGGCGCGGCGGCAGTTCGACGGTCGCGGCCGGATTTTCCTGCGCTACTCCGGAACCGAGCCGCTTCTGCGCATCCTGGTGGAAGGGCCCGACGCCGGCGAGGTCTTTCAGATCGCGGGCGAGCTCGAAGCGGCCGTCCGCGCCGAGTTGACCTGAGCTCCTGGGCTCGCTGCTGCCTCCATCCAACTTGAGCGAACGACCCCCGCCGAAAGCCATCCTCTTCGACGCCGGCGGGACGCTCATCCACCTGGATGGCGACCGGATTGCCCGGGCCGCCGGCGTGCCGCACGCCGCGAGCGGATTCGACCGCGCCGCGGCGGCCGGGGCGGCGGCCCTCGGAGCCTGGATCGCACAGAATCCCGCTTCGACCGACGCTGAGCGCGTCCCGTACTTTTTGAACGAGATTCTCCGGGGACTCGGCATCGAGGACGAGGAAGCGAGGCGCGCCGCGGCCGCGGCCGTCGGTGCGGAGCACGCGCGCTCCAACCTCTGGTCGCGCGCCGCCGAGGGCGCGATCGAGACGCTCTCGACTCTCAAGGAGCGCGGCTACCGGATCGGCGTCGTGTCGAACGCGGACGGCCGTGTCCGCGCGCTCCTCGAGATCGCGGGGCTGTCGCCGTTTTTAGAAGTGGTCGTCGACTCGTTCGAGGTCGGGTTCGAAAAGCCGGACCCGCGAATCTTCCAGGCGGCCACGGACCGCCTGGGGGTGACTTCGGCGGAGTGCGTATACGTCGGCGACATCTACTCGATCGACGTCCTCGGAGCGCGCAGGGCCGGAATGCGCGCGATCCTGATCGGAACGGGAGCTGCCGAAGAGCCGGTGGAAAGGGTGCGAACGTTGCCCGAGCTGCTGGCGAAGTTTGGAAGGGTGGGTTAGGGGTTAGGGGGAAACGGTCTAAACCGTCGGGTTCCGATTCGGGTCGGATTCTCTTGACGCCTCCCCCGACCCCGTCCCGCCCTGACGCCTTACCCCTGACCCCTCACGACCCCTGGTCAGGAGTTTCGTTCGATTCCGGCCACGGGCTCCCCCGTCGAGTTGGGCTCCGAGAACACGAGGGCGGTTCCCTGGACCGGCAGGAGGACGGTGTGGTTGCGCTCGGCGAAGTCGAGCCAGATCTCGTAGAAGCCGTTCCCCGAGATGGCCATCAGTCGGCCGGGCTTGTTCTTCAGCTCCAGCGTCGGACAGAAAATCACGACTTTGGCTGGTAGCTCCAAGCGGTCTCTCCCTCTCCAGGTTGCGGAGGGTTTCGGCTGCCCTCAGGTGTCCGAAGCTTCGTCTCCACCCATTATGTCAAGCATCTCCGCCCACGTCATCACCGGCACCCCGAGACTCGCCGCTTTTTCGAGCTTCGATCCCGCCGCCTCGCCCGCCACGACGTAGCTCGTCTTCTTCGAGACCGAGCCGGAAACCTTCGCGCCCGCGCTCTCCAGCCGCGCCTGTGCTTCCTCGCGGGTCACGCCCTCGAGCGCGCCGGTCAGAACCACCGTCTTCCCGGCCAGGGCGCCGTCGGCCGGCGGGGCCTCCTCTCTCGACTCGAAATTCACTCCGCTGGCCCGCAGGCGATCGACCAATTCGCGGTGACGGGGGTGCGCAAACCATGCGGTCACCGCCGCCGCGGTGTTCGGTCCGACCTCTTCCGCCCGCTGGAGCGCTTCCTCCGACGCCGCGCCGATCCCGTCCAGCGTCTGAAACCGGCGGGCGAGGATCCTGGCGGCCTTCTCGCCGACGTGCCGGATGCCGAGCGCGAAGAGGAGTCTCGAGAGGTCATTTCGCTTGCTCGCCTCGATCTCCGCCGTCAGGTTCCCCGCCGACTTCTCGCCCCACCGCTCGAGGAGCGCGAGGTCTTCCGCCCGCAGCGCATAGATCGTCGCGACGTCGGTCAGGAGCCCCGCGGTGACGAGCTGGTCCACGAGCTTCTCTCCGAGCCCTTCGATGTCCATGGCCCGACGCGAGCAGAAATGCCGCAGCGCCTCGCGGACGACCGCCGGGCAGGCGGGATTGACGCACCGGGTCGCGACCTCCTCCGCGTCGCGCACGACCGGGTCTCCGCAGACCGGACAGCGAGATGGCATGACGTACGGCACGGCATCGGGAGGGCGCTCCTCGAGCAGCACGCGCACGACCTTCGGAATCACGTCCCCGCCCTTCTCCACGATGACCCTGTCGCCGACGCGCACGTCCTTGCGGGCGAGGTCCTCGTAGTTGTGGAGCGTCGCGCGCTTGACGGTCGTTCCGGCGAGCAGAACCGGATCGAGATGCGCCACCGGAGTGAGCGCGCCGGTGCGGCCGACTTGGACCGTGATGCCGCGGACAGTGGTTCTCTTTTCCTCCGCCGGGTATTTGAACGCCAGCGCCCACCGCGGCGACTTCGCCGTCGTCCCCAGACGTTCCTGGAGGGCCCGCCCGTCCACCTTGATCACGGCGCCATCGGTCTCGAAATCGAGCTCCTGCCGGCGCGTCTTCCACTCCTCCAGAAAGGAGCGCACCTCCTCGAACGACGAGCACCTGCGCGAGTTCGGATTGACGCGGAAGCCGAGCTCGCGAAGACGGTCAAGGACTCCCATCTGAGTATCCGGCATCCGCGGCGCGGCCGCGATCCCGTACAGCCACGCCTCGAGGCGGCGCTTCGCCGTGACCCTGGAGTCGAGCAGCCGCATGGTCCCGGCGGCCGCGTTGCGGGGATTCGCGAACAGAGCCTCGCCCTCCGCCTCTCGCTCGGCGTTCACTCTTTCGAAGGCCTTCTTCATGTAAAAGACTTCGCCGCGGACCTCGATCGCCCCGGTCTCCGGGATCCGGAGCGGGATCGACCGGATCGTGCGAACGTTTTCGGTGACGTCCTCCCCCCGCACGCCGTCCCCGCGAGTCGCCCCTCGCACGAGTCGGCCGTTCTCGTAGCGCAAAGCGATCGAGAGTCCGTCTATTTTCAGCTCCGCGACGTACGCCGGCGGGTCTTCGCCGAGTGTTCGCCGGGCGCGCGCAAGCCACGCCTCGGCTTCCTCCCAGTCGTACGCGTTCTCGAGCGACAGCATCGGGGTGACGTGCTCCACCGTCGAGAAGGCTTCGGCCGGCCGCCCTCCGACGCGGCGAGCCGGTGAATCCGGGACGGCGAGCTCCGTATAGCGCTCCTCCAGGGCGACGAGCTCGCGCATCAGGACGTCGAACTGCGCGTCCGAGATCTCCGGGCGATTGTCGACATAGTAGAGCCGCTCGTGCCGCGTGAGCTCCTCTCTCAACTCGCTCGCCCGGCTCGCGGCGGCGGGAGGCGCAACCGCCCTCGGCGCAGCCGGCGCGACGTCGTCCGGCAGACCCTTTTTCGCCACGCCCGGCATGCTACAGTCTCGCCAATGGGTTCGGCAAAAGCGAGAATCCTCCTTCTCGCTCTCGCGGGCGCGCTTGCCGCTTCCGCCGTGCCGCTTCCCGCCGCCCCGCTCACGGCGCCGATCGCCTCCTACGAAATCTCCTGCCGCCTCGACGCCGAGAAAAAAGTGATCGAGGGGACGGAGCTGCTCACCTGGACGAACACGACGAGCCGTCCGGCGGCGACGCTCCAGTTTCATCTCTACCTGAATGCGTTCTCAAACACGCGCTCGACGTTCCGCCGGGAAGCGGACGGCATCGCGCGCGGCGCAACGATCCCCGACGGGACCTGGGGCTCCGTCGAGATCCTCCGGATGACGTTCGCCGACGGGACGGACCTCCTTCCCGCGCTCGTCTACATCTCACCCGACGACGGCAACCGGGACGACCGGACGGTCGCGGAGATCACGCTTCCGCGGCCGGTCGCGCCCGGCGAGACCGCGCGGGTGTCGCTCGACTTTCGCTCACGGCTTCCACGGGTGTATCGCCGGACCGGCTGGAAGGGCGATTTCTTCATGGTCGCGCAGTGGTTTCCGAAGATTGGAGTGCTGCAGGAAAGCGGTTGGAATTGCCACCAGTTCCACGCGAACAGCGAGTTCTTTTCGGATTTCGGCGACTACGACGTGTCTATCGACGTGCCGGCCCGTTACCGGGGAAAAGTGGGGGCCACGGGAAAACGCGTCGAGGAGCGGACGGGAACCGGCGACCGGGTGCTGTACCGGTTCCGCCAGGAGAGCGTGCACGACTTCGCCTGGACGGCGGATCCGGACTACGTCGTCGTCAAGGACTTCTTCCGGGAAGCCGGCCTCGGCGACGTCGAGATCTTTCTCTACGTGCAGCCGGAGCACGCCCCGCAGGCCGCGCGCTACTTCCGGGCGGTGAAGGCCGGACTGTCGCTGATGGGCCGCGTCCTGGGAGCGTACCCGTACCAGACACTGACCGTCGTCGATCCCCCCTGGGGCGCGTCGGGCGCGGGGGGAATGGAGTATCCGACTCTCATCACCTGCGGCACGAGCCTCATCGCACCGGGGACCGTACACAAGCCGGAGGAGGTCACGGTGCACGAGTTCGGGCACCAGTTCTTCTACGGGTTGCTCGCGTCGAACGAGTTCGAGGAGCCTTACCTCGACGAGGGCTTCAATCAGTACATGACCTCGCGCGTCCTGCGCGCGACGTACGGTCCGACCCACCCGGTCGTGAACGTGTTTGGCTACCGGATCCCTCTCGGCATCGACGAGAACTATCCGGTGGACGTCAACCGCCGGTACTTCGAGGTCGCCACGCAGGACATTCACGCGCAACCGAGCTGGAAGTTCCGCGACGTGAAGAACTACGGATCCGACACGTACTCCCACACCGCCCTGGCGCTCTCGACGCTGGAGAACCTGCTGGGATTGAACGCGATGGACCGCGCGCTCCGCCTCTACGCGGACCGCTGGCGCTTCCGACACCCGACGCTCGCGGACTTCATCGCCTGCGTGAACCAGGTGTCCGGCCGCGATTGGACGTGGTTCTTCGACCGTACCTTTCATTCGTCCGGCGACGTCGACTATGCCGTCGAGAAGGCGACATCGTCGCCGGCAAAGCCTCCGAAAGGGCTCTTCGAACGCGACGGCAAGTTGTCCGAGGGGCCGCCGCCCGAGCTCGCCCGCGTCAAGGGGTATGACAGCGAGGCACTCGTCACGCGGCGCGGCGAGACGGCGCTCCCGGTCGAGGTGCTGCTGCGCTTCGACGGAGGAAAGACCTATCGCTCCTCCTGGGACGGAGAGGCGAGGTGGAAACGCTTCCGGATCCGCGGCGGACCGCGGCTTCTGGAGGCCATCGTCGATCCGGACGAAAAGCTGCTCCTCGACGAGGACCGCACGAACAACGGCAAGCGCGTCGTCCCGGATCCCCGCGCCGCGGCGCGGTGGACCGCCCGCAGCGTCTTCTGGATGCAAAACTTCCTCGATACCCTGACGGTGGCATGGTGAGGACGGTCGCCTGGTGAGCCCGGCCCGCAGCTCCGGCGCGCTCGCCTGCTTCGGCAGAGGACTGAGGCTCTCGCTTTCAAAGCCCTATCTCGCCGTTTCCCTGTGGCTCATCCAGCTCCTCCTCGCGTCGGTGCTGATCCTGCCGGTCTCGAACACGCTGCACGACCTGCTCGACGACTCCCCGGCGGCCAGCCGGATGGTGGCGAACCCGGATCTGGGATGGTGGGAAACGCTCCTGCGGACGCATCCCGATCTCCTCGGCACGTTTCCGGACTTGCTCACCGGGCTGCTGACCCCCGAGGGCGTCACGGCCTCGAAGCTCGGCGGGTTGCACGGCATAGGCGCGACCGCCGTCTCCCTGGGGCTCCTCGCGATCGTGCTGCACGCGTTCGCGCTTGGAGGCATTCTGGGGACGCTCCGCGAGCCGCATGGATCTCTCGTGACGTTCGGCCGGGAGGGCATGCGGCGCTTTCCGGCGTTCCTGGCGTTCACGCTCGCGGCGTTTGCGGCCGCGCTGTTCGCCTATCGGTGGGTGTGGATCGAGAGCGGCGTAGCGCTGCACGACCGTATGCGGGACCTGCAGAGCGAGCGACAGGCGCTCGCGATTACGCTGGCTCGGCTTCTCCTCCTCGCTCTCGTCCTCGCGACGATCAAGCTCGTAGCCGACTCCGTGCGCACGGTCTGGGTCGCGCGGCCGGACCTTCCGCCGGTCTCTCGGTTTTTCGCCGGAATCGCCGGAGCGCTGTCGCGGCCGCTGCGGCTCTTCGGCGTTCTCCTCTCGGCGATCATCGCCATCCTCGGGCTCTACGCGATCTGGATCATCGCCGATCCTTCGGCGGGGGGAGAAGCAAGATTCGCGCTCGTGCCGTTGATCCTGACGCAGCAGGTTTTCGTTTTTCTCCGGCTGCTGATCAAAGTCGGGTACTACGCAGGGATCTCGGAGGCGCTGACGCGCACCCCGTCCCCCGAGTACTCGTACGTCGCGGCGCCGCCGCCTCCCCCGTCACCGCGCCCGGCCGGCAACGACGAAGCCGCTCTCGAGAACCCGGCCGGCGCCGTCTAGCCGCACGCGGAAAACGAAGGGCTGGCGGGTGTATTCGCCATTTTTTCCACGCGACCACGGACCCGTGAAAAACGGCAGGAACCGCAGGTCTTCGAACGTCACCACGGCCCCGCCGTCGGTGGAGGCCGTCACCGTCTCGAGAGGAAAGCGCGCGAAAGCCAGGTACATCTGCACGTCGGGCAGCGCTCGCGCCCGGCGAAGCGGGACGGAGTCCGGAGGCCGGTCGAAGCTGCGGATCCGCGCTCTCTCGGGCGGCGGATAGAAATCGGGGAGGCGGCGAAGCGCCTCGGACATCTTGTCCGGCAAGCGCGGCGTGGGCACCGTCCGGGCGAACGGGCCGATGTCGAAGAAGCAGGCATGGACGGATCCCGCGTGCTCCGAGAGCGCGAGCCAGCGAAACGGAGAAAGGAGCTGCGGCATGACGGCCACCACGGCGCCGGGCGGAGGATGGTCGATGCGGCGCCAGACTTCGAGCGCCCGCGAGTGCAGGACGGCGCAGAAGGCGATGTAGAAGGCGAGCGCGGCGCAGCCCCACGCCGCGATCTTCCGGCTGCTCGCGGGTCGCACCAGCGTCAGCAGAAGCGTCACGAGTCCGATCCCGGAAAAGAACAGGTCGATAATGAAGAGGAGATCGAGCGAGTAGCGGGTCCTGCTGATCGGCGTGAAGAACATCGTTCCGAACGACGTGATCCAGTCGAAGAGGATGTGCGACGCGATCCCGGCCGCGGCGAAGATCCACAGATCCAGGAATTTCGCCTTTCGGAAAAAGAGCCGCGCGACCGCCGCGGCGCCGAACGCGAACAGCGGAAGATAGACGAACGAGTGGCTCCATCCTCTGTGATTCCGCAGGTAATCGACCTGCCCGGTCAGGAAAAACGTGTCCGCGTCCGGCAGCATCGCGGCGAGAAAGCCGATCCATAGCGCGGCTCGCGCCCCTGGGCGGGATGTCATCGACCGCGTGAGCATCGCTCCCGCGAGGCCGTGGCTCGGCGTATCCATGCGCGGCGGATGATAATCTCGCGCCGTTTTGGCCGCGCAGTCCGAGCAGAAGCTCCGTGATCGCGTGGCGCTCGTCACGGGCGCCTCGTCCGGTCAGGGCCGCGTGTTCGCGGAGGGCCTCGCGCGGGCCGGCGCCCGGGTCTTCGCGGTCGCGCGGCGCGAAGAGCTGCTCCGGTCGCTCGTCACCGGAATCTGCGACTCGGGCGGCGAGGCCGCATACCACGTCGTCGACGTTCGCTCCATTCCAGCCGTTTTCGACCTCGTGGACGTCGTGCTCGCCCGCTATCGCCGCATCGACATCCTGATCAACGCCGCCGGCATCGGCTACCGCGCTCCGTTGACCGAGCTCAAACGGTCGCAGATCGAAGAAATGCTCGCGACCGATCTCGCCGGGGCGATCTACCTGACGTCGGCGGCTCTGCCGTCATTGATCAAGGGCGCCCCGGCGGACATCGTGAACGTGGCCTCGATCGCGGGGCTCGAAGGGTTCGCGGAGGGCTCGGTCTACTGCGCCGCGAAACACGGGCTCGTGGGCTTTAGCCGCGCGCTCGCGCAGGAATTGAAGCCGCAGGGCGTGCGCGTGACGGCGCTCTGCTCCGGATCGGTCGACACCGAATTCTTCGACCGTTTCCGTCCGACGACGGAGAAGAGTCAGCGTCTGCGGCCGGAAGATGTCTTGACCGCGCTCCTCGGAATCCTGACGTCGCCGCCGCACGTGATGCATGGCGAAGTCGTGCTGCGGCCGAGGGTCGTTCCCACCTAGCAGGCTGCTAAAAAGGGTGTGGGATGGGTGACCGCCGGCAGTAGCCGGCGTTCTCTACTGCCGGGGGTATGCCTTTGGTGGACGAGTGGCGAGCGCCGCGGGGTCGGATGCAAGGCGCCGCGACGAAGGCGATGCAGTTCGCATCGGGGAGGAGGGCAACGATGCAGACGGCTCCGCGCCGCCGCAACCCGCAGGGTGGACAGGCTTTTGCTCGTGCCATAAGAAAGCGATCCTGGAGCGCCGACACGGTGGGTCGATGCGAAGAAGAAATCGACGGCGAATGCAAAAGCCTGGACACGACACCCGCAGGCTTTTTTCAGCAGCCTGCCAGTCGTCCCGCCGAGTCGATCGCGCTGCCGATGCTCGGCTCACGCGATGCGCGGCGCAGCCCCGGGAGGCGCCCCGCTCGGCCCGCCCGGCTGAGGGCCGCCCCTATAATCGACGCATGAGCTCCGTTCTTCTGGTCGACGACACCGGCCTCTTCGACGCCGTCGCCGACGACATCGCACGCCGGACCCACTGCCTCCCGCTGCGAGCCAGGAACGGGACGGAGGCGCTCGCGACCGCGCGGCGCGAGAAGCCGGACCTGATCTTCCTGGATGCCGAAATGACGGGGATGACGGGGATCGACGTGTGCCGGGTGCTGAAGGCGGACTCTCACCTCGGGCACCGTCCGGTCGTGGTCGCGGCGGCGACGCCGGTCTCGGCGGACGCGGCCCGCCGCGCCGGCGCGGACGAGTGCATCGACAAGCCCTTCGACACCCCGGTCGTCTTCGACACGATGCGGAGGTACCTTCAGCTCTCGCCTCGCGACGCGGCGCGGGCGGCGGTCGAGTGGTCGGTCACGTTCTGGCGCGACGGCGCGCAGCACGAAGGCACTCTCCGCGACCTCTCGCGCGGCGGATTCTTCATCCGAACTCCGGTGCGCCAGCCAGTCGGAGCGAGGCTCGAGATCTCGTTCGAGCTGCCCGGACAGAAAGGCCGGACGGTCGTCGCGGAGGCGATCGTCGTGCGCGTCGGACAGGAATCGGACCGAGGCCTCGGCTGCCGTTTCTTCCGGCTGACCGCGGGGTCGCGGGCGCACCTCGAGGAGTGCCTGCGGCTGCTGGAGGCGCCGGTGCCGGCGGGAAAGCGCTAGCGGGTCTTCCGCCGACGGAATCGCCCGCCGGTCAGACGATCCTTTCCCCCGGCCCCGTTCCCTGCCCCAGGTCTATCAGCTCGATGCCTGCTTCCCGGGCGACCTGCAGAGACCTCTCGTCCCGATAGAACTCCCCGTAGTAAACCCGCGCGATCCCGGAGTTCGCGATCAGCTTGAAGCACGGCCAGCACGGGCTGGCGGTCGTGTACAGCTCCGCGTCGCGGATCGCCACGCCATTGCGCGCGGCCTGAAGGAGCGCATTCGCCTCAGCGTGCACCGTCGAGACGCAGTGGCCGTCCTCGATGACGCAGCCGACGTCCTCGCAGTGCGGAAGCCCGCGGATCGAGCCGTTGTAGCCGGTCGAAAGGATCGTGCGATCCCGCACGATGACGGCGCCCACGTGCTTGCGCTCGCACGTCGCGCGCGTGGCCACCTGCCGCGCGATGTTCATGAAGTACGTATGCCAGCCGACGCGTTCGTTCATGCTCGGATTATCTCGCGAGACGGGACCGCAGCGCGTGACGCGGACTAGACTTCACGGGCCGAATCCCATTTCGGTTTCATTTCGCTGCCCCACTTTTTCGGATCCTGGTTGTGCATCTTTTCCATTTCCTTCGCGACGTCCGGGTGCTTCTCCATGACGTGCTTCGTCATGACCTTCACCATCTCGTCCCAGGATCCAGCCGACAATTTCTCGTCACACTTCCCGCCGAGCTCTATGCATGTCATCGTTTTCATCTGAAGTCTCCTATTCCCACCCAGACCATCGATCGTACCTCCGCCGTGGAACGCGCCGGGATCAACCCTGAAGGCGACGCCTCAGAAGGCTGTCGGCGTTTGTTCACGACCCTCCCGATCGTCTTCGCGCTGTGAGGCCGACCGCCCGCCACCCGCTCGCGGCAAGCGAAGGACGGCCGAAGGCTGAGAGCTGGCAGCTGACACCTGACAGCTGACGTTTTCACTCTCCTCCCGCTGTAGAATTGCCGGTCTCATGGACAAACCCCGGCGCGTCGTTGTCACCGGTCTGGGAGCCGTGACGTCGATCGGCACGAACGTGACGGATTTCTGGAAAGCGCTCCTCGAGGGGACGTGCGGCATCCGGCCATTTTCCCTGTTCGATCCCTCCGGTTATCGCACGCAGACCGCGGCGCAGGTTCTGGAGATTCCGGACGGGTTTCTCTCAGCTTCGGAAAGAAAGCGCACGTCCCGCGCCGATCGGATGGGGCTCGCCGCGGCGCGCGAGGCCATCGCGCAGTCGGGCCTCGATCTCTCGCGGGAAAATCCTGCACGCGTCGGCGTGATCCTGGGAGGCGGGACGTCGGGCCTCCTCGATTCTGAGGCGTATTACGAGCAACACCTCCACGGAAAGAAGGGCCGGCCTTCGCACGTCCTGAACCACCTGCCCGACGCCATCACGGATCGCGTGGCGCAGCGGTTTCGCGTCGAGGGCATCAAGTCGACGATTACGACGGCCTGCTCTTCGTCCGCAAACGCGATGGGGTTCGCGCACGACGCGATCGCGGCGGGGCTCGCGGACGTCATCATCACCGGCGGATCCGACGTCCTCGCGCGGCTCACCTACGGCGGGTTCAATTCGCTGCGTTCGGTCGATCCCGAGCCGTGCCGCCCGTTTGACCGGGAGCGCCGCGGGCTTTCGATCGGCGAGGCGGCCGGCATCCTCGTGTTCGAAGAGTGGGAGCGGGCGAAGCGTCGCGGCGCCCCCATTCTGGCGGAGTTCCTGGGCTACGGCGTCACCTCGGATGCGCACCACATGACCGCGCCCGACCCGAGCGGGGCCGCCGGAGGGCGCACCGTCCGCTCCGCGCTCGCGGCTGCCGGGATCAACGCAGAGGACGTCGACTACGTCAACGCCCATGGAACCGCGACGCCGCAGAACGACTCCGCGGAGACGGCGGCGTTGAAGATGGGATTGGGGGGCCGGGCGCGCGAGATTCCGATCTCCTCGATCAAGTCGATGATCGGGCACTGCCTCTGCGCCTCGGGGGCGATCGAAGCGGTCGCGACCGTGCTCACCGTGCGGGACGGGAAGATCCCGCCGACAATTCACTACGACAACCCCGATCCCGCCTGCGATCTCGACTACGTTCCGAACAACGCGCGGGAAGGCAACATCGAGGTCGCTCTCTCCGATTCGTTCGCGTTCGGCGGCAACAGCTCCGTCGTGGTCTTCGCGCGGGAAGCCGGCGTTTACTGAGCTTGGCGTCGAGAGGGTGGATCACGGGGACGGGCGCCGTCTCGCCCCTGGGGCGCGGCTCGCAGGAGTTCTATCGGCGCCTTCTCGCCGGCGAGACGGCCGTGCGTCCGATGACGGCGGAGGAACGCGCCGGGCTGCAGGCGATCGAAGTGGCGCGCTGCGACGGTTTTTCGCCGCAGCCGGAGATCCCCCCCATGAAGGCACGCCGCTTCGACCGCGGAAGCCAGTTCGCGATCGTCTCGTGTCTCGAGGCGGTTCGCGAGGCCGGCTTCGACGTCGCCGCCGCTCCCGAGGAGATTGGAATCGCGATGGGAACCGGGTCCGCCGGGGCGGGCGCGCTGACCGAGTTTCTGCGGGTGCTGTTCCTGGAATCGCCGGAAGCCGCGCCGCCGTTTCATTTTCCCAACACGGTCGCGAACGCCCCCGCCTCGCAGGTCTCGATCGAGCTGAAGCTGTTCGGGCCGAACGTCACGATCACCCAGAAGGACCCTTCTGCCTTAAACGCGCTTCTGTACGCGGTCCTGGCGCTCGAATCCGGGCGGGCGCGCGCGATGCTGGCCGGCGCGGTCGACGAATGGAACGCCATCTACGCCCTCGGATTCGACCGGGTCGGCGCGCTGCGCGGCGACAGGCGGCGCTCGGGCATCGTGCAGGGTGAAGGCGGCTTTGCGATGCTCGTCGAGACCGAAGCTGCCGCGCGCCTCCGGGGCGTCCGGCCTCTGGCGAGCCTCGCGGGAATCGGGTTCGCGGGGGTCCCCACGGACCCGTACCGCTTCGCTCCGGATCCTGCCGCGATCCGCCGGACGATCCAGGGCGCGCTCGAAGACGCCCGCGTCGCGCCCTCAGAGGTCGGGCTGTGGCTCCCCTCCGCGAACGGCGTCGTCGAGATGGACCGCGCCGAGGCCGACGTGATGCGGGAGATTTTCGGAGCGCCGCCGCGCGCGCTCGCCGTCAAGCACGCGATGGGCGAAGCCGCCGCGTCCGGAGGCGGGCAGCTCGTGGCGGCGACGCGAGCGATCGCGGACCCGGACGGGCCCTTCCCCGAGGACGGACGGCGGAGGCGGGCCCTCGTCAACTCGTTCGGCGCCGGGGGAAACTTTCTCGCGGCCGTCCTGGAATCGCCGGCGGCGGCCGCGTGAGCGCGGTTCGATCGGGCGCCGCTCCGCTGAAAGGCTTCGAGATCACGATTCCCGTGCGATTTGCGGAGTGCGATTCCTACGCGGTCGTGTGGCACGGGCATTACGCTCTGTACCTCGAGCAGGTGCGGGAAGCCTTCACACGGCGTTTCGGGTTTACGGCCACGAAGGCGTTGTCGATCGGATACCGCGTGCCCATCACCCGGATGGACATCCGGTACCGCCGCCCGGCTCTCGCCGACACGGACATCCGCGTCTGCGCCCGTCTTCGACCCCCCACGGTCGCGCGGCTCGAGATCGACTACGAGATCCGCGACGCGGGAGGCGAGCTCCTCGCGAGCGCCGTGACGGAACAGGTCGTCTTGAACGCGTCGGGAGAGCTCCTCCTCGCGCTTCCGCGCGACCTGCGAACGCTTGTGTCGGAGATGGTTGCCTACCAGGAAGATCAGGATAGAAAGGGGACCGCGTGAAGGTAGCTTCTTCGGGCCCCGCGGACAACGGGGCTGACGCGGCCGCGCGACGGCGGCGCTCGTGGTTCTTTCTGGCCCGCTTCCTCGGCCTGTTGATCGGCTTCGCGCTTCTCGTCTCGTGGACGCCGGTGAACGATCACGTCATCGTACCCTTCACCGCGGGCGTCGCGCATGCATCGGCTGCGGTCTTAAACGTGCTCCAGGAACGCGTCACCGTCGTCGGGACGGAGATCCGCGCGTCGGGCTTCGGTGTGGACATCGAGAACGGCTGCAACGGCGTCGAGACCGCGCTGCTGTTCTGTGCGGCGGTGCTCGCCTTCCCTGCCTCCTGGAAGGCGCGGGGCGTCGGTCTTCTGCTCGGCTTCGTGGCGATCCAGTGCATCAACCTCGTCCGGGTGGTCTCGCTCTTCTGGATCGGCCGCCACCACCCCGCTCTTTTCTCGAGCGCTCACACGGTCATCTGGCAGTCAGCTGTCGTGCTCGCCGGCGTCCTGCTGTTCCTCCTGTGGGCCTCCCGACAGAAGAGCGGGGCCTCTCCCGAAAACGCGTGACGGTCTCACGCGCGGCGCGACGCGCGCTCCTGCGCGGAGCCGCCGGGTTCGCCGTGGGTCTGGCGCTCTGGCTCGCCCTTTCCGCGCCCTACGAGCGGGCGGTCGCCTTCGCCGCGGAATCGCTGCTCCGGCTGGGTGAGCATCCCGCGGTCACGCGGCTGACCCCCCGCGGCGGCGAGTTCGTGATCGACAGGAGCGATTTTCCTCCGGCCGCCCCGCGCCCCGGTCTCCCCGCCGCGGATCTCCACTTCAACCTGGTGATCCTCGCCGCGCTGCTCGCCGCGCTTCCGCCGGCCAGAGGCTCACGCGTGCTGCTCGCGTTCGCGCTGCTGTACGTCGTCCACGTCGCCGCGCTTTGCTGCCAGGTGGAATCGCTCTACGCCACGCGGCTCGGCGCCTGGAGCGAGGCGAACTACGGCGCTTTCGCGCGCAACGCGTGGGCCGCCGCGTTCCACGTGTACCAGATCGCCGGCCGATTCGCGGCACCGTTTGCGATCTGGTGGCCGCTCGCCTGGCGGGAGCCGACCGATCCGGAAGTCAGAAAGGGTCCGGCGAGGCGGGAAAAAAAGGCCAGGCGCTGAGAGGGGAGATCCCGGGCAAACCGGGAAACGCGGCTAGGTGCGCTTGTTGCGGTCGCGGCGCAGGTAGCGATAGTCGGGGACCTGGTACTCCTTCAGCTTCGCGATCAGCGAGCCGCGCGAGATGTTCAGGACTTCGGCGCCCCGGCTCTGATTTCCCTGAACGCGCCGCATCGCGCGGTCGATGACCTCGCGCTCGACGGTCTCGACGATCTTCTTCAGGTCATCGGTCTGGCGAAGGACCGCGTCGATCTCATCCTCGTTCGGAGGCTCGACGACGACCGGCGCGGGCGCCGCGGCGGGCCCCCGCTCGGAGCGGCGACCCGCGATTCCCGCCAGCTGGGCGGCCTCTTCGAGGAAGAGGATGGTTCTCGCGGGAAGCCTCGGGCTCTCGCGCACGAGGATGGCGAAGGCGCCGTCCGAAGCCGCGTTCTCGACGACCAGAGTGAGCACTCCGGCGACGCTCTCGGAGCGGACCACACGCTCGCCCCCGCGGACCTCCTCGAGAAGGCTCGGAGGAAGCGCCGGCTGGTCCACGAACGTCGATGCGAGAAACCGGAACCCGTTTGCCGCCGTCACGTGGCCGACCGCCCACTCGCTAGGGGCAAATTCCTGATCCAGAAAGTCCGTCAGAGCGATCGCGACTTCCTCCGGGCTGTCGTGCTGCCGGCACAGGCGGTAGGCGGAAAGCCGCAGGGCGCGATATTCGACTTCCGTCGCTGGCGCGGCAGACGCCTCAGGGGAGGACGATGACGCGTCGTTGATGGGAATCTCGTGGACCGGCGCGGGCCGCCCGGGGTTGCTGCCGACCTGGACAACCGTGATGGTCGCCTCTCCGATCGTGATGCGATCGCCCGCCGCGATCGGTCCGCCCGAAAATTCGCGGCCGTTCACGGTGATGGCGTCGACACCCTTATAGAGGTCGAGCTGGTAGCGGCCGTCCTTCTCGACGAAACGGATGTGGCGGCCCGCAACCCCCCGCGCGCGAACGACGACTTCGTTGCCGGAAGAGGCGCCGACGGTAATCGCCGTGCCGAGCACGCGATGCAATTCCGCCCCTCCCGCGCGTTTGCGGACTTCCAAGTTCAGCATTTTTGTCTTCTTGTCCGCCAATAACGTACATCAAACCTGCCGGGATCTGAACAAAAATCTGCACGCCACCGTACAGCCCGCACGGGACCAGCGCCAGGGCTGGACGCACCCCATCTGGTATCCCCTCCTGCCGCGGCCACAATAAGTTGTGGACCCCTCCCGGGGCTTTTGCTAGATTCGTGAACACGATGTTCAAACTCGAGCGGGTGCAGATCTCGGGCTTCAAGTCCTTCTACGAGAAGGTCGATCTCGCATTTCCGGGCAGCGTCACGGCGGTTGTGGGGCCGAACGGGTGCGGGAAATCGAACATCAGCGACGCGGTTTCGTGGGCGCTCGGCGAGCAGAGCGCCAAGACGCTCCGCGGCGAGCGCATGGACGACGTCATCTTCAACGGTTCCGCCAAACGGCGCCCGCTCGGAATGTGCGAGGTGATCCTGACGCTCTCGACCCGCGCCCGGGTGAGCGCGCGTCAGGACGGGAAGAGCAACGGCGACGGGGACGGGGCGGACGGCGGCGGCGGCGGCGGCGGCGGCGGCGAAAACGGCCACGGCGCCGGGAACGGGAACGGGGGAAGCGAGACCGAGGGCGACCTGCTGCGGATCGGGCGTCGGGTCTACCGCGAAGGCACCGGCGAATACTTCTTAAACGACAAGCAGGTCCGGCTGAAGGACATTCAGGACAAGCTGCTCGGCACCGGGCTCGGCGTGCGCGCCTATTCCGTCATCGAGCAGGGACGCATCGATCAGGTGCTCTCGACCAAGCCGCAGGACCGGAGGCGGCTCATCGAAGAGGCGTCGGGCATCACGCGATACAAGCTCAAGAAGCGGCTCGCGGAAGGCAAGCTCGAAGAGACGCGCGGCAACCTTCTGAGGATCTCGGACATCGTGTCGGAGATCGAGAAGAACGTCGCGTCCCTGAAGCGGCAGGCGTCTCGCGCGGCGAAGTACCGCGAGCAATCCGACGTGCTTCGCGGGAAGAAAGCGGCCCTCGCGAGAACGCGGCACGACGTGCTCCAGGCGGCGGTCGCCGAAGCGGAGCAGGCGCGCGACGCGCGGCGCGACGTCGAAGCCGCGGCCGCGGCCGCGCTTGGCCGCGCGGAATCGGAGCTCGCGTCGGCACGGCTCGCGGCCGCGGATCTGCAGGCCGAACGCGACCGTCTCCGGGACGCGGTCGCTGCCCTCGAAAACGCGATTCAGCGCGATGACGCGCTGCTCGAGGGCAACCGTCGCGCCGCGGCGGATCTCGCCGACCGCCGCGCCTCGCTCGAGCGAGAAGGCCGCGACGTCTCAGCCGAGCAGACCAGGTCCGCCGCGGAGCTCACGGAGCTCGAGGAGCGGCTCGAGCGCGCGGTCGTCGAGGCCCGCTCCCGCTCCCTGGCCCGCGAAGACGCGGACAGCCGGGCCGCAGCGGCCGCCTCCGCTTTCGCGGAGCTCGAGCGCGAGCTCGACCGGGCGCGAGAGGACGCGCTTCTCGCCGCCGGCGAAAGAGTCACCGCCCGCAACGCGCGTCACGAGGTGGACCTCGAAGCCTCTCGCGCCACCGCTTCGCTGGCCCGGCTCGAGGAAGCGCACGCGCGGGCGGTCTCGGAGCTCACGCTGCGGGAAAAGGAAGTCGAGGCCGCTCTCGAAGAGGAGCGGCGCCTGAGCCGGGAGGCGGCGGACGCGCGGGCTCAAACCGAGGCCTGGGAGGCGGAGCTCTCCCGCCTCGCCGCCGCGCTCGCGGAATCCGAGGTCGCGCGCGAGACGGCGCGCGAGGGCCTCTCCAACTCGGAGCACCGCCTGGGAGCGTTGAACGAGATCTGGAAGAGCCGGCAGGGCAATCTCCACGCGGTCCGGGGCGCGCTGGCCGCCGCGGGCATCGCGGAAGCGGGAGCGCTGGCCGACCGGCTGACGCCCGCGGCCGGATGGGAGGAGGCGGTCGACCTTCTTCTGGGAGACGACCTCGAAGCGATCGTCTGCGGCGGCGATCCCGAGGCCGCGGTCGAGGCGTCGCGGGGACTCGCCTCGGCGACATTCGTGCGAAGCGCCTGGACCGACGAGCGCGGCGGCTCGCGGGTCCCGGGAACCGAGGGCGGCTGGGAGATCGCGCTTCAGAACTTCACCAGCCTCTCCCCCGCGGAGCGCGCGGCGCTTCCCCCGGTTGCCCTCGTCTCGACGCTGGCTGCGGCCCTCGAGCTCTCCCTCATCCACCCGGAGACCACTTTCGTGACGCGCCGGCGAGAGCTCGTCCGCGGCTCGCTCGTTCGCGTCGTCCACACGCCTCCCGAGGCGTCCGGCCTGTTCGCCCTCCGCCGCGACATCGACCGCCTAGGGCTCGAAACCGCCCGATCCCGCGAAAGCGTTGCGGCGCTCGACCGGTCGATCGAAGACCTTCGCCGCGCGCGGCACGAATGCGAGGCGGCCATGCCGGCCAGGCGCGACCGGGAGCGCGAGGCGAACGGTCGGCTTTCCGGGTTCGTGGCCCGTTTCGAAGAGCGGCGCGCCGAACGGGACCGACTGGCGCGAGAGCGAGAGACGCTGGAAACGGAGGCCGTCGCTCTCCGCCAGGAGTCCGAACGCCTGGCGGGCGCCCGCTCCGCGCTCGAGGCCGACGAACGGGCTCACGGCACCCGGGAGGCGTCGATTCGCGAGCGCGCGGAAAAACTCGCCAGCACGCTGCCCGAGGCGCGCTCCTTTGCGGCCGCGGCGGCCGATGAGCTCGCCCACCGGCGAACGGAGGCGGAGGTCGCGGCCGAGAGGCGGCGTTCGCTCGAAGCCGCGCGAGAAAAGCTCGTCGAAGCGCGGGGAATGCTGGAGCGGCGGATGGGAGACGCGTTCGAAGAGGGGCGGCGTCTGACGGAACGCGCGGAGGAGCTCGCGCGCGAGGAGGCGGAAGCCCGAGCGCGGCAAGCGGGGAACATCAGAGCGCGGGAGACCGCGTCGGAAGAGCTCGAGGCCGCGTCCGCGACGGCGACGGAAGCGGGAGCCCGCGTGCTCGCCGCCGAGGAGAATACGAAAGGCGAGCGCGCCACGCTCGACGCGGCCCGCGAAGCGCGATTCGAAGCGGAGGTCGGCGAGACGCGGATCCGATCCGACTTCGACCACGCGACAGCCCAGGCACAGGAGGAATTCGGTGTCCCGCCGGGCTCCCTGGACGCTCCGGAAGATCGCTCTCCCGAGGCGCTCACGGCCCTCGAGGAAGAGGTCGCGACGCTCGCGGCGTCCATCGAGAGACTCGGACCCGTCAACCTCCTCGCGCTCGAGGAACATCGCGAAAGCTCGGAGCGGCTCCTGTTTCTGACCGCGCAGCGCGACGACCTGCTGAAATCGGTGGCCGAGCTCCAGGATTCGATCCGCAAGATCAACGCGACGTCCTCGGAACGCTTCCGGCAGGCGTTCGAGGCGGTCAATGAGAACTTCAAGGCGATGTTCTCGCGTCTCTTTCAAGGAGGCGCCGCCGAGATGCGCCTTCTGGACGACAACGACCTTCTCGAGTCCGGGGTCGAGATCATCGCGCAGCCGCCCGGAAAGCGAAACCAGTCGATTCAGCTTCTTTCCGGAGGCGAAAAGGCGCTGACCGCGATCGCCCTGCTAATGGCGATCTTCCGCTACAAACCCTCCCCGTTCTGCATTCTCGACGAGGTCGATGCTCCCCTCGACGAGGCAAACATCGACCGCTTCACGAAGCTCCTGCGCGACATGACCGACGACACGCAGTTCATCGCGATCACCCACAACAAACGGACGATGGAAACCGCGGACGTCATGTACGGGGTCACGATGGAGGAGCCCGGCTGCTCGAAGATCGTCTCGGTTCGGTTCGACTGACGAGGCGGACGAGCCCCGTTTCGGGCGAAGAGAGAGGCTCCTCCGCGCGCCCTTTCCGGCCGCTGACAAGCGGAACCGTCCCTGCTAAGATCCGCCGTCCGGTCATCCCGCCGACGTAGCTCAGTTGGTAGAGCAGCGGTTTCGTAAACCGCAGGTCCCCGGTTCAAATCCGGGCGTCGGCTCCACGTTTTCAACCCCTCAACAAGTTACGAAAGGCCGCCCGGCCGTCGCGCCGCACCGGGAGTTAATGGTTCCTGATTGGGAACCATTACCGACCTCGGGCCTCTGAAACGCAAGGTCTCCAGCGGTAAACCCGAGCGGGTCTCGGGGTTGCGGTCCGGTTGCGGAGGCGTTTCTGTTTCCCTGGGAACGCCGAAGGCGAAACGGCGGCAGGCGGTCGCCAAAAGCCTCAGCACCCCGGCCCCGGGCACCGGCCCGCCCCGGCCCGACCCGGCGTTCACCCCGGCGACATCGGAAGGTACGAATTCCTTCTCCGTCAGCCCGCTCCATCTCGTCATCTCGTCAACCGGATCGTGATCGAGTGCTCGCACGACAGAGGGGAAGGGTCGCCGCCGGTCTGCACCATCAACGGAATGAAAAGAACCATTTCATTGGGGGATGACAGGACGCCCGTGAAGTCGCCAGTCCAGATTTTCTGACCGTCGGAATAGAAGACGAACGTATGGGTCGAAGTTCCTCGGACGGTCCTCCCGTCGACCCTCCCGACCAAGGTGTCTGTCGTGACCGTGCTGTCGGTCAATATGATTGAACTGCCCTCGAAGCTATTTCCGTTCTGACGAAAGACGAACCGGTAGACGTAAACGCCGCCGCAACCCGGATCCGGAGAGGTGAACGACGCCGACCAGGGGCCCTCGATGTCGGGTGCCGGGAGCGGGGTCGCGGTGGGGACGGCGGCGGTGACAGTCGCGGTGGGCACAGTGGTCGTCCGGGGAGGGGCGGTCGGACCGTCTTTTCCGCCACAGGCGACGGCGAGCAGAACGCACAGAACGGCGGCCAGTTTGACGGCGATGCGGACTGCGTGGATGTTTGTCGACCTCGGTTCCCAGTCTACGGAATTAGCGTGTCTCGTGTCGCGTCAGTTCGGATGCGGCCGCGCGTTAGTGCCCTTGAGGGGCCGCTTCCGTCACCACAAAACCCATTCATTTGTTACCGAGCCGAATAGAGCAGTCCCAGGTAGGCTGAGCTCGTCAGCCAGTTCAACCTCACGCGCCGCGACAACCTCCATGTTGAGGCAAAATTCAACGAAGCGAGCCGGGCCGGAGCCCGCCGTCAGAAGACCGTCCGGCGCGGCCTCAGAACAGAGGCTCGGTGAATGCCTGCACGCGGATGACGAAAATGCAGGAGCCGGTCATCTGTCCCACCTGACATCGGAACGTCACGGGCGCGGAGTTTCCGGACGTGTTGACGAGTCGCACGGTCGCGCCCTGGTAGGCATTCACGGCCTGGACCCCGGTGGGCGCCGAGACGACCGTCCACTGGGCGGCCCAGAGATCGCTGTTGCAGACGGGGGTTCCGCTGCCGCAGCTGTTGAAGACGCCTCCCGTCCCGACGTTCACGCTGGCGGCCATGGAAGCGGGCGCTCCGGTGACCGTGCTCACGACGGGTATGACGCCCATCACTTCGAAGACGTGGTTCGGGGAGATGAAAAAATCGATCGCCGTCGACGCGGGATTCGTCGAACCGGTCACCGCGGAGGAGAGCGCGAACGTGGTGGCGTAAACGGGCCGCGAGAGGAGCAGGACGAGGGCCGCGAGGATCAGACGTAGCTTCATGGAATGTCTCCCTTGAGCGGCAGCTTAGGCCGGGCCGACGCCCCCCGGGACGGACGCGGCCTAAAACGAGAGCGTTGACGCACCGGAGCACGGGAGCACGGGAGCGGAATCGAGGAGAAACGGTGTTCCGGGACCCCTCTGAAGGGTTTTTCCCCTGTCGGCCGCCAACCTGGTGTACGCTATCGTACATTAAAGCTAGGGCTGGCCTCTCCCGCCTCGTTTCCACCCTCTCCGAGCGGCTCCCGCAGGATCCTTCCGATCGCGAATTTGAGGCACCCGCGCCCTGGCCGCGGAGAAGTGTCCCGACGGAACGGCGGATGGCGAGGGCGCCCTACGCGTCCGATTCGGTCCCGGAAAGAAGGCGGATACCCGGCGCGGCGACCGACGCGCGCGCTCTCGTCGTCGAGGACGATCCGGACTTAAACGAAGCGATCTGTTTCCTGCTGGCGAGCGACGGATTCCATCCTGTCGGAGTTTTCAACGGCGCCGAAGCGCTGGCGGTCCTGGCGGAGAAGGCCGCGCCGCTCCCGTCCGTGATCCTCGCCGACCTCGCGATGCCGGTCATGAATGGATGGGAGCTCCGCGCGCGGCTCGAAGCGGACACTCGCGTCTGCCGGATTCCCCTGCTGGTCCTCTCGACGTTCGTCGATGACAACGTCGACGTCTCCGGTGAACGCCCTGAGATGCAGCTGTCGAAGCCATTCGGCGCCGAAATGCTTCTGCTCTGCGTCAATCGACTCGTGGGTCCGCGCGCGGGCGTGGGGCGCGCGCGCGTCTTCGAGAATCTCGTCTGCCGCCTTTCCAGAAATCAGAGCGCGATCTCGTTCCTTCTCGATGAAGACGACCAGCTGCCCCTCTTTTCTCTGCCCGTCCGCCGCTTCTCCATCCGCATCCTGCGAGAGGTCGCATCGGGGTTCGTGCGTGGAAGCGTCGGGCCTCCGGAGCTCGGGGGGACGCGGCGGCTGCTTCTCTTCCGGACCTGGGGCGGCGCGGAGATCATGAGCAGCTTCGAGGACATCCGGGTCGACGGCGATCCCTGATTCGGGAACCCAGGGATCGTGCGCTCGATCGAGCGGGAAAACTTGCTCGCGGTTATGGCGCGGATCTCGCACATATGCAGGTATGAGCGCCACGTCCCGGGAGCTGAAGTGTCGTCTGGAAAAGTCGGGACACTCCCGCGTGATCGTGTTCCACCGCGAAGACGGCCAGGAGGTTCTCGTTCTGCCCGCGGAACGGTTGGACCCTCGGACTCTGGAAAAGCTCGAGGCCCATGAGGTCCGCTGCGCGGTTCAGGGACCGGCGCCCGACGGGACGAGCGCGCTCGAGATGATGAGCGCCGAGGGGGACCTTCTCTTTCAGCAGAAGGTCTGGATCGGTTCCGGAACCTGGAACCGAAACCTGCGCGCGACCTGAAAACGCCGCTTTTCGGGCCGCGGGGCGCCGCGGGAAGTCCGGCGAGTCAGAGCGGGAGCGGGATTGGAAGCGGGAGCGGGATCGGGATCGTCAGGATCGAGTCGAACCCGCCGAACGGATCGACGTCTCGCGCGGCATTTCCCGGATCTTCCCGCCAGTGGACACCGTCGATGAGGAGCTTGTACCGGTACCGCCCCGCGGCAGGAGCCTCGATGGAGGCCTTCCACGTGCCGTCGGGCTCACGCTCGTACCGGGCGCTCTGGCCGTCCCACCCGTTGAAGTCGCCCGCAAGGCATACGCGCCGCGCCCGGTCGTCGCGGTAAAGAAAAATGACGCGACCGTTCTCGATCCGCGGCGTCTGAAGCAGGGTCGCGGGGCCGGGCGCTTCTCGGAATCCCTGTTCCGCCGCGGCTTCGACGGCGCGACCCGCGTGCACGACGCCGAACCCCTGCCGTTCGGCGGGCGCTCCCTCGATCCGCTCGGCGGTCGAGACGAGCAGCGCCTTCACCTCGGCGGGCGTCAACGCCGGGTTTGCTTCCAGCATCTGCGCGACGATGGACGTGACGATCGGCGCCGCAAACGAAGTGCCGTCGACGTGCTGGTAGTGGGCGGCGACGATTTTTCTCTCCTTCAGCCTCATCTTGACGGCCTCCCGGATCGCTCCGGGCTCCGCGCTCCGGAGCTCTTCGGGGAGATCCGCCGTCTTGCCCAGCCGCGCGGAGAGCGATGGAAGCTCTTCGTCGTCCGCCGCGGCCAGCGCCGAGAGAGCCTCCGCGGCGCGGTACTCGGGTGTCTCGAGAGGGATGGGCGCCGCGACCTCCATCGCGGGGGCGATCAGCTCCGGCTTGGCCAGTCCGTCGGGAGTGCTGCCGAAGCTCGACGCATAGAGAACGAAGGAGTGTCCGTCCTCCGAGCGCCAGTCGTGGTACCCGCCCACGGTGATCACCGACGGCGCGGACGCGGGCGGAAGGGCCGTATGCTCGCTCTTCCCGCCGGAATTTCCAGCCGCCGCAACGACGACCAGACCTCGCGACACCGCCTCCTCGGCCAGCTGATTCACCCGGCTTTCGGGAAGCGCGAGGTCCTGGTCGCCTCCCAGGGACACGTTGACGATCCGCACCCCGAACTTTTGGAAGTTTTCGAGAAGCCATTCGAAGGCGCGGGCGATTTCCTCGTCGTGGATCGAGCCTTCGCGGCCGACTTTGACCAGGAGAAGCCGCGCGGAGGATGCCAGTCCCCGGTAGGCCCCGTCCGAAAGGGTGCCGTCGCCGGCAGCGACGACGGACGTCTGGGTTCCGTGCCACTGCCAGGGCGCAACGAGGCCCGAGGGCGGCAGCCCGGCGGCCGGGTCCTCTACGTCGTGAAAGGCCACGATCCGGCCGCTTTCGAAGAGATCCGGGTGCGCGGTGAACCCGGCATCGAGGAATGCGATCGTGATTCCACGCCCGGAAAACCGGAGGTCTGCCTCGAGCCGCTCTGCCGTCGGAAGCACGGCGGCGGGGCCGGGCGAATGCGGGGGATGTCGGGGTTCGTTTTCCATGACTTCGCGAAGAGCGGCAGGTTATCCCGGCTCTCATAAAAATGGGGCCCGGCCGGCACCCCTTGAGATTCCGTCAGAGCGGAGAAACCGTCAGCTCCTGGGTTTGTGCGTCCTGCTCAGCTCCGTCAGCCACATTTCCCCATCCTTTTCCGTGTAGTCGAAGTGGATGGAATCGCCGACCCGGAGCTCGGGCTCGGTGACGTTTTTCATCTTCGTCGTCTCGGTTCCGTAGTGTCCGCTCATCGGAACGCTCGCCGAAGCGGTCATCGATTTCTGATCCGTCTCGATAGCCAGCAGCGCCCGCTTTTTCGCCTCAGGTGTTAATCTTCCCGTTGAATTCATGGCCATCGCCCTCGCCGTAGAAGGCCCCGAAATACAGCACAAGTCTCAGCGGGCAAACTTCCGCTGGACCCTGGCTGCGCCGTGGGACGAACAACGCCTGGCGGCTTTCCTCATGGTCAAGCACCGCCGCAACGACGCGGACTGGACGAGGCGATCCTCCCCGTTCTTCGCCTCGCTCGGCCAGGACACGGTCGAATGTTCGGTCCCGATCACCGGTCCGGACGCCCTCCCGGACCTGGAAAAACTCCTGACGCGCGAATTGGTCGGAATCCTGACCGGCGCCAGCCGGATCCACGACGAAATGGAATCCGGCAGCGACTGGCGGAGAGTGACACCGCCGTAGGGAAAGGCTGAGTTCGAGCGTCGAGCGTTCAGCTACTCGCCTTTCTGTACCTCTCCCCCGGACAGCAGGATCCGTCGCGCGCGCGGAATTCGCGCAACCACCTTCGGACCCCGTCACCCCTACCCTCTCCCCGAGCGCGGAGAGAGGGAAGTGGCGCGCTCTCACCTCAATGGCGAATACGCTCGCCCGGAGAGGAGTCTCCTGACCGAAGGGAAGGAGGAGCCTCTCCGGGCGGGAGCGAAGCGAGCGGAGGGAGCAGGCGGGCGGTCGAGGCCGCATCCGGCCGAGCCGCCCGCCGGTGCCGTTCGCGGTCGCGAACGGCAGCTCCCGGAGCGAGCGGAGCGACGTTCTATACTTCCCCCAAAGATAAGGGGGCCAGGATGCTGTCCGTTCCCTCACTCCGACTGAACCAGTTCGGCGTGCGGTTCTATGAGGCTCTGCTTTCCGGAGCGGATCTCCAGACGCTCGTTGGTTTTGAGGTGCTGTCCTTCGGGGCCGGCAGCCAGACGACCCGCGGAAAAGCGAAGGCCGGCGGGCGGGTCAACTGGGAATTCCTGGAGAAGAAGATCGGCTCCTCCGAGCAGGCTTTTCAACGGCCGATCATCCAGAAGAAGATAGAGGAGCTGGTCGCCTACTACCTCCAGTGCGCGGACTCCGGGACGCTGCCCGCGATCGCGGGCAGCGTGCTGCTGGTGTCCGAGAAGCGCCTCGACTTTGCCCCGTCGGGCGGGCGCAGCGACATCGGGACCCTGAGGCTGCCCGACGAAGGCGGAATCCTGCGAGCCCTGGACGGTCAGCACCGCCTGCTCGCGCTCCACCAGCTCGCGGAGAAGCACAACCTGAAGGACTTCCAGGTCCCGGCCGTCGTATTCGACGCATTGACGGCGGACCAGGTCGTCGAGCTCTTCGTCACGATCAACAGCAAACACACGAAGCTGAACCCGTCGCACCTGATCTCTCTCTCGGGCCGCCGTCTTTACCGCGACGAGAACCTCGCCGCGGCGCACGACGTCATCCGCAGTCTGAACGAGGACGAGCACTCGCCGCTCCGCGGTCAGATCAAGGTGCTCGGAATCGGAAAGGGCGCCGTGACGCAGGCCTCGCTCGCGGACGAGCTCCGCGACGTCTTCGCCGCGATGGACGCGGCGGGCGGGCGCATGGCGAAGGAGTTCCGGGAGAATGCCCGCCGCTTTTTTCTCAACTACTTCAAGGCCGCGGGGCGCGCTTTCCCGGCGGCGTTCGCCGGACGGAAATATTCGATCAAGAGCGCGACTTCCCTTCGCGCGTTCATCCGAATCGTGCCCTACGTCATCGCGATGATTCGAAGCCGCGCCGGAGACGTGTGGTCGTCGGGAGAGCTGGACGCGGCGCTGCGGCCCTGGTCCGAGGCCGTTGGCGACAAGCGCTTCGAGACGGAAGGCGCCTGGAAAGAAAAGATGACCGGCGGGACGCGATCGGCCGTCGAGATCCTCGCACGCGAGCTTCGACAGGGATTGAATACCTGACTCGGGCGGCGGGCGGCCGGAACTTGCCCGCGCCTTTTTCGTAAGTATCAGAGAAGGAGCGGACCGTCATGGGAGCCATCGGAGGGTGCCTTCTGATCGTGGTCGTGGCGGCGTTTGCCGCGGCGATCTGGGCCATCTCGCGTTACAACAACCTGGTCACGCTGAAAAACCAGGTCGCCAACGCCTGGAAGCAGATCGACGTCCAGTTGAAGCGCCGGCACGACCTGATTCCGAACCTGATTGCCTCGGTCAAGGGCGAGATGCAGTTCGAGCAGGACACCCTGGAGAAGGTCATCCAGGCGCGAAACAGCGCGGTCACCGCGCGCGGCGTCGCCGACACGGCGGAAAAGGAGAATCAGCTCACGCAGACCCTTTCCCGGCTGTTCGCGCTGGCCGAGAACTACCCGACCCTGAAGGCGAACGAGAGCGTCAAAGCCCTGATGGAGGAGCTCACCTCGACGGAGAACAAGATCGGGTTCGCGCGCCAGTTCTACAACGACATCGCCACCCGCTTCAACACGGTTCAGGAGGTCTTCCCGGACCAGTTCATCGCGCGCGCTTTCAACTTCCAGCACGTCGAGCTCTTCGAGATCACCGAACCCTCTGAGCGTGACGTCCCGGCCGTCGACCTGAGCCTGAAGCCGAAGTAGCTGTCGGCTATCGGCTATCGGCTATCGGCTGCTGCAGTATCAACTATCAACTGTCAGCTATCAGCCCCGAGGCCCTCTCGATCGTCCTCTCGAGCTGCTCGTTACTTTAGCGAAACGGTTTTTCCCCAGAGCTGAGATCTGAAAGCTGAGAGCCACCCCTGACGAACCTCTACGACCAACAGCGCCACAACCTCCGACGCACCGCCGGCCTTCTGGCGGGCTTCATCGCGTTCGTCACCGTGCTCGGGATGGGCGGCGATCTCTTCCTCTACGGGTCGGGGGGAAGCCCCGGTCTGCCCGTCCTGACAATCGGGGCGCTTCTTTTCGGCGGGGGCTCGGCTCTCTGGTCGCTCAAAGGGGGCGAACGGGCCGTCCTGGAATCCACGCACGCTCGCCCGCTCGATCGTTCGGACCCCCGCCAGAAGCTGCTCGACAACGTGGTCGAAGAGATGGCGATCGCGGCGGGACTCCCGAAGCCCGCGGTGTACGTCGTGCCGGACCCGGATCCAAACGCCTTTGCGACCGGCTCCGGGCCGGAAAAGTCGTCGATCGCGGTGACGGCGGGGCTCCTCGACGTCCTGAACCGCGAGGAGCTCCAGGCCGTCGTCTCCCACGAAATGTCGCACGTCAGGAACTACGACGTGCGCGTGATGACGGTCGTCGCAGCCCTGGTCGGATCCGTGCTGCTGATCTCCGACTGGGGCAGTCGAGGCTTGTCGTGGGGAGGCCGCGGGTCGAGAGACGACGACGACAGCGGGGGCGGAGGCGGGCTCGGCGTTGTCTTCTTCGTGCTGTGGGTGATCTCCCTGGTGCTCGCGCCGGTCATCGCGCAGATCGTGGCGATGTCGGTCTCGCGCGAGCGCGAATACCTGGCCGATGCGACGGGTGCCGAGCTGACACGCAATCCGCTCGCCCTCGCCTCCGCTCTCGAAAAGATCGCGGCGGCGGTCGAGCCGACTCGCTCCATCAAGCAGGGCGTCGCCCATCTCTGCATCGAGGATCCCCGGGGCCGCGCGATCAACGAGCGGGCGGGAATGTTCTCGGACCTTTTCGCAACCCACCCGCCGATCGCCAGGCGCATCGCGCTCCTGAGAGAGATGGCGTATCAGATCCCGGGAGGCGTGAGGGGTTAGGGTCAGGGGTCAGGCCGGGAAGGATCGTGCGCCGCGAAGCAGCGTTCTCTCTAATCCAGGTCGAAATCGCGGATCGGGCGCGAGTCGTCCTTCTTGGCCCGGTCGAAGAGCTCGTCGAACTTCCGGTTCAGAACATCCTTCTTCGACTTTTCGGCCTCGACCGAGGCGTTGAATTTCTTTTCGCGCTCGATGTCGTGCGTCTTCAGGGCGCCGATGGCGTCATCGACCGACTGGAACGTGCGGGCAACCTTCGGCGCCTCGTGGGCGATGACCGCCTTCAGCTCCGGGTCGATCTTCAACCGCGCGTTGCAGCAGGGGCAGAGAAGCTCGAAATCCATTCCGGCAGTGTATCGGAGCGATGGAGGGGAAGCGACCGGCGGAGGCTGTCCCGATCAGCGCCGCGGCTGATTTCGCGTAGTCATGTGCGCTGAATAGCGTCAGCTGCCTGAGCCCGTCACCCCAACCCTCTCGCCGAGCGGCGGGAAAGGGAGGTCGCTGCGCGCACGCCCGCCGTGGCGAATACGCTCGCATCGAGAGGAGTCTCCCGACCAGAGGGAGGGAGGAGCCTCTCGATGCGGGAGCCGCAGCGAACGGAGGGAGCAGGCCGGCGGTCGAGGCCGCATCCGGCCGAGCCGCCGGCCGGTGCCTTCGACGCGCACGGCGAAGGCAGCTCCCGCAGTGAGCGGAGGCGACGGCAGGCGACGGTTAGAATCCCTTCCGCTCGCGGCGTTCCCGGCGCTCGCGCCGGTCGGGGCGGCCCGCGTCCTCGCGTGGCGCGAGCATCCGGTCGAGCCGCCTCGCTTCCGCCACTTCGGGCGACGGCGGCGGGGTCGCGTCCTCGTACAACTGCCGCGCCTGCGCCTTCGGGATCGACCGCGACGCGATCCCCTTGACGACCAGGCTCCTGGAATCTTCCCGCGATGAGCTGATCGTGAGCCGGTCCCCGATCCGGACCTCGCGGTGCGGTTTCGCGCGCGCTCCGTTGACGTCGACCTTTCCTCCCTCGATCGCCGCTTTCGCCTGGGACCGCGTCGGGTAGATACAGGCCACGTCGAGCCAGACGTCGAGCCGGACTGTCGTCGTGGGGTCGGAGGCGCTCAGAGCTCGAAGCCCTCCTCCGATTCGCGGGAGGGCGCGATTTCCGGCATCGGGCTGTCACTCTCCCCGCGAGAGGCCTCGGGATCGGGACCGGTGGCCCCGGCATGCGTGCCGAGCCACGACAGAAACCCGGGGGTCGCCGTCCCCGGCTCTTCGGACGGACGGGCGAGGAAATATCCCTGCGCAGCGAAGACGCCTTCAGACAGACAGACGTCCAGGTCCTCGGGGTTTTCGATGCCTTCTGCGATCAGACCCACGGACGCGTCGCGGGCAACCTGCGCCAGGAGGCGGAGCACCGCCCTCCGCGGGGGATCGGTCGAGACGCCTCGCGTAATTTCGCTGTCCACCTTGATCCATCGCGGCGCGAGCCCCGCGCAGTAGCGGATGGTTTCGTAGCTCGAGGTGATGTCATCGAGAGCGATCGAGACACCGAGGTCGTGCGGCACCGCGAGCGCTGATCCGAGACGCTCGAGCGACTCGACGCGTTCCACCTCGACGAGATCGAGCGCGAGGCGCGTGTACGGAAACTGTACGCGCTCGGCCTCGACGCCGAGGCCCGACAAACCGCCTTCGCCGGCGAGCAGACGCGGGTTGACGTTCAAGAACAGCATGGAGTCAGCCGGCAGCCGCGATGCCGCCTCGAGGACGTTCACCCACGAGATCCGCTCGAACGCGAGCGCGATCCCGAGGCGCTGCGCCGCCGGGAAGATCTCGGCGGCGAGGCGAGTCGCCCCTTCCGGGGTGCGGACGCGAAGAAGTCCTTCGAACCCGACGGTCTCACCCGTACGCAGGTCGAAGATCGGCTGGAACTCCACGAACAGCGCGCCCGCCGTGAGGGCGTCGACGAGCCACAGCGCGCCCACCTGCCGGGCGGACGCCGGAAGCGGGGCAAGATTCCCGATCGCGTCCCATTTCGTCTGCGCCGGGTCCTCGGGAGCCACGCGGACGTGCTCGGCGAGCGGCCCCAGGGCCTCCTCCATCCTGGCGAGGAGCTCCGAGGCCGTCCGCTCGACCGCGATCCGCCGGGATCGTCCATAGATCTGCCCGCGCGCCCAGACCTTTCCGAGCGCGGCGGAAAGCGCGCGCTCTGCATCCGGACCGTCCGGCCGGACAAACAGCGCACGCGCTTTCCGCCAGCGCTCGAGTCGGCCCAGAGTCCGAGCGTCGAGAACCCCGCCGGTAGAGAGCACTGCCTGGAATTGTAAGCGACGGAGGGGGGACGGGGCGGAGCCGTCGGGATCGAGTTCTCAGCTGTCAGCCACTCGTCTCCCCGATCGATAGGCCAGGCGATTCCCGCCTCATCCCTCTTTGTCCTCGTACTGACTCTTCAGAGACGACACCACCGTCGGATCCGCCAGGGTGGTCGTGTCGCCGAGGACCCGGCCCTCGGCGATGTCCCGCAGCAGGCGTCGCATGATCTTCCCCGACCTCGTCTTCGGCAGGTCGGCGGTGAAGAAGAGCCGCTCCGGCTTCGCGATCGCGCCGATCTTCTTCGCGACGTGCGCCAAAAGCTCCGCGCGGAGCCCGCTTCCGCCCGCCGCCGCCGCTCCCGTCCGGGACTTTTCCTTCAGGATGACGAACGCGGCAATCGCGGTGCCCTTGATTTCGTCGTTCACGCCCACGACCGCGGCCTCCGCCACCGCAGGATGATCAACGAGCGCCGATTCGACCTCCATCGTTCCGATGCGGTGTCCGGCCACGTTCATGACGTCGTCGACGCGCCCGAGCAACCAGAAATACCCGTCCTTGTCGCGCTTCGCGCCGTCACCCGGAAAATAGGTCTCCTCGTTCCACTTCGACCAGTAGGTCTTCACGTACCGCTCGTCGTCGCGCCAGATCGTCCGCAGCATGGCGGGCCAGGGACGTGTGATCGCGAGGTACCCTCCGCCCACACCGACCTTACGGCCGTCCTGATCCAGGATTTCCGCGCGGACTCCGGGGAAGGCCTGAGTCGCCGACCCCGGCCGCGTCGTCGTGATGCCCGGCAGCGGCGTGATCATGATCATTCCGGTTTCCGTCTGCCACCAGGTGTCGACGACCGGACACTTCCCGCCGCCGATGTACGTCTGGTACCAGATCCACGCTTCGGGGTTGATCGGCTCTCCGACGGATCCCAAGAGGCGGAGCGAGGAGAGGTCGTGCTTCTCGGGCCACTCCGTCCCCCACTTCATGAACGCGCGAATCGCCGTCGGCGCGGTGTACAGGATCGTGACGCCGTGGCGCTCGATGAGCTCCCAGAAACGGCCGCGCGTCGGGGTATCGGGCGCTCCTTCGTACATGAGGCACGTCGCCCCGTTCGCAAGCGGGCCGTAGACCACGTAAGAATGCCCGGTGACCCATCCGATGTCCGCCGTGCACCAGTAAACGTCGTCTTCCTTCAGGTCGAAGACCCACTTGCTCGTGGCGTAGGTCCCGAGGAGGTACCCGGCTGTGGTGTGCAGGATGCCCTTCGGCTTTCCGGTCGTTCCGGACGTGTAGAGGATGTAGAGGGGATCCTCGGAGTCCATCTTCTCGGGGGGGCACTGCGACGGGGCGCCTGACATCAGCTCGGACCACCAGAGATCCCGACCCGCTTGCCAGCTCACTTCGGTTCCGGTCCGCTTGACGACGATCATCTTTTCGATGGTCGGGGTGTCCATCAGCGCCTCGTCGGAGATCTTCTTCAACGGAACGACGTTTCCGCGGCGCCATCCGCCGTCCGCGGTCACCAGGATCTTCGCGCCCTGATCGTTGATCCGGTCCCGCAGCGACTCGGCGGAGAACCCCCCGAACACGACCGAATGGATCGCTCCAATCCGGGCGCACGCGAGCATCGCCACCGGCAGCTCAGGAATCATCGGCATGTAGAGGGTGACGCGGTCGCCCTTTCCGACTCCGAGGGACTTCAACACGTTCGAAAATCTCGAGACTTCCCGGAGGAGCTCCCGGTAGGTGAGCGTGCGGGTGTCGCCGGGCTCCCCCTCCCAGATCAGCGCCGCCTTGTTGGCGCGCGGTCCCCGGGCGTGCCGGTCCACGCAGTTCACCGACGCGTTCAGCTTGCCGCCGACGAACCATTTCGCCCTCGGCGGCTTCCAGTCGAGGACCTTTTTCCAGGGCTTCATCCACTCGAGCTCGCCCGCGAAACGCTCCCAGAACTTCTCGAAGTCGCGGTCCGCCTTCGCGTACACCGACGGGTTCGACACGTTGGCGGCGGCGGCGAACGCCTTGGGCGGCTTGAAACGCCGCTTTTCGAGGAGCAGGGCTTCGATCGTCTCGTCCGGTCTTCTCGCCATCGCCGACTCTTCTCCTTCCGAGGACGGCCGCCCCCGGGGAGGGACGAGACCTCGAGGGCGAATGTTATTCCCAAATTGCGACCCGAAACCGAAGAACCCTTGACTTCGGTTCGGCCCTGAAACACTCTGCGCCCACGACTGGACACTGGCCGGCGCCTGCCGCCGGACGCCGCCCTCGCGGAGAGCGAGAACCGTACGGGCCGACCGTTCGGGCGTCCCTGTTGGCGGGCGTCACCCCCTTCGAGACCTCGGGCCCCTTCGGGCCGATCTGCGGCACCGGACCGCGATGAACGCTGGCGTACCGGCCGCTTTCCCGCTGCCCATGGACCGCACCTCCGCAATAAGATTCCCGTACGAGGTCCCCGGTATCGCTCGATTCGGGCTTCGCGCATCTCTAACTTTTAGGAGAGGGAGGGTTCATGGCGACCGGAACCATGGAGAGACAGGCGCCGACAGGCGCCCTCACTTCGGACGAGAGACGGGTCATCTTCGCGTCGTCGCTCGGGACGGTCTTCGAGTGGTACGACTTCTACCTCTACGCGACCCTGGCTCCCTTCTTTGCCGCGCTCTTTTTTCCCCCCGGTAACGCGACCGCTGCTCTTCTTTCCTCGTTCGTCACGTACGCGGCGGGTTTCCTCGTGCGGCCGTTCGGCGCCCTCTTTTTCGGGCGCATCGGAGACCTCGTCGGACGCAAGTACACCTTCCTCGTCACCATCGTCGTCATGGGCGCCTCGACGGCTGCCGTCGGGCTCCTGCCCACCTACGCGAAAATCGGTTTCGTCGCGCCAATCCTTCTCGTCCTCCTGCGGCTCCTGCAGGGGCTCGCGCTCGGCGGCGAGTACGGCGGCGCCGCGACCTACGTGGCCGAACATGCACGGCCCGGCCGCCGCGGATACAGCACCTCGTGGATCCAGACCACCGCGACACTGGGGCTCTTTCTCTCTCTTCTCATCATCGGCCTCTGCCGCTGGAAAATGGGACCGGACACGTTCAAGGCGTGGGGCTGGAGAATTCCGTTCCTTCTGTCGGTCGTCCTGCTCATCTTCTCGATCTACATCCGGCTGAAGCTGCAGGAATCCCCGATCTTCAAGCGCATGAAGGCGGAGGGCAAGGGCTCGAAGGCTCCTCTGACGGAGAGTTTCGCCAACTGGTCGAACGCCAAGATCGTCCTGCTCGCGCTGTTCGGCGCGACCGCCGGCCAGGGCGTCGTCTGGTACGCCGGGCAGTTCTACGCGTTGTTCTTTCTGACTCTCTACCTGAAGCTCGACTACCTGACGGCCTACATCCTGATCGCCGCCTCGCTCCTCATCGCGACGCCGTTCTTCGTCGTCTTCGGATCGTTGTCCGACAGGATCGGCCGGAAATGGATCATCCTCGTCGGATGCCTGCTCGGCGCTCTCACCTTCTTTCCCCTTTTCAAGGCCCTGACGCATTTCGTCAACCCGGGGCTCGAGCAGTACGCAGCTTCGACGCCGATCACGGTGTCGGCGGACGATTGCCAGATGCACATCTTCCCGACCCCCAAGACGGTCTTCTCCCCGTGCGACAAGGCGAAGGACTTCCTCACCAAGGCGGGACTTTCCTTTACCTCCGCCCCGGCAGTGCCCGGAGAGACCGTCGTTACGAAACTCGGGAGCACCGAGCTCAAGGGGTATGACGAAGACAAATACAAGGCCGCCCTGAAGGCCTCGGGATACCCGGCGGCGCCGGACAAGGCCCGGATCAACTATCCGATGACGCTCCTGGTCCTCGTCATTCTGGTCCTCTACGTGACGATGGTGTACGGGCCGATCGCGGCCTTCTTAGTCGAGCTCTTCCCGACCCGCATCCGGTACACCTCGATGTCACTGCCTTACCACATCGGCAACGGGTGGTTCGGCGGCATGCTCCCGCTTCTTGCGACGGCGCTCGTGGCGTCGCGCGGAAACATCTACGCCGGCCTGTGGTACCCGGTGATCGTGGCGGCCATCACGTTCGTCATCGGGGCATTGTTCCTCCGCGAGACCAAGGACCGGGACATCCAGGCGATCTGAGTCAACTTCCGGCGGCGCGAGCCGCCGGTTCTTTTTTCTTCCGCGCGGAAGTCGTATGGAACGAATCGAATTAAGGAGGAGAGCATGACTCGACGGTTTCTCCGATTCGCCCTGGTCGCGATTGCGGTCGCCGGGCTTGCGCCCGCCGCCGCGCCGGCCCAGGTCGTCGTGAAGGTCAGCGACACGGTCAACTTCCGCCTGGGATTTCAGCTTCAAGGCTGGTCGGAATGGCTTCAAGACCCCGTCAGCGAGGGATACCAGCAGAACTTCAAGATTCGCCGCGTCCGCCTGCTCGTGGCCGGTCAGGTCGCCAAGAACGTCACATTCTTCATGCAGACGGACAACGCAAACCTCGGCGCCAGCGTCGGGACAGCGACCAAGTCCCTGAACACCGGGCTCGTGATGCAGGACGCCTTCGGCGAGTGGCACCCCTTCAGCAACGACCTGTTCATCCTGGACTTCGGCAAGATGCTCACGCCCTTCACCCGCAACTCACTTCAGAGCACATCGAGCCACCTGGCGCTGGACGGCGGCACCTGGACGTTCCTCCAGAGCGCTCCTCTTCAGAACGACGCCGGGCGTGACGTCGGACTCCAGTTGAAGACTTACCTCGCGGCCGATCACCTCGAGATCCGGACGGCCCTGCTCCAGGGATTCCGGGCACCGGCGAACGCGAACGGTGCGGGCTCGCGCAACCCCTATCGCTTCGCCGGCCGGATCGTCTACAACGTCTTCGACGTCGAGAAGGGCTACGTTCCCGTCGGCACGAACCTCGGAAAGAAGAAGATCCTCGCCTTCGGCGCCGGCTACGACTCTCAGGGCGGCTTCACCACCCCGGCCACGGCAACCCTTCCCGAGGGAAAGGGCTACGAAGCCTACGGCGGGGACGTCATGGTGGACCTGCCTGTCGGGCCGGGTGATGCGAAGACGGGACGCAGCGCGTTTACAGCCCATATGGACTACATCCACTTCGACGGCGGCTGCGGGCTGACATCGGCGGGCGCCCGCGCGGCGAACTGCCTGATCCCGACGCTCCTCCGTCAGCAGGAGCTCTTCACCGACGTCGGCTTCTACTTCAAGCCGATCGAGCTCCAGCCGTTCATCCGCTTCGAGACGGAGAACTTCAAGGACGCCATCGATCATGGACGCAACATCCGCCGGTACATGGGCGGCTTCAACTACTACGTCGCGCAGCAGAACATGAAGATCACGGCGGCGTACGAGCGCATCGTTCCCGGAAGGCAGGCGGCCACGGCCAATGTCAAGAACACGAACCACTTCGTCGTTCAGCTTCAGTTCTATTACTTCTAACCGGGTGGGCCCAGGGGGCGAAGGAGGACACAATGTCTAAAAAAAATAAAGAAGGTCTGACCCGCAGGCAGTTCGTCAAGGTGACCGGGACGGGGGCGCTCGCCGCAGGGGTGGGCGCCAACTTCCTCTTCCCGGCGCGCGCGGCGGCGCAGCAGAAGACGCTCCGAATCATCCAGTGGAGCCACTTCGTGCCGGGGTACGACAAGTGGTTCGACAACACGTACACGAAGGAATGGGGCGCGAAGAACAACACGAACGTGGTCGTCGACCACATCGCGATCGGCGAGATCAACGCGCGCGCAGCCGCGGAGGTGGCCGCGAAAAAGGGGCATGACCTCTTCATGTTCCTCTCCCCTCCTGCCGCCTACGAAAAGCAGGTGATCGACCACTCCGAGATCTACCAGACGGTCGAGAGCAAGCACGGCAAGAAGATCGATCTCGCGCACAAGTCGACTTACAACCCGAAGACGAAGAAGTACTTCGCGTTCTCGGACTCCTATGTTCCCGACCCGGGCAACTACCGCAAGGACCTCTGGGAGAAAGTGGGTTTTCCAAACGGGCCGGACACCTGGGAAGACCTGCGGATCGGCGGCAAGAAGATCAAGGACAGCGCCGGCAATCCGGTCGGGATCGGACTCTCGCAGGAGCTCGACACCAACATGGCGGTCCGCGCGCTCCTGTGGTCCTACGGAGGGGCAGAGCAGGACGAGGCGGGCAACGTCACGATCAACTCCAAACAGACCCTCGAAGCCATCAAGTACATGCGCGCCATGTTCAAGGAGTGCATGACGCCCGAGGTCTTCACCTGGGATCCCTCCTCGAACAACCGCGGCATCCTCGCCGGCAAGCTCTCCTTCGTCGCCAACGCGATCTCCGTCACCCGCACGGCGGAGAAGGACAACCCGGAGATGTCGAAGAACATCCAGGTGGCTCCCGCCCTGAAGGGTCCAGTCCGCCGGATCGCGGCAGAGCACGTCATGGACTGCTACGCGATCTGGAACTTCGCCGAGAACCAGGAAGGCGCCAAGAAGTTCCTGATCGACTACATCGACAATTTCGCCGCCGCGTTCAAGGCGAGCGAGTTCTACAACTTCCCCTCGTTCCCGAGCACGGTTCCCGACATCAAGGCGCAGCTCGCGAACGATCCCAAGGGCGTGCCGAACGACAAGTACAAGGTCCTCTCGAACGTCCTCGAATGGGCGACCAACGTGGGCTACCCGGGCTACGCGACCGCTGGCATCGACGAGGTCTTCAACACCTTCGTTCTGCCGACCATGTTCGCCCGCGCGGCGCGCGAAGAGGTCACGCCGGAGGAGGCCGTGAAGACCGCCGAAGCGGAGATCAAGCGAATCTTCGCCAAATGGAAGTAAGAAGGTAAGCTCACCCGCGCCATGGCCATAGTCCAGACGCGGGCACTCACCAAAGTCTTCAAAAAGGGCGAGCTCGGCGCCGTCAACAACGTCGACCTGGAGAGCCGGGAGGGCGAGTTTCTCGTCCTCCTCGGCCCGTCCGGGTCCGGTAAAACGACACTCCTCCGGATGATCGCCGGGCTCGAGGAGCCCACGTCGGGGGAGATCCTGATCGGCGGCCGCGTCGTCAACGACATGACGCCGCGCGAGCGCCGGATCGCGATGGTCTTCCAGAGCTACGCGCTCTATCCTCACCTGACCGTGCTCGGCAACATCGTCTTCCCTCTGAAGGCGCAGGGCATGGAAAAAGGAGAGCGCCAGAAGAAGGCCGAGTGGGCCGCGGGCCTCCTCGGGATCGGGCAGCTCCTCCATAGAAAGCCGCGCGAGCTGTCGGGCGGCGAGCGCCAGCGTGTCGCCCTCGCGCGGGCGATCGTGCGGGAGCCCTCGCTCTTCCTGCTCGACGAGCCCCTCTCGAATCTCGACGCGAAGCTGCGAGCCTCGGCGCGGACAGAGCTCGAGCAGTTCCAGCGACGCGTCGCCACCACGACCATCTACGTGACGCACGACCAGGTCGAAGCCATGGCGATGGGCGACCGCGTCGTCGTCATGAACAAGGGACTGGTCCGCCAGATCGGCACGCCGGCCGAGGTCTACGACGAGCCCGCGGACACCTTCGTCGCCACCTTCCTGGGCTCGCCGCCGATGAACCTGATCGACCTGGGAGACGTGACTGTCGGATTTCGGCCGGAACACTTCTTTCCCGTGACCCACCTCGCGGGCCACGCCGCGGTGCCTGCCGATATGCGCGCGGACGCGCGCGTGGGCCCCTACGTTCCCCTGAAGTTTCGGCTGAGCCACGAGGAATACCTGGGAGCGGAGAGGATCCTCTACGGCCAGCTCGAGGGCGGGAAGTTCGACGGTAAGCCCGCCGTGTCGCGAATGTCGTCGACGCACGGCGCGGTCTACGAAACCGGATCGGTGCACGCGTTCGCCGTCCGGGAGGCGGATCTCAAGTTCTTCCACCGGGAGAAGGGCACCCGGACCGGACCCGTCCCGCTCTCATGAGCGCTCTCGGGCGGCAGCGCTGGCTAGGGCCGGCCATGTTCCTCCCGGCCATCCTCTACGTGGTGGCGCTCGTTGGAGTGCCGTTCGTGCTCGCCTTTCTCTACAGCGTCGGCGACGTCAAGGTCGGCAGCGTCGGCTACCACTTCGTCGGCCTCGCGAACTTCAAGTCCGTCCTGCAGAACCCGACCTTCCTGCGCTCGCTGAGAAACTCCTTCGTCTTCACGATCTCTTCGCAGGTGCTCGTGCTCCTGGGAGCCAACATCCTCGCGATGGCGTTGAAAAACGTTTTCCCTGGTCGGCGCTTCGTCCGATTCCTGATCCTCCTCCCGTGGGTCGCCCCCGTTTCGATCGGCTCCATCGGTTGGAAGTGGATCCTCGATTCGCTCTACAGCGTCATCAACTGGGTGCTGATCCGGATGCACCTCGCCAACGAGTTTTCGCCGCCGATGTACCTTGGCGAACCGAGGCTCGCGATGATCTCGGTCATCCTCGTGCACACCTGGCACATGCTCCCGTTCGCGACCGTGATCATCCTGGCCGGGTGGACCGCGATTCCCAAAGACATCCCCGAGGCGGCCGAGGTCGACGGTGCGAAATTCTTCCGGAAGCTGTTCCAGATCGAGCTGCCGATGATGCTGCCGATCATCAACGTCGCCGTGCTCTTCGGCGTGATCTTCACGTTCACCGACATGACCGTGGTTTACATCCTGACCCGCGGCGGACCTTACGACACGACACAGGTTCTTCCGTCGCAGGCGTTCTTCACCGGGATCCTCGGAAGCGACCTCGCGGAGGGCGCGGCGATTTCTCTCTTCCTCGTTCCGCTGCTCGTGCTCGTTGCGTGGCTGATGCTGCGCTCGGCGCATCGCGCCGAAGTGACGTAGGCAGGAATTCATGGCGATTGGTCTGAAAACGCGGCGGGGCTTCGGCCGGGTCGTGCACGTCCTCGTGCTGCTGTTCTTCTCGGTTGCGCTCGGATTCCCGTTCTACTGGATGGTGATCACGAGCTTCAAGCAGAACCCGGACCTCTACAACCTGAAGAACAACCCGTTCATCTTCAACATGAAGCCGACGCTCGAGCACATAACGTTCCTGTTCCGGGAGACCCTGTTTCTCCGCTGGTTCGGAAACACGCTTTTCGCGGGGATCTGCGTGGTCGTCATCACCCTTCTCCTCGCGGTCCCCGCCGCGTATGCGCTGACGAGGCTGACCGGACGGTGGGGCGGCAACGTCGGCATCGCGATCTTCCTGACCTATCTCGTCCCTCCAACGCTGCTCTTCATCCCTCTTTCCCGGATCGTCGCCCTTCTCGGGTTGCAGGACACGCTCTGGTCGATCATCGTCGTATACCCGAGCTTCACGATCCCTTTCTCGATCTGGCTCCTCATGGGATTCTTCAAGTCGATCCCGCGCGAGCTGGAGGACGCCGCCATGGTGGACGGGCTGACACGTTTCCAGGCGTTCATCAAGCTCGTGATCCCGATCTCCGTTTCCGGAATCCTCACGGTCGTGATTTTCACGTTCACGCTGGTGACGCAGGAGTTCGTCTACGCCCTGACGTTCATCTCCTCGGCCTCGCACCAGACGGTCGGGGTCGGCGTCCCGATCTACCTGGTCCGCGGCGACGTGTATTACTGGGGGTCGTTGATGGCGGCGTGCCTGATCTCGGCGCTGCCGGTCGGGATTCTGTACAACCTGTTCCTCGACCGCTTCATCGCGGGGTTCACCGTGGGGTCGGTGAAGTAGGAAGTCGAAAGTTCAGCCTCGAGCGTCCCAACGGGGACCGACCAGACCGTCGGATCCGTTCCGACGATCCCCACCCGGCTGCTGCCGCGTCAGCCAGTGGATCGCGGCTGCTGCCGCGTGAGGCAGTGGATCGTCCCGAGCCCCCAGACGAGATCCCGGGCGTGGATCCCGACGACCGGCCGGTCGAAGAGCTCCCCCAGAATCCCGAGCGCGACCGAGTCGTTCGGGTCGTTGAACGTCGGCACGAGCACCGCGGCGTTGCCTATGTAGAAGTTCGCGTAGGACGCCGGGAGCCGGCGGCCGTCGAAGAAGACCGGGGAGGGCATCGGAAGATACGCGACCTCGGGACGGGTGCCGTCCTCGAGGCGAGCCTCTTCGAGCCGTTCCCGGTTCTCCTCCAGGACACGGTGGTTTTCGTCCGCGGGATTCTCCTCCCGGCAGACGACCACGGTGCGGGGCCCGGTGAAGCGGCACAGGTCGTCGACGTGCCCGTGGGTGTCGTCGCCCGCGATGCCCCGCCCGAGCCAGATGACGGTCCCTGCCCCCAGCGTTTCGCGAAAGACCCTTTCATACCCGGCGCGGTCGAGACCCGGGTTGCGCACCTGAAGTTCCGGATCGAGGAGGCATTCCTCCGTCGTCACCAGGGTCCCCCGCCCGTTCACGTCGATCGCTCCGCCTTCGAGCACGACGTCGCGTTCCCGCGCGACGGGCGGCAGGAGCGGCATCTCGAGCGCGCGGGCGACTCTCTCCGGGACGCGGTCATCACGCCTCCAGTCGGGGTACTTCGCCCATCCGTTGAACCGGAAGCGGCGAATCGCGATCTCCGAGCCGCGGCGCACGAACGCGGGGCCCGAGTCCCGGGTCCATCCCCTGTCCGTAGGGATCCGGAAGAACTCGACTTTCGAGAGCTCGAGACCCGACCGCCGCAGGACCCGACGAGCACGCGCTTCGTGCGCGGAGGACTCGACGAGCACCCGCAGGATTTCCCCGGGGAGGATCCAGCGGGAGATCTCCGCGTAGGCCCACGGAATCGGACCGAAACGGCCCGGCCAGTCCGACGTGTTGTGCGGCCAGCCGATCCACGTCGCCTCGTGCGGTTCCCACTCGGCCGGCATCACGAAGGCGCCTGCGGCGGAGCGGCGGCGGGAAGCTCTCAGCGGCGGTCGCCCCAGGATTCGCCCGCGAGGAAGCGCGACGTGATTCCGCCGTACGCGTCGATGCGGCGGTCACGCAGAAACGGCCAGTTGCGGCGCACGTCTTCGATCCGCGCGGGGTCGACCTCCGCCATCAGGATTTCTTCACGGTCCGCCGACCCCTGCGCGACGATCACGCCCTGAGGGTCCGCGATGAACGAGTTGCCCCAGAACTCGATTCCGGCGCCACCGCCCTCCGGGATCTCGTGGCCGACCCGGTTGGCGGCTCCGACATAGAGGCCGTTCGCGATCGCGTGCCCTCTCTGGACCGTGCGCCAGGCGTCGAGCTGGGCCGCACCCTGTTCGGCCTTCTCGTGCGGGTGCCAGCCGATGGCCGTGGGATAGAACAGCACGTCAGCTCCCTGGAGCGCAGCGAGGCGCGCGCCCTCCGGATACCACTGGTCCCAGCAGATCAGCGTCGAGACGCGGCCGGGCCCGACGTCGAAAGCTGGAAACCCGAGGTCGCCGGGAGTGAAGTAGAACTTCTCGTAGTACGCCGGGTCGTCCGGGATATGCATCTTCCGATAGACCCCGGCGATCGAGCCGTCGGGCGCGATGACCGCCGCACTGTTGTGGTACAGCCCCGCAGCCCGGCGCTCGAAAACGGGCGCCACGATGGCGACGTGGCCGCGCCGCGCCGCCTCGGAGAGTCTCGCCGTCGTCGGCCCCGGAAGCGCCTCCGCGAGGTCAAAGGTCGCGGCGTCCTCTTTCTGGCAGAAGTACTGCGAGCGGAAGAGCTCCGGAAGGCAGACGACGGCGGCGCCCTGGCGCGCGGCCTCTTCAACCTTGAGAGCGCCTCGCTCGAGGTTCTCGTCCGGCTCGGTCCCGCACGCCATCTGGATGAGCGCGATGCGAAAGGGTTTCCTGGCGGGGACAGTAGTCGTGGTCACGAGCGAATACTACCGTCGCATTCGCCACGAGGGCGATAGCGCGCCTCCTCCCTCTCCCCGCTCCAGGGGGAGAGTTCGGGGTGGCCGGGGCCGGGCGTCGGAATCGGAGGGATGAGGACTATCAACTAGCAACTAGCAACTAGCAACTAACAACTAGCAACTAGCGCGGGGCCTTCATCACCCGCTCGACTTCCCCGAGGGACGGTTCTATCTCGATCGGCCGGTTGGCGCCCACTGGCGCGGGGTCCATGTCCTGGTGGTAGGTCAGGATCGCGCCGGGATCCTTCAGGATGTGCCCCGTGAGAACCGCGAGGACGCTCTCTCCCGGTTTGATCACCCCCTCGCCGACCAGCCTGCGCGTTCCGGCGATCGAGGCCGCGCTCGCGGGCTCGCACCCGATTCCGGCGGCATCCACGACGGCCTTCGCCTCCAGGATTTCCGCGTCGGTCACGTCCGTCACGACCCCTCCCGTCGAACGGATCGCGGCGACACCGCGGTCGTGCGACGCCGGGTCGCCGATGCGGATCGCGGTCGCGACCGTCTCGGCCTTCAGGGGATGCGTCGCGGCGAACCCGTCCCGGAAGCTCCTCGCGAACGGATTCGCGCCTTCGGCCTGCACCGCCGCAAGGCGCGGGACGCGGGAGATCAGCCCGAGATCCCGCGCTTGCGAGAGCGCCTTGCCGAAAGCGGAGGTGTTTCCGAGGTTGCCGGCGGGAAGTACGATCCAGTCCGGCGGCTCCCAGGAAAGCTGCTCGAGAGCTTCGAACACGATCGTCTTCTGCCCTTCGAGGCGGAACGGATTCACGGAGTTGACGAGATAGACGCCGAGAGATTCGCTCGCCTGGACCGCCAGCGCGAGGCACGCGTCGAAATCGCCGCGCACTACCAGTGTCCGCGCGCCGTACGCGAGGGTCTGCGCGAGCTTGCCGATCGAGACCTGCCCCGCCGGGACGAAGACGAGGGCCGGGATCCCGGCGAGCGCCGCGTACGCCGCGAGCGAGGCGGACGTATTTCCCGTGGACGCACAAGCGACAGCCCTCGCCCCGATGCGCCGCGCGGCCGTGATTCCGACCGTCATGCCGCGGTCCTTGAAGGATCCCGTCGGATTGTGTCCTTCGTGCTTGATGGAGAGCTCGGGGACGCCCGCCCAGCGGCAGATCGCCGCACTCCGCAGCAGGGGCGTGTTCCCTTCCGGGTGCGACACGACGTCGGCATCCGCTCCGGGAAGCACGAGCTCGCGATAGCGCCAGACTCCCGACGCATCGAGGCCTCGCCGCGCCGCGGAGCGCGCCGCGAACAGCCCGGCGAGATCCGCCCCCCGCTCGGCCGGCGGGGCGTGCCGGACCTCGAGAAGCCCGCCGCACGAGGAACAGCGGGGTTTCGGGTACGAGATTTCGATGTCGCGGCCTTCGCGCGGGCAGAACTGCCAGCTCGGTCGGTTTGCGCCGGCGGTCATGCAACCTCCGGAGACGTGAGCAGTCTCGCGCCCTCGCCGTCGACCGGCGTCACCCGCACCCGCGCGACGATTCCGCGCGCCGTGTACGCATCCCGCATCGCGGCGGAGATCCGCTCCGCGCTCTTCGCCCCGTCCGCGAAGGCGAACGCCGCCGGGCCGCTCCCCGAGATCGAGCAGCCGAACGCTCCCGCATCGAGGGCGGCGGCTTTGGCTTCGACAAATCCCGGGAGAAGCCCGGCCCGCACAGGCTCGGCGATGCGGTCCTCGATCGAGCGCCTCAGCAGCGCGAAGTCTCCCGACGAGAGCGCCGCGACGAGAGAGCCGACGTTCGCCGCCTGGGAGATCGCGATCTCGCGGGGCACGTAGTCGGGAAGCCGCGACCTCGCTTCCCCCGTAGAAAGCCGCTGCTCGGGCTCGGCGAGAACGACCAGGAGGCCCTGCGGCCAGCGCAGCTCGACCACGTCGGGCGGATCGAGCGACCGGACCAGGACCACGCCTCCGAACAGCGCGGGCGCGACATTGTCGGCGTGGCGGCCCGAGACCGCTTCCTCCGCTTCGAGACACGGCTCGAGCAGCTCGGCGCGGGAGAGGGGAGATCCCAGAAACGCGTTGACCGCGAACGCGGCGGCGACGGCGGAGGCGGCGCTGCCGCCCTGTCCGCCGGAAAGAGGCAGCCCCTTGACGACATCGAGCGCGATCCCGCTCGCGGTCGCGCCGGCTCTCCGGCGCACGGCCGCGGCGGCGATCCCGGCCGTATTGCGCTCCGGGTCCACCGACAGCTCGGGATGGCCGGAGCTCCGGAGGACGAGCTCCCCTCCCGGCGCGGGAAACGCCGTGACCACGTCGCCCGCTCCGGAAAGCGCCAGTCCGAGGATGTCGAGCCCCGGTCCCATGTTCGCGACCGTCGCCGGGGCGAACGCACGGAATCCCCTCATGCGCCGGCAATCATGGCGACGTCGTTGAAGATCCCGCCCGCGGTGACCTCCAGGCCGGCGCCCGGCCCCTGGATGATCAGCGGATTGGAGCGATAGCGCGTGGTCGTGAACGCCACCTGATTGTCCGTGCCGGAGAGGCTCGCGAACGGCTCGCCGGGCGCGACCTCGACGAGCCCCACCCGGATGCGGCGGCGCGTCACCGACGCGACATACCGAAGCACCCCTCCGTGGGAGCGGGCGGCGGCGACGCGCCTCTCCCATTCCGCGTCGCCGGATGCCAGCTGAGAGAGGAACCGGGCGAGTGGGAGGCGCCGCGCGCGCTCGGAAACCAGGTTCTCGACGGGCACGGAGTCCGGCTCTCCCGGGTATCCGAGAAGGCGCCCCAGGATCAGCGCCTTTCTTCCGACATCGGCGCCCGACAGGTCCTCCCGCGGGTCCGGCTCGGCGTACCCGCGCTGGACCGCCATCAGGAGCGACTCAGAGAACCGGCGGCCCTTGCCGACCTCCGTCAGCAGAAACCCGAGCGTCCCCGAAAGGCAGCCTTCGATCTTCAGAACGCGGTCGCCCGACTCGACCAACTTGCGCCACGTGTCGAGGACCGGAAGTCCCGCTCCGACGGTCGCTTCGAAGCGCATCTTCCGCCCGTTCCGCTCGACCGCCGCGTGGACGCGCCGCGCTTCCTCGCTGCGGCCTGCGAGCGGCCGCTTGTTCGCGAGCACCAGGTCGAAGCCGGCGCGCGCCGCTTCCTCGAGCAGCGCCGCCGTATTTTCCGCTGTCACGTCCACCAGGATCGGGCGGGACAGCGCGTGCTCCGCGAGCGCGGCAAGCGCGGAAAGCGCGGCGTGAGGGGGGCGCCGCTCCCCTGCCACGGCCACCGAGCCCGTTCGCGCCTTCGCCGAGACCAGCCGGGCGACCGCGGGCGCCGAGAAGCCGCCGGGCTGAAACCGAAGCCCGCCGCGGTCGATCACCGCGACCAGGCGAAGGCGCTTTCCGCGCGTGGCGAGAAGTCGCGCGAGGGTGCGGCCGACCTGACCGAACCCGAGCAGGACAACGTCCGCCCGGGTGTCTTCGGCGGCCGCCCCTCCCCCGATCTTCGACAGCTGGAACGCCTCGTGGATCCGTCTCTGCGCTTCCGCGGCCTGCGCGGACGACACCACGAACGAGATGTTGAGCTCCGAGGACCCCTGGGCGATCGCGACGACGTTGATCCCGGCGCGCGCGAGCGGCGTGAAGACACGGGCCGCAATCCCGGGAGTTCCCGCCATGCCGAGACCCACCACCGAGATCGTGGCGAGATCGGGCGCGACGTCGACGCGGTCGAGCTCCCCGCGAGCGAGCTCGCCGGAAAACGCCGACTCGAGACTCCGCCGCGCGGCGTCCGCGTGGTCCGCGGGCACCGACAGACAGATCGAGTGCTCGGAGGAAGCCTGGGAGATGAGCGAAACGGAGATTCCTTCGTGCTGAAGAGAGGCGAAGGTCCGCGCCGCGATACCGGGGACTCCCAGCATGCCGTTGCCGGTGACCGTCACGAGCGCCTGGGCGCTCATCGCGGAAATCGCTTTCACGGGATAGCCGGGAAGAGTGCGGCGCCGGGAAATCTCGGTCCCGCCGCGTTCAGGTTCGTCGAACGGACGGACGAAAACGGGGACTCTGCGGCCGGCGAGCGGGATCAGGGCGCGGGGCTGCAGGACTCTTGCGCCGTAATAGGCGAGCTCTGCCGCCTCCCGCACGTTCAATTGCTGGATCACACGCGCGTCGGATACAACCCGCGGATCCGCCGTCAGGAACCCGGGAACGTCCTTCCAGAGCAGGACGGCGCGGGCGGCGAGAGCCCGTCCTATCAGGGTTGCGGTCAGGTCGGACCCGCCGCGCCCGAGCGTCACCGGGCGGCCGTCCGAGCCGGTGCCGACAAAGCCCGGAACGACCGGAATCGTTCCTCCCAGAAGAAGCGGCCGGAGCCGCGCGCGCACCTTGCGGTCGGTCGAGGGAAGATCCGGGAACGCCTGTCCCGGACGTCCGTCGGTCGCGATCATCCCGACGGCGTCCACGTATTCGGCGCGAATGCCACGATCGGCGAGACCTGCCGCGAAGACCAGAGCCGCGAGCTGCTCGCCGCGAACGAGGATGTGGTCGACGCCGGACAACGACAGCTCCCTCAGAAATCGCGGTGCGCCGACGAGCGCTTCGACCTCCGCGAAGGAACGGTCGACCTCTCCGAGGACCCGGCGCCGCGCGGCTTGATCGCGGACCACGAGCTTCGCGGCCGCGCGGTAACGATCCCGCAGCGCCCGGGCGCGATCCCTGCCGGAGGAATCACCGGACGACTCCGCACGCGCGATCGCGAGGAGCGCGTCCGTGACCCCGGCAAAGGCCGAGACGACCACCACCGCAGGCCGGGAGGCGGACTCCACCAGGGACAACGCATGCGCGAGCGCTTTCCCGTCGGCGAGCGAGGCTCCGCCAAACTTGTGAACCGTCGGGGCGCCGGAGGATTTCGCCAAGGGCTCGATTATCGCTGAGGGCAGGAATTCATCCGTACCTCGAGACGAGGCCCGTCGGGCTGAATCCTCCGCCCATCGCCCCACCCTCTCGCCGGCTTGCGGGGAGAGCGCGCAGAGCTGCGCTTTCGGCGAGATGGTGGCTACGCTCGCCCCGAGAGGAGTCTCCCGACCAGAGGGAGGGAGGAGCCTCTCGGGGCGGGAGCCGCAGCGAACGGAGGGACGAGGCGAGCGGTCGAAGGCCGCATCCGGCCGAGCCGCTCGCCGGTGCCTTCGCCGCGACGCGGCGAAAGCACGTCAGGGAGTGAGCGGAAGCGACGGAGGCGACGCGTAGGACGCGAGTCCCTTCCCGAACGACCAGTCCTCCTTCGACACTTCGACGAGCGTCACCAGGATGTCCTCCGGCCGGACGCCCGGATCGGCCGCAAGATTCTCGGCAATCGCCGCGTAGAGCGCGCGCTTTTTTTCGAGCGTTCGCCCGCCGTTCAAGGTGATCTGAATGACGAGGAACCCCGCGCCTCTCGCGATCCCGAGATAGCCCGGGTCGTAGATCAGCTCGTCTTCCCGGTGTTCCGAAAAGATCTGGAAGCGGTCGTCCGGCGGGATATCGATCGTCCTGACCATCGCGCGGTGGATCCCGTCTCCAATGGCGGCGCGGAAGGCGGGAGGCTGTCCTTCGCGAATCGAGACTCGGACCAGCGGCATCGGCTACCCCTCCTGTCTAAACCGGTCTTCCGGCCCGGGAGGCAACCTACACCCGGGACGCCCGGGACGAGAGCCTGCGTGCTCTCGTCCCGGGAAGGCCGCCGATTCAGTCGAGCTGCAGATCCAGGGTGTCCCGGTCCGCATCCGCATCCGCCGTAAGGGCCCGACCGCTGTCGGCGGAGGCGGCGGCGCTCGCGGAAGACGTCTCGCGGGTCGCGGGAGCCTTCGAGGACGTTCCTCCCATCGTGAGCAGCGCCGAGCCGATCAGCGTGATGCCCATCGCGACGCCCATCCACCCTTCGCTCCAGGGACTCCGGCTCTTCACCACCTGCAGCTTCGTCTCCGTCATGACCGCCTCCTTGTATTGGCCCACGCAGGGAGAGAGAGCAAGCCGATGACCACGGGGCGCGCGGCGGACGGTTCGAACGATGCCTTCTGTTTTCAGTGAATTCGCTCGTCAGAGTGCCGGAAGGAGCGCGCTTGTGTGCGGATTCCGGACGACAACGTTCCAGTTCCTGGACGACGAGCGATGCGATCAGGTCTTCGAAACCGCGAGTCCGTATCTGCGGATCTTCTGGTAGAGCGAGCTGCGCGAGATTCCGAGCGAAGTCGCGGCCCGCTCGACGCGCCCGCCTTCGAGCTCGAGCGCCCGCCTGATCAGGTCCTTCTCGGTCTCCAGGAGGCTCAGGTCGCGCCGGCCCGCCGGGTCCTGAAGCCGGGGCGCCCCGAGCCCGAGCTCGGCCGGTCCGATCTCGGTTCCGTGGCCGAGGAGCATGGCGCGCTCGAGGACGTTCCGCAGCTCGCGGACGTTGCCGGGCCACTCGTAAGCGCAGAGGCTGGTAACCGCGGCGGGCTTGAGCCGCACCGCGTCCCGGCCGAGGTCTCGCGAGATGTCGTCCAGAAGGGAAGCGGCGAGATCCGCGATGTCGTCCGGCCTCTCACGCAGCGGGGGGATCTCGAGGATGACGGTGTTGATCCGGAAGTACAGGTCCGGCCGGAAGTGCTTTTTCTCGACCAGCGACGCCAGGTTCTCGTGGGACGCGGCGACGAGACGGATGTCCACCTGCCGCTCCCGGACGTCTCCGAGCCGGCGGAACTTTTTCTCTTCGAGCACCTTGAGGAGCTTCGGCTGGACGGAGAGAGGAACGTCGCCGATCTCGTCTAAGAAAAGCGTCCCGCGGTGGGCGACGTCGAGGAGCCCCGGCTTGGCAGCCGCGGCCCCGGTAAACGCTCCCTTCTCGTGGCCGAAGAGCTCGCTTTCCAGAAACTCGGGTGACAGGCCCGCGCAGTTCAGGTCCAGGAAGCATTCTTCGGAGCGCGGTCCGTTCCGGTGGATCCACGCGGCGAGCACTCCCTTGCCCGTTCCCGTCTCCCCGTGGATCAGGATCGGCGCGCCCGCGTCCGCGACCCGGCGTGCGCGGTCCGCGAGCACGCGGATGGCCGCACCGCTTCCGCGAAACGGGTCGATGCGCTCGCGCGCGCTCCGGGCCGCCTCCCGCATCGCCCTCCGCCGGTTGCGTGCGTTCTCGAGCACACGGTCGACCACGAGGAGAAACGCGGCCAGGTGGACGGGCTTGGTCAGAAACTGCTCGGCGCCTTCCTGCAGGGCGAGAGCCGCGAGCTCCAGGTCCTCGTATCGGGCGAGGACGACGCTCGAAGCCGCAGGGTCGATCTTTCGAATCTCGCGCAGCAGGTCGACCGCGGAGCCGTCCGGAAGCTGCGCGGAGAGGACGGTCAGGTCGGGGCGCGACGCGCGAAAGGACTCGAGGGCCACCGCGCACGAGGCGGCTTCCGAAGCCTCGTAGCCGTCGATCTGCAGAACTCGCTGAAGGTTTTCCCGGAGTGCGGCGTCGGCGTCCACCAGCAGGACGCGCGCTTTGGGCGGCCCGGCAGAGCGCTCCGTCATCGGGCGGGAAATGAGACGCCCCGGAGGGAGGCGTCGAGAATCTCGATCGGGTGCGCGGCACGGATCTCACTCCCCTGCTCTCTCAGGATCGTCTGGATCTGAAGCGTGCATCCGGGGTTCGCGCTCGCGAGAAGGTCGGCTCCCGTGGAAAGCACGTTCGCGGCCTTTCGCCGGCCGATCTCGTCCGCGCTCGCGGGCTCCGTCAGGTTGTAAATCCCGGCGCTTCCGCAGCACTGGTCGCCCTCCGGGACTTCCAGGATCTCCAGGCCGGGGATTGCCCGGAGGAGATCCCGCGGCTGATCGCGGACGCGCTGCGCATGCGCGAGATGGCAGGCGTCGTGATACGCGACGCGCAGCGGCAGCGGGTGACGCGTCGCCGCGGGGCCGAGGGCCGCGAGGAACTCCGAGACGTCGCGCACGCGCGAGGAAAACGCCGCCGCGCGCTCCGCCCACGCGGGATCCACCGCCAGAAGGCGCCCGTAGTCCTTCAGGTGCGAGCCGCAGCCCGCCGCGTTCACGATGATCGCGTCGAGGTTCCGGTTCTCGAAGTGCGCGATCAGGCCGCGAGCGAACGCGAGCGCTTCGCCGTCCCGCCCGGCGTGCATGGACAGCGCGCCGCAGCACCCCTGCCCCTCAGGGACCGACACATCGCACCCTTCGGCCGAGAGCGCGCGGACAGTCGCCTGGTTCACCTCGGGAAAGAATATCCGCTGCACGCAGCCGGCGACGAGTCCGACGCGGGCTCGGACGGGAGCGGCGCCGGCGGTTTTCTCCGGCAGGTCGGAGGAGGGCGCGTCCCTCCGCACCGGCGGCATCAACGCCTCGAGTTGCGCGAGCCGGCGCGGAAGGATCGTGAGCAGGCCGGACGCGTGGACAAGCCGGCGCAGCCCGACGGCCGAGTAGAGCGCCAGCAGTCTCCGAACCACCTTCAGCCGCGCGGGATACGGGAAAAGAAGGAAGAGGGACCCACGGTAGAGGCGATCGCCGATCGGGCGGCGGTAGTCCTTCTCGATCGCGGCGCGGGTCTCCTCGATCAAAACGTCGTACCGCACTCCGGAGGGGCACGCCGTCAGGCAGCCCATGCACCCGAGGCAGCGGTCGAAATGCGCCACGACCGTGTCCGTGAACGTGAGCTTGCCTTCCGCGAGCCCGCGCATCAGGTCGATGCGCCCCCTCGGCGAGTCCATTTCCTCGCTCCACGAGTTGTAGGTCGGACACGCGGGCAGGCAGAACCCGCAGTGGACGCAATCGTCGATCAGCGTGCGGCCGCCAGTTCGGGGGGGCGCGCCCTCTTCCGTCACGGGCTGGAGACCATGCGGTCCGCTCTCGACGACCACGCTACAGCCCTCCGACGAAGCGGCCGGGAGCGAGGCGCCCGTCCGGGTCGAGGCGCGACTTCATGGCCTGCTGCAACGGCCAGGATTGGGGCCGCTCTCCCCACGCGTCGAGGCGGGACCGGATCGGCGCCGGCGCCGCCTGGACCGTGAGGGACCCGCCGAGAAGCGCGAGGACGGACCGGGCGGAAAGAAGCGCCGAAGCGGAAGCGGGGGGCTCGCTGCTCCCGGGGCGGGCGTCTCCGCCGAGAAAGCCGATTCCGAAAGTCGGATACCAGACGGCGCCCCCGCTCTCGAGGGCGTCTAGGACCTTCTCCACGACCTCCGACGAAACGGCCTCCACCTCGGAGCGGGGCGCCGTGATCTTTGCCCGCAGCGAGTGAGCGCCGCGGACCGCGTCGTGGCGCGTCTGAAACGCCGCGCGGCCGCCGGCGTCGACAACCTCGGCGCGCGTGCCCGGTCCCATGAGCGCCAGGAAACGCTCGCGCTGCTGATCGACTCCCGCGGCGAACCCTTCGAACTGGACCCCCAGGTCGAAGACACCCGGCCCCGACAGGATCGCGACGGCGGACGCGGGCTCGAGCTGCGCGCGGCGCATCTCGCGGACGAGCTTCCGGAGGAGCGCGGCGGAGCAGCCCGGGACCACGACCATTGCCGAAGTCTCCGGAAGCGGATGGAGCCGAAAGGTCACCGTCGAGATGAGTCCCAGCGTGCCAAGCGAGCCGACCATGAGTTTCGGGATGTCGAAGCCAGCGACGTTTTTCACGACTTTCCCGCCGCCGCGCGACAGGATGCCGTCCGCGCGCACGATCGACACGCCGATGATCAGGTCACGGATCGAGCCGTACCGCGCGCGCAGAGGACCGAATGCGTTTGTCGCGACCAGGCCGCCGAGCGTCGCGCGCTCGGGCCAGGGCGGGTCGAGGGCGAGTCTCTGTCCGTGCGCGCCGACCGCCCTCTGCAGGGCAGCGAGCGGGACCCCCGCCTCGGCGACGACGATCTGATCCGACGGCGCGTGCTCGAGAATGCGCCCGAGCCCCCCCGTGCGGAGAACCGCGTCGATGCTCTCGGGGGGCTGGCCCGCGTCGAGGTCCGTGCCGCCCCCGACGAAGAGAAGCCTGGCCGCGTCGCGCGCGCATTGCGCCATGACCTCCGCCGCCTCTTCGACGCCGCCCGGGGAAAAAACGAGCTTCGGCCGGATGCCGAGCACCGCGTCACTCTCGAGCCCTTCTCGAACAGTCAGGTTCAGAGGAGGCTCCAGAGCGCCGAGACTTCAGACGCGGAACGCTGAACCTTCAACCCTTTTCTCATCCCCGTCCCGCCTCCCCCGAAAGCTCCGTCGGATGCGGACGATAAGGCCCCGGCCGGTCTCCGCACAGCCGCGGAGTCGGGAACACCTTCCCGGGATTGAACCGGTTCGCCGGGTCGAACGCGCAGCGCACGCGGCCCATCGTGTCGAGATCTCCCTCGCCGAACATCTCCGCCATGTAGGGCGCCTTGTCGGCGCCGACGCCGTGCTCGCCCGTGATCGATCCCCCCGAACGGATGCAGATGCGGAGGATTTCCCCGCCGAGCTCCTCGGCGCGCTTCTCCTCTCCCGGAACGCGCGCGTCGTAGAGGACGAGGGGATGCAGGTTTCCGTCCCCCGCGTGAAAGACGTTCGCGACCCGCAGCCCCGCGGCGACCGCGAGCGCCTCGATCTCCCGGAGCACCGGCGCGATCGACGAGCGCGGGATGACGCCGTCCTGCACGATGTAGTTCGGGCTGATGCGTCCCACGGCGGCGAACGCGCTCTTGCGCCCCTTCCACATCAGCTGCCGCTCGTTCTCGTCCCGGGGGCGGCGGATCTCGATCGCGCCGGCGGCGGCGGCGAGGCGCGTCGCCGATTCCGAGGTGTGCTCGACTTCCGCCAGCGGCCCGTCGACGTCCATCAGCAGGGCGGCGCCGACGTCGGGCCAGTCCAGGCCGGTCGCGGCCTTCGCGGCCACGATCGCCAGCCGGTCCATCATCTCGATCGCCGCCGGCACGATCCCGGACGCGATGATCGCCGACACGGCGTGACCGGCTTCGTCGGTCGAAGGAAACGTCGCGAAGAAGGTGCGCGTCGCTTCGGGCTTCCGGAGGATCCGCAGCACGACCTCGGTAACGATGCCGAGCATCCCTTCGCTTCCGACGAGGACGCCGAGCAGGTCATATCCGGGAGCGTCACCGACCGGCCCCCCAAGATCGAGGACCGAGCCATCGCCGAGGACGATCCGGGCCCCGAGGACGTGATTCACCGTGAAACCGTATTTCAGGCAGTGCGCTCCGCCGGAGTTCTCCGCGACGTTTCCGCCGATCGTGCAGACGCTCTGCGAGGAAGGATCCGGCGCGTAGTAGTAGCCCTCGGAAGAGATTCGTTTGCTGACGTCCAAATTGATCACGCCCGGCTCGACCCGCATCCACTCGTTCTCGTAATCGACCTCGAGGATCTTCTTCATGCGGGCGAGGCCGATGACGACGCATCCGGTCACCGGGAGCGCTCCGCCGGACAACCCGGTCCCGGCCCCGCGCGCCACGATCGGAAGCCCGGCATCCGCCGCGAGACGCACGACGGCGGCGACCTCTGCGGTCGACGCCGGCAGAACGACCAGCCCGGGCGTGACGCGAAAGCTGGCCAGACCGTCGCTCTCGTACGTCCGCAGCTGCGCGGGCTCGCTGACGCAGTGGCTCTTTCCGACGATCGCGGCCATGCCTGCCAGGACGCGCTCGGGGACCGCGGACGAGGAGGCGCTCATGCCCGAAGTCCTTCCATGCGCGCTACTCCAGGAGGCGATACGCCGGAAACGTCAGGAACTCGGTGAAGCGCGGACTCTCGACCAGCTCGTCTAAGATCTTCGCGGCCTCTCCGAGCCGCCCGGCTCCACCACCGTCTCCGCCGAGCGCGGCCATCTCCTCGGACCGCACCTTCCGGTAGAGCTCGAGCGTCACGCGGGTGCCGTCCGAGAGCGATGCGCCGTTGTGGATCCATTGCCAGAGCTGGGAGCGGGAGATTTCCGCGGTGGCAACGTCCTCCATGAGGTTGAAGATCGCCGCGGCGCCGTTGCCCTGCAGCCAGGAGCTCAGGTACTGGAGGGCGACGTTCACGTTGTTCCGAAACCCGGCTTCTGTCACAGAGCCGCCGGGGACGCGCGTGTCGGCGAGCATGGAGGCGGTCGTTCTCACGTCGTCGCGAAGCCGCTCCTTCTGATTCGGCCGGCCGGCCAGCGTCTTCTCGAAGACCTCTCGCGCGATTCCGACGAGGCCGGGATGCGCGACCCACGTTCCGTCGAAACCGTCGGAGGCTTCGCGCTGCTTGTCCTGGCGCACTTTCGCGAGCGCGACTTCGTTGGCCTCTGGGTCTTTCCGGCTCGGGATGAACGGCGCCATGCCTCCCATCGCGTGCGCGCCGCGGCGGTGGCACGTCGCAACCAGAAGCTCGGTGTACGCCCGCATGAAAGGGACCGTCATCGTCAGCTGAGCGCGCTCGGGCAGCACGAGGTCTTTGCGCTCACGCAGGCTCTTGATCGTCGAGAAGAGGTAGTCCCACCGGCCGGCATTCAGGCCGCTCGCGTGCTCCTTCAGCTCCCAGAGGATCTCCTCCATGGCGAACGCCGCGGGAAACGTCTCGACGAGCACGGTCGCGCGGAAGGTGCCGCGCGGGATTCCGAGCTTCTCCTGCGCGAGCAGGAAGACGTCGTTCCACAGGCGCGCCTCGAGCGGGCTCTCCATCTTCGGCAGGTAGAAGTACGGCGCCGTGCCCCGGGCGATGCGCTCGCGCGCGTTGTGGAAGACGTACAGGCCAAAGTCGAACAGGCTCGCGGAAATCGGCTTCCCGTCGACCTCGACGTGTTTCTCGGGGAGGTGCCAGCCGCGGGGCCGCACGAGCAGCGTCGCGACCTGCGGATTGAGGCGGTAGCTCCTGCCCTCGGGGCTGTCCCACGAGATCTCCCCCCGGACCGCGTCGATCAGGTTCATCTGCCCCGTGACCACGTTCTCCCAGGTGGGCGAAAGCGAGTCTTCGAAGTCGGCCATGAATACGTCGGCGCCGGAGTTCAACGCGTTGATCATCATCTTGCGCTCGACCGGTCCCGTGATCTCGACCCAGCGGCGCTCGAGGTCCGGAGGCGCCGGCGCGACCCTCCAGTCATCCCGCCGGATCGATTCGGTTTCGGAAGGGAAGTCCGGCAGCTCCCCGGCGTCGAAACGCGCCTGCCGCTGTGCCCGCCTCGCCAGAAGGTCCTGGCGTATCGGCTCGAACCGCCGCGCCAGGGACTCGACGAAGGCCAGAGCGCCGTCCGACAGGACCGTTTTCGCGGATGCGGGCGATCTTCCGAGGACCTGAACTCCGCTCGCCATGGTCTCCTCCCCGCCAAAACCCCTTCGAGACTACATCAGCGGGCGCGGCACGCCGGTCCGGCGCCGGCCTTGCTTTTTGGCTTCGGGATGCAGGGTGAGTGGCATACGATTCGGCGCAATCGAAGAAGTCCCTGTGTCAGGTCGGGGTCATCCGCCCGATGGCTCCAGAGAGGGAGACGCCATGAAGGATCGTCCGAAAAAAGAGAGCGGTTCCGGGATCGGCCGGCGGGAATTCCTGAAGGCGACACTGGCGGCCGGCGCGGCCCTCGCGGCGCCGACGGTGTTCGTCCGCAACGCCTTTGCGCAGGACCGGGTGCTCAAGGTCGTCCATTGGAAACATTTCGTCCCTGACTACGACAAGTATTTCGACGTGTTCGCGAAGGAGTTCGGCGAGAAGAACAAGTGCCGGGTCGAGGTCGACTACGTCGCCACCGCCGACCTGCCGACGGCGATCGCCGCCGACATCTCGCGGCGCGGCGGCCACGACGTGTTCCATCTGAACGGCACGGGCGCCTGGCTCTACGACCAGATCCTGGTCGATGTGTCCGACGTCGCGAACCGGCTCGGCAAGGAATTCGGCGGGTGGCTTCCCGAGGCGAAGGACATCGGCATGGTGCGCGGAAAATGGCTGGCGGTGCCCTCGTGGTACATCGCTTATCCGTTCATCATCAACCGCGCCTATTTCAACCAGGTCGGGGCGGACTACACGGAGAAGACCACCTGGCAGGACCTGATCACCGCGGGAGCGAAGCTGAAGAAGGCGGGTTATCCCTTCGGCATCCCCTTCTCGCAGACCCCGGACGCCAACGACAACCTCCTCCCGCTGATGCTTTCGTTCAAGGCGTACCTCTATGACAAGGACGGAAAGGTCAACTTCCGCAAGAAAGAGATCGTCGACGTCCTGAAGTTCGGCGAACAGTTCTTCAAGGAGACCATGACGGACGAGGTTCTCTCGTGGGACGACACCTCCAACAACCGTTTCATCGCGTCGGGTAAGGGCTCGCTGGTCTGCAATCCCATCAGCGCGTATCGCACGGCCGCCAAAGACAACCCGGACGTCTACAAGAATCTCGAAGTCGTCAAGACGCCCCTCGGTCCCGCCGGGCGTGTCAACGGCGCCCGCACGATGTCATACGGCATCTACAACTTCTCCAAGGCGCAGGATCTCGGCAAGGAATTTCTCTACGCGATGAATGCCGCGGGCCTGAAGGGCATGGAGGCTTCCACCGGCTACAACCATCCGATGCTGAAGGCGTTCTGGAATAAGCCGATGCCGGTTCTCGGACACGAGCCGAAGCTCGAGCTTCTGCAGGATTTTCAGAACGACGTGAAGTTCATCGGCTATCCCGGCCCGATGACGAAGACGGCGACCACCATGTACGCCAAGTTCATCGTGCCGACAATGTTCGCGGAAGTCGCCAAGGGCAAGTCGCCCCGCGCGGCGATGGAAGACGCGGAACAGAAGTTGCGGGCGGTTTAGCGTCTGAAGGTGCGCGCCGGGCGCCGGGCGGGGGTGGTATTTCGCCTCCTTCCCGGCGTTTGGCCTCTCCCCTCCTCGTAAATCTGCCCCATGGCCGAAGTCGTCCTCGAGCGGGTGGAGAAGCGATTCGGTGACGTCCTGGCGGTCGCCGGAATCGACCTGACCATTCGCGACAAGGAATTCGTGATCCTGGTCGGCCCCTCCGGGTGTGGAAAAACGACCACTCTTCGGATGATCGCGGGCCTCGAGGAAGTCTCCGGCGGCGACATCCGGATCAGCGGCCACTCGGTCACGCATCTCCCTCCCCGCGATCGCGACATCGCGATGGTCTTCCAGAGCTACGCGCTTTATCCGCACATGACGGTCGCGCGGAACATGTCTTTTTCTCTCCGTCTGCGCGGCATGCCGCGCGACCAGATCAATCAGAGGGTCCGCGAGGTCGCGGAAATCCTGGGACTCGCGGACCATCTCGACCGCAAGCCGCGGCAGCTCTCCGGCGGCCAGAGGCAGCGGGTCGCCGTGGGAGCGGCCCTCTGCCGCCAGGCGGGCGTGCTGCTCTTCGACGAGCCCCTCTCGAACCTGGACGCGAAGCTCCGCGTCCACATGCGCACGGAATTGAAGAGGCTGCACCAGAGCGTGCAGTCCACGATGGTGTACGTGACCCATGACCAGGTCGAAGCGATGACGATGGGAGACCGGATCGTCATCATGAACGCCGGCGTGATCTGCCAGGTGGGCACGCCGCTCGAGGTCTACGACCGGCCCGCGAGCCGTTTCGTCGCCGGATTCATCGGCAGCCCGCCGATGAATTTTTTCGAAGGGGAGCTCATTGCTGAGGGTTCCGGAGTGGCGCTCGCGCTCCCCGGCGACCTTCGGCTTGAGCTCCCACGGCCAGAGCTCGCGTCCCGCGTGGGAAGGAAAGTCTCGTTCGGGATACGGCCCGAGCACATTTCCGTGGCACAGAGCGGCCGCGCCCTCTCCGATCTCGCGTGGGCCGCCGTTGCGAGCCCGGCAAAAGTCCCCGCGGTCATCGAGGTCGTCGAGCCGCTCGGCCACCGCGTCGTGGTCACGGCGCGCGGCGAGGCGGGCACCTTCCAGATGGAGACCGAGATCCACGCCGGTGTGCGACAGGGCGACCGCGTGGATCTGTGGTTCGACATGAACCGCGCGTACCTCTTCGACGGCGAGACGGAGGCGACTCTCTGAGCGCGGCGCCTCCTCTTGAACCGACCGCGGCAGCCCCCGCGCCGCCGCGAAAACCGCGCGCGCGGCTCTTCGACCGCGAGGCGCCGCTCGGGTATGCGCTCGTGCTGCCCGCCGCCCTGTACCTCGCCCTCTTCATCGCCTACCCGTTCGGCATGTCGATCTACCTGTCGCTTTCCGACGCCCAGGCCGGCAACCAGAAGTGGAGCTACATCGGAACGGCGAATTACTCGAAGATCCAGAGTTACGACCTGCTCGCGAACGACTTCGTGATCGGGAGATTCCCCTCCGAAGCCGCTGCCCGCGCATTTCTCGCCGGCCGCGCCGGCTTCAAGATCGAGACCTCCGCCGCTCCCGGAGGAGGATCGCGCGCAGCGATTGCGGCCGCCGGAAAATCCATTCCGCTCCTCGACATGGCCAAGGAGGACGACGCCACGTTCGCCGCGTCGACGATCCTCCAGGACACGGACTGGAACGTGCGTACCGCGGGCGGTCAGGCGGAAGTCGTCGCCCACGCGAAGGAGTCCTCGATCACGCTGGGGACGTTCAAGACCCGCGCCGCCGTGGACCTCGCGGCGAAAAAGCTGCTCGTGCCCGCGAAGACGCGCGTCGACATCCACGGCACCGGAGTCCTCCAGGACCCGAACTTCCTTCTCGCCCTGAAGAACACGTTCAAATACACGTTCGGGACCGAGATCCTGAAGCTGCTGATCGGCGTGCCCTGCGCCCTCCTCTTGAACCGCAAGTTCGGTGGACGGCGCCTGCTGCGCGGGCTCGTCGTGATCCCGTGGGTCATCCCCATCGCCATCAGCGCGCAGGCGTGGCTATGGATCCTCGACTCGACCTACAGCGTCATCAACTGGTGCCTGGTGCACTGGGGCTTTCTCTCCCCGCAGCACATCATCAACTTCCGCGGCGACAAGGACTTCGCGATGCTGTCCGTCATCGCGGTGAACGTCTGGCGCGGCTTCCCGTTCACGACCATCATCATCCTGGCGGGCCTGACCGCGATTCCCGACGAGATCCTGGAGCGCGCGAAGCTCGAAGGAGCAAACGGCTTTCAGCGCTTCGTTCACATCATTTCGCCGATGGTGCGGCCGATCCTGATGGTCTCCCTGCTGTTCTCGGTGATTTTCTCGTTCACCGACTTCAACACGATCTGGATCATCACCAAGGGGGGCCCCTACGACCAGACGCAGGTGCTCGCGACGTACGCGTACCAGCTCGGCGTGAACGCGGGCTACCTCGGAAAGGGCGCTGCGACGTCACTTTTCATGTTCCCCATCATGGCCATCATGGTGTTCTTCATGCTCCAGTTCCTGCGGCGGGAAGCATGAGCTCGCGCGGGTATCTCTTCTGGCGCCGGATCCGGCCCTCGCTCATCTCGTACGCGGGCCTCGCGCCGTTTCTCGCCTTCGCCCTGTTCCCCTTCTACTGGATGCTCATTACCTCGCTGAAGGCGGATCCGAACCTGTACGACTTGAAGCGCAACCCGTTCTGGTTCTCGAACGTCGACGGCAACACCCACCGGCCGTACCACAAGGACATCATCGTTCCGGCTTCGTTCCCGGAAGGCGTCATCCAGTGGAAGGTGGCGTCCGGCGCGGCGACCACCCGCAGCGACAGTGTGCGGAACCCGGAGCCGATCGCGTTCATCGGCTCCCGGAAAGTCGAGAGCCCGGTGGACGGAAAGCTCGCGGCGATCCGCGTGCCCTCCGGATCGATCGCGCATCCGAACGAGGTGATCGGGTTCATCGAAGTGGCGAGCCCCAGTCTCACGCACTACCGGTATCTCGTCTCGACGCCCTTCTACCGGTGGCTGCGGGTCAGCCTCATCACCGGGCTCGTCGTGATGCTGATCACGCTGCTTCTCGCGGTGCCCGCCGCATACGCCCTCGCGCGGCTCGACTTCCGCGGGAACCGGATGCTCGGGATCGTGATCTTCCTGACGTACCTGATCCCGCCGACCATCCTCTTCATCCCGTTCTCCCAGTTCGTCGGTGCGCTGAAGATCGACAACACGATCTGGTCGCTCATCCTGACCTACCCGACGTTCACCGTCCCGTTCTGCACGTGGCTGCTCATGGGCTTCTTCCGAAGCGTCCCGAAGGAGATCGAGGAGCGGGCTCTTTTAGACGGCGCGACGCGGATGCAGATGCTCAGGCTCGTCGTCATCCCGGTGGTACTGCCCGGGATCATCACGGCGGCGATCTTCGCCTTCACGCTGTCTTTCCAGGAGTACGTCTACGGGCTGACCTTCATCAGCTCAACCGTGAACCGCACGCTGCCGGTCGGGATTACCGTGGACATGGTGCGCGGCGACGTCTATTTCTGGGGCCCGCTCATGGCCGCCGCGGTGCTGGGCTCGATCCCGGTCGTGATCGTCTACGCGCTCTCGCTCGACTACTTCATCTCCGGGATGACGACGGGGGCGGTGAAGTGATTCGCGCTTGCGCGCGCTGATCTCGCGAGAACGCGAAGGTCAGCCCCGCGAAATGTTCGCCCGCCGGCCCGGCGTCACTCCCGTCGCCCGTTCGGCCTCGTGGATCCGGTAAACACTCAGGACGATGCGACTCGCACGACGATGCGACTCGCCCGGGGCCTCGCGGTTCAGTCGGCTCTGGAAGCGGCGCTGAGTCGCTCAGGTAGTCTCTCCCGACTCTCGTCCCATCGCGTCGCCTCCGGATAGGATTCCCGCGTGGAGCATCATCTCGACCCGGGATTTCTGCTCGCCTTCGCTGCGGCGCTCGTCGGCGCGAAGCTTTTCGGAGAGATCGTCGAGCGGTTCGGTCAGCCCGCCGTTCTGGGAGAGCTCCTGGCGGGCGTGGCGCTCGGGCCCTCTGTTCTGGGTCTCGTGCCGCTTTCGGAGGGGATCTTTCTGCTCGCCGAGATCGGCGTGATGCTGCTGCTCTTCGAAGTGGGGCTCGAGACCGATCTCGGGGAGCTCGCTCGCGTAGGAGGCCCGGCCGTGCTCGTCGCGCTGCTCGGGATGGTGCTCCCTTTCGGAGGAGGCTTTCTGGTCATGAGGTTGCTCGGCTACCCGACGCTTGCGGCGGTGTTCGTCGGCGCGGCCCTGATGGCCACGTCGATTGGCATCACCGCCAGGATTCTCGGGGAGTTGAAGGTACTGGCGACCCGGGAGGGCCAGATCATTTTGGGAGCCGCGGTGGCTGACGACGTCCTCGGGCTCGTGGTTCTCGCGGTCGTGAGTCAAATCGCGGACCGAGGAGCCGTCGAGAGCTGGACGGTCGCCAGGTCGACCGGGCTTGCCATCGGTTTCCTGGCAGCGGCGCTCCTGCTCGGGATTCCGGTCGGAAAGCGGCTCGTCAGGGTCGTCGATCGCGCCGCCGTGCGTGGCATCCTCGTGGGAACCTCGGTTGCTCTGGCTCTGCTGCTGGCCTTCGCAGCCGCGAAGGCCGGCTCGGCGCCGATCATCGGAGCGTTTGCCGCCGGACTCGTGCTCGCCCGGACGAACCGCCGTCACGAAATCGACACCGCCTTGAAGCCGATCGTGGACATCTTCGCCCCGCTGTTCTTCGTTTTCGTCGGAGCGCAGGTGAACGTGGCCTTGTTGAACCCCGCCGTCGCCGAAAACAGGGCCTCGCTCCTGCTCGCGCTCCTGCTCACGGTCGTCGGGTTTCTCGGCAAGATGGCCGCGGGTTGGGGCGCCTGGGGAGGAGTCCGGCGCGCCTTCATCGGAGCGGGAATGGTTCCGCGCGGTGAGGTCGGCCTCATTTTCGCGTCGATCGGACGCTCTACGGGAAGCCTTCCCGAGCGCGTCTTCGTTGCGCTCGTTCTGACCGTCTTCGCGACGAC
>JBDTRB010000004.1:0-66524 GCA_039931865.1 Acidobacteriota bacterium | reverse complement strand
CGCCTCTCGAGAGTGGCGTGGAGATGAGTTGGGGTGGAGGCGAGCCGGGGCTTACTTTTTGAAGAGAGCGTCGAACGCCGCTCGCGACGTATCCGGCGTCTCCGCCGCTCTTGTCCCCGTCAGGTCGAACGAACGTGTGGGCGAAAAGAGAGGGCATTCGTTCCGAAGCTTTTTCGAAGGGACCCGCGCCGGGATCTCCTTCCACCGCGCGCACTCCCACCGCGCTCCGGTGTCGAAGTTCGAGCACTGCGCGCACGCGTGCAGATCGGAGCCGCATTTCGCGCAAGTCGTATCGAACCGGAGCTCGGCTACGTCGCGATGCTTCTCGCCGCATGCGCGGCAGGCGAAGACGAACGGCTTGTTCTGGTCCGCCCCGCGGCCGCGGGGCCCCTCGGGCCGGTCCGGCCGCGGGCCTGACGGGCGCCGAGGCCCCGACTCGCCCCGGTCGGATTCCATGTAACCACGATGGCCGTATTTGCGATCGTTCATAAGCAGCTATCAGCTATGAGCTGTCGGCTATCAGCTAACCAGCTTTCAGCTCCAGACTCGGAAGGGCCGCGGGATCGATCTCGAGCGGTGAAACCGGTCGATCCTCCGAACAGCCGACGGCTAAGGATAGCGGACTTTTCGACTTCTGAAACAACTTCCGCGCCGATCACTCGCGGGACCCCGGGAGCGTCCCTGGCTCTTTTACCTCTCCTCGCTTTTGAGCAGCAGCGGATAGGGGTTGACGGGCTCGCCCTTCCACCAGTGCTTCTCGGGGCCGAGTCGGAAGATCGCGAAGTGAAGGTGCGGTGCATCCGCGGCTGCGTTTCCGGTGGATCCGACATCGCCGACGCGGTCGCCGCGGGCGAGAGTCTTTCCTACAAAGAGCCCCGGTGCGTAGCGGTCGAGGTGCGCGTAGTAGTACGCAAAGGTGCCCGTCGGGTCGAACTGGTAAACGGTCAAGCCGCCCTGCTGGCTCGTAAAAAGCTTCGCCACCCTTCCGCCGGCGACGGCGAGGACCGGCGTCCCGCGGGGCGCGAGGATGTCGATCGCCTCGTGCGGCCGGCTTCCGCCACCCCGCCGCTCCGAGAAGTTGTCTTTGAGGTTCGCGATGTGGGCGCCCTGCACCGGCAGAAGGAGACGTCCGAGGTCGAAGACGGCGAGCGCTCCCGCAATGGGCGCGGGCGCGGCGGGACCCGGCGTTTCGACGGGAAGCGGGATCGTCGCAGGAAACGCCGGGACCGCGGACGCCGCGGCGCCGGACGGAACCGCGGCTCCCGTCTCAACCGACGCGGCGGGGAGGGTGGGCGTGGGAAAGGGGATCGTCGGGAGGCGCGCCGTAGCCGAAGAGGGCTCGTTCGCGGCGGCGGAGCTCGCGAAGTCGCGCGTTGTTCGAGAGAGCCAGTGACCGGGTGCGAGCGCTCCGGTCCGCCACGCGATCGAGTAAAAGACGAGCGCTCCCGCGACGAATCCGGCGAGAAAGATGAGCCCCGCGCGAGCCTTCAACGTCAGTTCTCGAGAACTGCCGGCGTTCCCGGAGAAACCATCTGCTGGAGCTCCCACACGTCCCAGTTTGTCAGCCGGATGCAGCCGTGAGATTCCGACTTCCCAATGCGCCCCGGCTCGGGGGTCCCGTGGATGCCGTAGTGCGGCTTCGAAAGGTCGATCCAGGCGACTCCGACCGGATTGTTCGGTCCGGCTGGGATCCATTCCTTGTCCTCACCCGGGCGGGCGTCCCAGAAGAGAGCGGGGTTGTAGCGAAAGCGGGGATTTCGCGAGACACCCTGGATTTTCCACTCCCCGAGAGGAAGCGGGTCGTGCTCGCTGCCGATCGTGGCCGGATACCAGGAGAGGATCCGTCCCTGGTCGTCGTACGCGCTCACCGAACGCTCGTCTTTCGAGACGCGGACGCGGGCGGCCTTCCCCGGGATTGACGTGGCGAGGGCGGGGACCGTGAGTCCTTGCCCCGCCTCGGCGAAGTCAGCCGCGGGATTCAAAGCCTTCAAAAGCTCCGGGCTCGAATGATATTTCTCGGCGAGTGCTTCGAGCGGCGACGCGAATCCCATCGCGGGAAGCTTCGCTTTCTCCGCCATGTCCTGCGGGATCGGCTGAAAGGGCCCCGCCACGTCTTCGGGCGCGATCGGCGCCTCGATGAGAACCGGCGCCGGATCGGTATTCAGAGCGGCCCAGGTCGCGGCGTCCACGACACCGGATTCGGGAAGGCTTTTGGACTTCTGAAAAGCCGCGATCGTCTTCTTCAGAGTGCTTCCGTACTTCGAGTCGATTTCACCGGAGGAGAAGTGCGCGCGTGCCAGAAGAACCTGCGCGCGCAGCACCGATGCGCCGCTGGCGCCGGGTCCGACCGGTTTCGCGAGCGCGGGGTCGTTCACCGTGGCGGCGTCGAGGCGCGGCCTGGCTTTCTGCGTGGCGCGCGTCTTTCGAGCAGGTTTTCGGCGCGGGCTCGCCGTTCCGGGAACGGCTTCGAAGGCGATAAGGAGACAAATCAGGAAGCGGACTAGTCGCGGCATGAGGGTCGGGTCCGCAAGAACGGTGCCCAACCGTCGCCTCCGCTCACTACGGGGCCTGCCGTTCGCCGCGGGCGAACGGCACCGCCGGGCGGCTCGCCTGTTGGCTCGACCGCCCGGCTGGCCCCTTCGTTCGCTGCCAGGTTGGCAAAAGCGCGGCCTCGCTACCATTCGACTCCCTCTTCCCGCGCGCCGGGGGCGAGGGGCCGCTGACTGCGCGGAGCTGATGCCGCTGGTTCTGCCCGCATTAGAATCGCCGACTTGGCCTTTCCATCGGGTTCCCGCCTCTCTTTTCGTCACCTCTCCGGGCGTTTCGGCCTCGGTCGGATTTCCCGGGGCAGTTTTCCGATCGGGGTCCGATGATCGCGTCCGGGAAGGAGACCGACGGCCCGACTCCTGACTCGGCGGCGCCCATCCGGGCGGAGATTTTTTCCACCGAGAGGCTCGAGCAGTTCGCGGAAGCGCTGGCGGCCTCTCATTCCGTCCTGCCCGGAAAGCGTAAGGGACGCGGCGTTCTGAAGCGGCTCGAGGAGAACAGCCGCGTCCTTCTGACCTCTTACCGCGCGATTGCCGACTCGATGCGGCGCGAGGGCGGGATCACGCCAGCGGCCGAGTGGCTCGTCGACAATTTTCACCTCGTCGAAGAGCAGATCCGGGAGATCCGTCAGGACCTCCCGTCCGGGTTTTATTCGGAGCTGCCGAAGCTCGGGACGGGTCCCTTCGCCGGCTTTCCGCGCGTTTTCACGATCGCGTGGGCTTTCATCGCGCACACCGACAGCTATTTCGAGATCGAGACGCTCCGCCGCTTCATCGCGGCTTATCAGCGCGTCCAGACGCTGAAGATCGGCGAACTCTGGGCAATCGCGATCTCGCTGCGGCTCGTTTTGGTCGAGAACCTTCGCCGCCTGATCGAAGAGATGGACGAGCGCCATGGCGCGCGGGAAAAGGCCGACCTCCTTGCCGACGCGTTTCTCGTCGGGACCGCGTCTTCCCCCTCGGCACCGAGCGCGGCGTCGCGCCTCGCGGCTCTCGACCGCGTCCCGCTTCGGCGGGAATTTGCCGTGCGGCTCCTTTCACGCCTGAGAGAACAGGACCCCGCGGTCACGCCCGCGCTCCAGTGGCTCGACCGGAGGTTGTCTTCCGAAGGACTGAACGCGGACGAGCTCGTGCGGCTCGAGCAGCAGGCGCAGGTCGCAACGCACGTCAGCGTCCGGAACGTGATCACGACGATGCGGCTTCTCTCCGCCGTCGACTGGAACGCGTTCTTCGAGAGCGTCAGCATCGTGCAGGCGGTGCTCCAGGAAGGCACGCGCGTCGCCGAGATGGATTTCGCGACTCGCGACCGCTACCGGCACGCGGTCGAGGAGCTCGCGAAGACGAGCGAATTTTCGGAAACCGAGGTCGCGCGCCGCGCGACGGCGCATGCGCTGGCACCGCGGGATCCGGAACCCCCGGCGCGCTTCCGCGACCCCGGGCATTTCCTGATCTCTTCGGGGCGCGAGGCGTTCGAAAATGAGCTCGGCTGCACGGTCCCGTTCGCGCAGAAGATCCGCCGCGCCTTCGTCCGGTGGGCGACCCCCGGTTATCTCGGAACCGTCCTCCTGCTCACCGCGGTCATTGCCGCGCTACCCCTTCTGATCACGGGTTTCGGCTCCGTTCCGGTCTCCACTCTCTGGCTCCTCGCACTCCTCGCGCTCGTTCCTGCTTCGGAGCTGGCGATCTCGGTCGTGAACCGGGACGTCACGGAGATCCTGGGACCGCGGCGCCTTCCCAAGCTCGAGTTTCTGCGCGGAGTCCCGGTTGAGGCACGAACGCTGGTGGCCGTCCCCGTGCTGCTCACGGACGAGTCGGAGATTCTCGAGGCGATCGAGCGGCTCGAGGTGCACTACCTGGGCAACGGAGAAGGGGAGGTTTTCTTCGCTCTGCTCTCCGACTGGGAGGACTCTCCTGACGAGATCGGAGAAGGGGACGAGGCACTCCTCGTGTCCGGGCTCTCCGCCATGGCGGACCTGAACGCGCGCTACGGACCGGGCCCGGCCGGCCTGCCCCGGTTTTACCTCCTCCACAGAAAGCGCGTCCGGAATGCCTCGGAAGGGGTCTGGATGGGATGGGAGAGAAAGCGGGGCAAGCTCCACGAGCTGAACCGGCTTCTCGGAGGGGCGCGCGATACGACGTTCCTCCCGAACGGCGCAGACGCCAGGACCGTGCAGGCGCCCGACCGGGTGCGCTACGTGGTGACACTCGACGCCGACACGCGCCTCGCCCGCGACGACGTGGCGTGGCTCGCGGGGACGATGGCCCATCCGTTGAACGAGCCGGCGTTCGATCCCAAAACCGGCCGCGTCATCGACGGGTACGGCGTTCTGCAGCCGGGGGTCACCCCGATGCTGCCCGCCGTGGGCGGCGGCACCCTCTATCAGCGGCTCTTTTCCGGGCCGCGGGGGATCGATCCTTACGCGTTCGCGGTCTCCGACCTGTACCAGGACCTGTTCGCTGAGGGCATCTACACCGGCAAAGGCATTTACGACGTCGACGCGTTCGAGCGCGCCCTTTCGAACCGGGTTCCTGAGAACGCGCTCCTCTCTCACGACCTCTTTGAAGGACTCTTTGCCCGCGCCGGACTCGTCTCGGACATCCTCCTGTTCGAAGAGTTTCCCGGACACTACGAGGTGGCTGCGTCACGCCAGCATCGCTGGACGCGCGGCGACTGGCAGCTCCTTCCCTGGCTCCGAGGCCGCGTGCCCGACGCGCGATGGCGGCGTGTGCCGAATCCACTTCCGGGGATCGCGCGCTGGAAAATTCTCGACAACCTGCGACGTTCGCTGTTCGCTCCCGCCGCCGTTGCGCTGCTGATCACGAGCTGGTTCGCGCGCGGCGCGAGGCCCCTCGTCTGGGCGGCCTTCGTTCTCGGGACGATCGCGCTGCCCGGCGTCCTCGGTTTCCTCGCGGAGCTGATGCCCCGCCGCCGCGGCATCGCCAAGCGCAGTTTTCTGCGCGGTCTGGGGGAGGACGTCCTGCAGTGGGGCGGTCAGACGGCCCTTCGAGTGACGTTCCTCGCCCACCAGGCGTGGATTTTTTCGGACGCGATCCTCCGCACCATCTTTCGCATGGCGGTCACGCGTCGCCACCTGCTCGAATGGACGCCCGCGGCGAAGGCGCACCTCGTCCTGGACCTGAAAGTGTCGGGTTTCTACCGGCGAATGGCGGGCGCCGTCGCGATCGCCTGCGCCTCGCTGCTGGTTCCGTGGATGCCTCCGTCCGCTGTGCCCTGGGCGCTCGGGTTCGGTCTGCTCTGGGCGCTGTCTCCCTTCATCGCGCGTTCTGTCTCGCTTCCTCCGCGCGTGATCGAGGAAGCGCCACTGTCCGCGGAAGACGAGGCGGCGCTTCGTCTCGTCGCGCGGCGGACGTGGCGCTACTTCGAAGACTTCGCCGGTCCCGAAGAAAACTTCCTCCCCGCGGACAACTTCCAGGAGACGCCGGCTCCGATCGTCGCGCGGAGGACTTCGCCGACGAACATCGGACTCGGTCTGCTCTCGACCGCGGCCGCTGCGGACTTCGAATGGCTCGGTAGTCTCGACATGGACGAGAGGCTTCAGAAGGCGGTCTCGACACTCGAAAAGCTGGAACGCCACCGCGGCCACTTCTTCAACTGGTACGACGTCGCGACGCTCGCTCCTCTCGAGCCCCGGTACGTTTCGACGGTGGACAGCGGGAACCTCGCCGGGTTCCTGATCGCCCTGAGGCACGCTTGCCTCTCCCGCCGGGAGCGTCCGCTGTGGCCCGCGGAAGGCCTCCTCGGGGTCTCCGATTCGATCGCCCTTCTACGCGAGAGCATGGAGGGGTTGACGTCACGGCGGGAGGGCGCCGTCACGCGCCGCCAGCTCGAGTCGCCCGTCGCGGAGCTCTCCGCGCTTCTTGCCCCGGCACCGGCTCCGGCGTCGGCGTCCGAGTGGCTCACCCGGTGGGAGACGCTCTCCCGGCACGCCGACACTCTCGTCGACACGGCGCAAGCCCTGGCGCTCGAGGAGCCCGGGCCCGTCACGAACGAGGCGATCGACTGGGCCCGGTCTGCGCGGGCAACGATCGCGAGCGGCCGGAGAGACGCGACCGCGCTGTACGGCTGGGCGGAGACTTCGACGGGCGACCTCGCCGAGCCCGCCCGGGCGATCCTGGCCGGGCTCGAGGGCGAGGAGATTTCTCTCGCCGCCGCCGGCGACCGGTACGAGACGGCCGCCCTCGCGCTTCGAGAGCTGGCCGACCGTTCTCCGGGACTCGTTTCCCGGATCGCATCGCTCGAGAGATGTGCCGACGCCGCGCGCACTCTGGCGCAGAGCTTTCTCGACACCGCCCGGGAGGCATCCCGGTTCTTCGACGAGATGGATTTCGGATTTCTCTTCGACCCCGAGCGCAAGCTCTTCTCGATCGGGTACCGGGCCGGAGACGGACGCCTCGACCCCGGCTACTACGACCTCCTTGCGTCCGAAGCGCGTCTCGCGAGCTTCCTCGCGATCGCGCGCGGCGACGTCCCCGCCTCGCACTGGTATCGCCTTGGTCGATCGCTGACTCCCGTCGGGAAGGGATCGGCGCTCATCTCCTGGTCCGGTTCGATGTTCGAGTACCTGATGCCGGACCTGGTGCTGGACGTTCCCGCCGGCAGTCTGCTGGACCAGACGAGCCGCCTGGTCGTCGCGCGTCAGATCCGGTTCGGGGAGGAACGGGGCGTCCCGTGGGGGGTCTCGGAAGCCGCCTACAACGCGCGGGATCTGGATTTCACCTACCAGTACTCGAACTTCGGCGTCAGCGGACTCGGCTTGAAGCGCGGGTTGTCGGAAGACCTCGTCGTCGCGCCGTATGCGACCGGCCTGGCCGCCATGGTCGATCCGTCCGCGGCGGCGAAGAACTTCCGGCGTTTCGCGGAGATCGGCGCGCGCGGCCGGTACGGCTTCTACGAGTCGATCGATGCCACGCCCTCGCGGCTGCCGGCCGGGGAACGGCTCGCGATCGTGCGCGCTTTCATGGCGCACCACCAGGGGATGACCATCGTGGCGCTCGCCAATGTTCTTTTAGGCGGCGTCATGCGCCAGCGGTTCCATTCCGAACCGGCGGTCCAGGCCACGGAGATGCTTCTCCAGGAGCGCACGCCGCGCGCGGTCGCGGTCGCCCGCCCGCGCGCGGAGGAGGTGCATTCGCCTCTCCACGTCCGCGATTTCGTCCCGCCGGTGCTCCGGCGGTTCCGCTCTCCTCACGATCCGGTTCCGCGGGGCCACATCCTCTCGAATGGTCGGTACAGCGTCATGACGACGGCTGCCGGCTCCGGGTACAGCCGCTGGAAGGACCGGGACATCTCCCGCTGGCGCGAAGACGTCACGCGCGATGACTGGGGAACGTATTTCTTTCTGCGCGACACGCAGAGCCTTCGGGTCTGGTCGGCCGGATATCAGCCGTCCGGCGTGGAAGCCGACTCCTACGAGACCGTTTTCTACGAAGACCGGGTCGAGATCCAGCGCCGGGACGGCCCAATCGCAACCGCCCTCCTCATCGTGGTGTCTCCGGAAGCCGACGTCGAGGTGCGCCAGCTGTCGCTCACCAACTACGGGCCGCGCCCCCGAGAGATCGAGGTCACCTCCTATCTCGAGCTGGCGCTGGCTTCCCCCGCGGGGGACTCCTCGCACCCGGCGTTCTCGAAGCTGTTCGTCCAGACCGAGTTTCTGCCGGGTCCCGAGGCCCTGCTCGCGCACCGGCGGCCGCGCGAGGCCTCCGAGCCCCCGATCTGGGCGGCGCACGCGGCGCGTGTCGAGGGAGAAACGGTGGGCACGCTCGAGTACGAGACGGACCGGGCGCGCTTCCTCGGCCGCGGGCGTACGATTCGCAACCCTGCATCGCTCGAAGCCGGCCGGCTGCTCTCGAACACCACCGGTCCCGTCCTCGATCCGGTGTTCTCCCTCCGGCGCCGCGTCCTCATTCGGCCCGGCGAGACGGCGCGGATCCAGTACGTCACGCTCGCGGCCGACAGCCGCCAGGAAGCGATCGGGCTCGTCGACAAGTACCGGGAGGGGGCCGCCTTCGATCGGACGACGATGCTCGCCTGGACGCAGGCGCAGATTCAGTTGCGCCACCTGGCGATCACACCCGACGAAGCGCACCTGTTCCAGAGACTGGCGACGCGGCTGATTTACTTCGACCCGAGCCTGCGCGCGCCCGGCGAAGTGCTCGCGCGGAACCGGAAGGGTAAGTCGGGCCTCTGGAGGCACGGCATATCAGGGGATCATCCCCTCGTCCTGCTCCGGATCGACAGCGAAGACGATCAGGACATCGTCCGCCAGCTCCTGCGCGCCCACGAGTATTTCCGGCTGAAGCGTCTCGTGGTGGATCTCGTCGTCATCAATGAACAGGCGACGTCCTACGGAGAGGATCTGCAGGGAGCGCTCGAGGCGGTCGTTCGGACCCGCCAGCGCGTCTCTGGAGAGGCCGGAGATCAGGGAGGGATTTTCGTCCTTCGGGGCGACCGGCTGACGGACGAAGACCGCGACGTCCTGCTGACGGCCGCGCGCGTCGTCCTTCTGTCCCGCCATGGAAGTCTCTCCGAGCAGATCGTGCGCCTCCTCCGCGCGACTCCGCCGCCGCCGCCGCCGCGCGCCATCCCGATGAGAAGGGTCGCGGCCGAGACACCTCCCTCGCAACAGGGGCTGGAGTTCTTCAATGGACTGGGCGGCTTCGACCAGGACGGCCGCGAATACGTCACGATTCTCGGGGAGCGGCAGTGGACGCCGGCGCCGTGGATCAACGTGATCGCGAACCCGAATTTCGGTTTCCTCGTCTCCGACTCGGGAAGCGGCTACACCTGGGCCGGAAACAGCCGCGAGAATCAGCTCACGCCATGGTCGAATGACCCCGTCAGCGACCCGCCCGGAGAGGCGATCCTGGTGCGCGACGAGGAGACGGGAGAAGTCTTCGGCGCGACCGCGCTTCCCGTTCGGGACGACGCTCCCTACGTCGCGCGGCACGGACAGGGATACAGCCGCTTCGAACACGAAGTCTCGGGACTGCGGCTCGAGCTCCTTCAGTTCGTGCCCGTCGATGAAAGCGTCAAGATTTCACGACTGACGCTCGAGAACCGGTCCGGGGAGCCGCGGTCGCTCTCCGTGAACGCGTACGTGGAATGGACTCTCGGCAATTCCCGCAGCGCCATGGCGCCTTTCATCGTCACCGAGCGGGACGCCGAGACCGGCGCCCTGATGGCACGCAACGCGTGGAACGAGGATTTCCAGGGAGTTGCTTTCGCGGACCTCGGCGACTCCGTGTCCGGCTGGACGACGGACCGGACGGAATTCCTGGGCCGGAACGGCCGCCTCGAGACCGCCGCCGGGCTCGCCCGCGGCGCGCGACTCTCCGGGCGCGTCGGGGCGGGCTTCGACCCGTGCGCGGCGCTTCAGACGAAACTACGGCTTGCCCCGGGAGAGAAGCGCACGGTCGTCTTCCTCCTCGGCCACGCCGCGGATCCTGCGGCCGCGAGATCGCTCGTTCAGCGTTTCCGGTCCGATCGCATCGACACGGCGTTCGCCGCCGTGCAGCGCCAGTGGGACGACGTCCTCGGCGCCTTGAGGGTCTCGACCCCGGACCGGTCGATGGACCTCATGTTGAACCGCTGGCTGCTCTACCAGACGCTCGCGTGCCGCGTCTGGGGCCGTTCCGCGTTTTACCAGGCGGGCGGCGCGTTCGGCTTCCGCGACCAGCTCCAGGACGTCCTCGCGCTCACGGTTTCGCGGCGCGATCTCACGCGCGAGCAGATCCTCCGCGCAGCCGCGAAGCAGTTTCCGGAGGGCGACGTCCTGCACTGGTGGCACGTCCCGTCCGGCAAGGGCGTTCGCACCCGCATGTCCGACGACCGGATCTGGCTTCCGTACTGCGTGGTCCACTACCTGGACGTGACGGAGGACCGGGCGATCCTGGACGAGCGCCTTCCGTTCTTAAAGGGCGCGCCCCTCGCGCCGGAAGAGCTCGAGCGGTTCTTTCAGCCGGAGATCTCCCCGGAGGACGGGTCGCTCTACGAGCACTGTGCGCGAGCCCTCGACGTGAGCCTCGCGGTGGGCGAGCACGGCCTCCCGCTCATGGGAACGGGCGACTGGAACGACGGGATGAACCGGATCGGCGAGCACGGCAAGGGAGAGAGCGTCTGGCTGGGATGGTTCCTTCACACCGCGCTCTGGGAGTTCATCTCGATCGCCGAACAGCGGGGCGAGACCGAACGGGCGGAACGCTGGCGCTCGAGCGTCGCGGGGTTGAAGAAGGCTCTCGAGAGCGCCGGATGGGACGGCAACTGGTACCGGCGGGCCTACTTCGACGACGGAACTCCGGTCGGCTCTGCCGCGAACGACGAATGCCGGATCGACTCGATCGCACAGTCCTGGGCCGCGATCTCGGGCGCCGGCGATCCGGACCGCGTGCGGCGGGCGATGGCCGCCGTCGAGGAATACCTCGTGCGCCGAGGCGACGGGCTCGTTCTTCTCTTCACCCCGCCGTTCGACAAGACTGCGGCCGATCCCGGCTACATCAAGGGATATCTCCCGGGTGTCCGGGAGAACGGGGGACAGTACACGCACGCGGCGCTGTGGTGCGTCATCGCGTTCGCCGCGCTCGGCGAAGGCGACAAAGCGACTGAGCTCTTCTCGATCCTGAACCCGATCAACCATGCGTCGACGCGCGCCGGTCTCCACCGCTACAAGGTCGAGCCGTACGTCGCGGCGGCCGACGTCTACAACGAGGTGCCCCACATCGGCCGGGGAGGCTGGACCTGGTACACGGGCTCCGCCGGCTGGATGTACCGCGCCGGAGTGGAATGGATCCTGGGATTCCGGCTGCGGGGCGCTTCGCTCCATCTCGACCCGTGCATTCCGCGGTCGTGGGAGGGATTCGAGATCGCCTTCCGGTACCACTCCGCGCGTTACGAGCTCTCGGTCCAGAATCCGAACGGGGCGACTCGCGGGATCCTCTCCGTCGAGATCGACGGCGCGATGCTGCCGAAGGGCCGCCGCGAAATCCCGCTCGTGGATGACGGCAGGGAGCACAGGATTCGCGTCGTCATGGGCTGACGGCGAATTTCCCCTTAGATCGGCTCCGCGACGACGACCAGGCGGCTCGGCGCCGGACCGATGTAGTTGAACGGGTAGCAGGTGATGAGCGTCAGGCGCGGGCTCGCGGTCGCCTGGAGCACCCGGACGGCATCGGGCCGGACGATCTCCCGCGAAACCACCCGATAGCGGCGATTGCCGGCGGGGGCGTCGAGCTCGATCTCGGTTCCCTTTTTCAACCATCCGAGATGGCGGAAATGCGAATCCCGGTGCCCGGTGATGACGCAGTTGCGGAGAGGCCCCGCGCTGCCCGGCATCTCCGTTCCCGGAACGTGTCCGGGCCCCTTTTCCAGAGTGTCCTGATCGGCGCCGGCGAAGACGACCGCGTCGATTTTCGCCGTCGGGATCCTGAGGCGCGCGATCGGCTCGCCGTAGGGATAGTTCGGAGGGATCGCGCCGGCGTGGGGGATGTCCTCGGAGTCGAGCCCGAGCCGGTCCCCGACGCGGACGATCCCGGGGTTCTCGCGCCCGGAGCCGGCGAGCCGCCGGCGGCCCTCCGCCTGAGCCTGCCAGCCCCGCACGTAGTGGCGCGCGGCCATCCCGCAGAGACCGAGTCCCGACACGATCAGAAGGGCCGAAATCAGACGCCGCGTACGCATCAGGATCCTCAATTCGCAGGGTGCAGAGAATAATCCCGCTGACCCGCTGACCCGCTCCGGGGGGGCCGGCGGTAGACTCCTGCCGGCTCCGCCAACCTCGGGCCCGGGAATCCCGGGCGCGGCGGAAACGTTGAGACGTCGGGCGGATCCGCCCACAAGGAGCGAAAGACATGGCGCAAGGATTCGACATGACCCCCTCCTCGGCGTTCACGACGACCACCGTCGCGACGGCCGAACGGGTCACCGCGTTTCTACGGAAAGTCTACGGTTGGATGTTCGTGGGGCTCGGGGTCACCGCCTCGGTGGCGTTCGCGGTCGCGAACTCGAGCGCCGCCGCGCTGCTCGCATCCAACCGGATGCTGTTTTTTGGCCTGGTGATTGGCGAGCTCGGTCTCGTGTTCTTCCTCTCAGCGCGCGTCGCGAAGCTGGCGCCGTCGACGGCAGCCATCCTCTTTCTCGCCTATTCAGCGCTGAACGGTGTGACGCTCTCGATGATCCTGCTGATGTACACCGGGACGTCGATCGCGACGACGTTTTTCGTGACTGCCGGGATGTTCGGCGCGCTTGCCCTGTTCGGCACCGTGACGCGCCGAAGCCTCGCCGGCGTCGGCCAGTTCGCGTTCATGGGTCTCATCGGCCTCGTCCTGGCCAGCTTCGTCGGGATGTTCCTGCACAGCGCCGGCCTGCAGTTCATCCTCTCGGTCGTCGGCGTGATCGTCTTCACTGCGCTGACGGCCTGGGACGCGCAGCGGCTGAAACAGTGGGCGGTCGCCACCCCGGAGGGGCAGACCGGCTCCTATGCGGTGGTAGGCGCCCTCTCCCTTTACCTCGACTTCATCAACCTGTTTCTGTTCATGCTCCGGTTCCTGGGCGGCGGCCGCCGCAACTAGCGGCCGGGCCTGCAAACGAGAACGGGCGGGGCTATCCCGCCCGTTTTTTTTGTGATGTGAATGTCACTTTGCGGCATGGAAACCCGGTGTCTCATTCGATTCCCGATTCCCGATTCCCGATTCCCGATTCCCGATTCGAGTTGACCTGCGGAGTACCGCGGCCGTCTCGCTCCCGTTGGTCGCTCGGCTCCCGATTCCCGGCCCCCGCCCCCGCTACCCGCCGACGAGCGGCATCCGCGCGACTCCCGCGTCCGCGGCGGCTGCCGCCGGGGCGGGCTCCTCGGGCTCCTTCTCCGTCTCTCCCGGATTGCGGAAGAGGTTCGCCTCGAGGCCGTACTGGCGGTTGTAGAGGTCGGCATACCGTCCCCCGCGCGCGAGCAAAGCCTCGTGGCGGCCGCGCTCGACGATCTCGCCGGCCTCGACGACCAGGATCGTGTCGGCTTTCCGAATCGTCGAAAGGCGGTGCGCGATCACGAACGTGGTGCGGCCGCGCATGAGCTCCGAGAGGCCTTCCTGGATCAGCGCCTCGCTCTCGCTGTCGAGCGAGGACGTCGCCTCGTCCAGGATCAGGATGCGCGGGTCGGCCAGGATCGCGCGTGCGATCGCGACGCGCTGGCGCTGGCCCCCCGAGAGCTTGATGCCGCGCTCCCCGACGATCGTCTCGTACTTGTCGGGCATCTTTTCGACGAAGTCGTCGCAGCGGGCGATCCGCGCGGCGCGGAGCACCTCGTCGTCGCTGGCGTCCGGTCGCGCGTACGCGATGTTCTCGAGGACGGTCCCGTCGAAGAGGAAGTTGTCCTGGAGCACGACCCCGAGCTGCGAACGATAATCCGACAGCCGCACGTCTTCGAGGTCGTTTCCATCGATCAGGATCCGGCCGCCCGTGGGGCGGTAGAACGCGGCGACCAGTCCGATCATCGTGCTTTTCCCGGATCCCGAAGGCCCGACGAGCGCCGTCGAAGTGCCGGGCTCGGCGACGAAGGAAATTCCCTTCAGCACCGGGACGCCTTTTTCGTATTCGAAGGTCACCTGATCGAACTCGACCCGGCCTTCGATCCGGGAGAGCGCATGCCGCCGGTCGTCCTCGGCGTCTTCGGTGATCTCGTTGCGCACTTCCCGGATGCGCTCGAGGCCGGCGAAGGCCTCGGTGATCTGGCTGCCGATCGAGACGATCTGCACGACGGGTCCGACGAGGAGGCCCAGGTAAAGCGTGTAGGAAACGAACGCGCCGATCGTCATCCGATGCGCCAGGATGTCGTTCGCGCCGATCCACATGATCGCGACGCCGACGATCCCGAGCAGCAGCGTCGAGAACGCGGCGACCGCCGAGAAGCCCGTCATCGTCTTCGCGACGTTGCGGAACAGGCGATGAACGCCCTTGGAGAACACGAGCGCCTCGCGCCGCTCGGCGCGGTACGCCTTCACCACGCGCACGCCGGAAAAGGACTCCGTGAGCCGGCCGGAGACTTCGGCGTTGATCTTCGACCTCTCCCGAAAGAGCGGACGGAGCGTCTTGAACGCGAAGAGCAGCACGAAGCCGAAGAGAGACAGAACGGCGAGCGCGATGAAGGTCAGCTTCGCGTTCAACCGGAAGAGGATCACGAGCGCGAGCACAGCGGTGACGAGGCCGCCCACCACCTCGACGAGCCCGGTCCCGACGAGGTTCCGAATCCCTTCGGCATCGGTCATCACCCGCGAGAGGAGCGCCCCGACTTTCGTCTGGTCGAAGTAATTGACGGAGAGACGCCCGACGTGCCGCTGAATCCGGCGCCTCATTTCGGTGATCGACCTCTGCGCCGCCTTTCCGAGGACCTGGGATATCGAGAACGAAGTCACGCCCTGGACGATCGCCGCCGCCGCGGACGCGGCGACGAGAAGCGGCAGCACGTCCCGCCGGCCCTTTCCGACGACCTCGTCGAGCAGATACCGGGGCATCCCGGGGAGGACGAGCCCCGCCAGCCGGTTCACGATCAGCAGGCCGAGACCGAGCGCGAGGCGTCCCCGCCGCGCGGCCACCAGCTCTCCGGCGTCGCGGAGCACGACGCGCACGGAGATCTTCTTTTTCTTCTTGTCGTCGTCAGACGGCGGGCGGCCGCCCCCGCGGCGGGTTTCGCCGCGTGAGAGGCGGGAAGAAACCCCGCCGCCGAGAATCCCGGGGCGCGCCATCAGCGGCCCTTTGAATGGAATTTCATGAGTCCGCCACAACCCCGTCGGGCGTCATCGAATTTCGAGCCCCTCCGGCAGCGCCGGATTTCGAGCGTCGGATCGCATTCTGACAAAACCGGGCCCGGGAGGGCGCTCCCGCGCGTCTTCCGGGCCCGCCTCTGTCCCTACCGCCCTCCCGGCGCTCCGCCGGCAACCCGTTCCGACACCACGAAGCAGCCGGGGGATCCCAGCTCGAACGGCCGCCCGTCCGACGCGCCGTGCACCGAAACGAGGGCGAGCCCCGCCGCCCGCAGCCTCTCGAGGACCTGGGAGAGCGTGTAAATCCGGTGGGAAGCGAGCTTCGTCTCGACGTGGTCCCCGCGGGTCAGGTTGTACAGATTCTCGTAGCGGCCGGTCACGGGGTCGTAGCGGTTCTCCGCTTCGAAGAGAAGGCCGTTGCGTTCGAGGGAGTGCCGCTCCCGGAATGCCGGGAAGATTGTCTCCGCGAGCTTCGACGCGTCGAGGATGAATCGGCCGCCGGGACGCAGGACCCCGGCGACCGCGCGGAGAAAATCTCTGTTGCCGGCGTCGTCGAAGTACCCGAAGCTCGATCCGGCGCAGAACGCCGCGTCAAACGGGTGGGAAAACGGGAGCTCGCGCATGTCCGACTCGCGCCAGGCGACGTTCACTCCCCGCGCCGCGGCGTCGGCGCGAGCGGCGTCGAGCAGCCCGGCCGAGAGATCCACGCCGGTGACCCGATACCCGCGTGCCGCGAGCTCGATTGCGAGCCGGCCGTGCCCGCACGGGACGTCGAGCACGCTCGCCCCGGCGGAGATCGCGAGGTGACGTTCGAGGAAGTCCGCCTCCGAGACCGTGACTTCCGCCGGGAGGGCGGAGCGCCAGAAATCCACCACGAGGCCGGAAAAGAACCCGTTCCACCATTCTGTCGGAGCGTTCAAGAGAGTGTCCTTTCGATCGACGTTGCCGTTCCGCGGGCAGCTCCCGAGCGGCTCCCCGGGGAGCGGTTGGCGGCTGACTCGGCAGAAATTCCCGCGGGCGCTCGGAAGCGCCGCCGCGGGATCGATCAGAGGACGGCGGTCATATTTCGCGGGAAGAATAACAGAGGCCGCAGCTCTTTTCCGGCATCACTGCCCCTTCCGTCGATAGATGTCCGGGTCGGCGATCTCCAGGAATCGGTCCGATTGCGCGAGAGGCCGGAAGCCAACCTTCGCGTAGAGGCCGTGCGCGTCGCGGGTCGCGAGCATCCAGCGGCGCAGATTCGCCAGGTCCGGGTGCGCGCGGATCGTTTCGACCAGCCATCGCGCGAGGCCGCGCCCCCGCCACTCGTCGAGGATGTAGACGTCGGCGAGATAGGCGTAGGTCGCGCGATCCGTGATCACCCGCGCGAAGCCGACCTGCCGGCCCGCGTGGAACACCCCGAAGGCCAGGGAGCCGCGGATAGAGCGCTCGACGACGTCCCGCGGCACGCCGGCTGCCCAGTAAGAGCCGGAGATAAATTCGTGCGCGGCCGCGGCATCGATCCGAGAAGGGTCTGTCGAGATCGAGAAGTCTCCGCGCGTCCATTCCATCGGGCGTTCCCGGCGGTTCGCGTCCGCGATGAGGAGGCCGGCGGGCACGAACAGGAGCCAGAATCCGGAGACGGGAAGGAGGATCGCGCCACAGGCCCCGAGAGCGGCGAGCGCCCATCCGAGCCACGCGGAAAACGGCCGCGCTTCACCGCGCGCGAGCAGCCCTCCGGCGATCGCGAGCGGCGCCGAGAACGCGACGCACCAGAACCAGAGCTGGCGGTTTGAGTGGAGCGCGAGAGCGCCGAAATACCCGGCGCGGGCAATCGAGAGGAGGGCTCCGCGCCCGAGAAACGCCGCGAGTCCGGCGTGGAGCGTCGCGATGACGATCAGCAGCCATCCCGCGAGTCGCGTCATGGGGGGGCCGCCGGGAGAGCACGCGCCGCCGCTGCCTCCCGTGACGAGGACGTGCTTCCGAGCCATAAGCCGATTTTCTCCCATGACTTAGGAAAACAGGGCGCGCCGTTTGCAAACGGTTAAACAACTGTCTCGACTGGCGCCGCCGGACCGACCGACGAGGAGAAGCACCATGGCAACGATGTTCGCCGGGAAGCACCTGAAGCGTTACAAGGACCTCGCCTGGCTTCTGGTCAAGTACGGGCGCTCGGACCTCGCGAGCGGACTCGGGATCGAAGGCGAACTTCCGACGGAGGAGCGGCCCACCCCTTCTCCGCTCGCCGACGAGCTGGCGGACGATCTCGAACGCCTCGGTCCCACCTATATCAAACTCGGGCAGCTCCTCTCGACGCGCGCGGACTTTCTGCCGCCCGCCTACGTCCAGGCGCTGGCGAGGCTTCAGGACCGCGTCGCGCCGTTCTCGTTTGGCGAGGTCGAACGGATCGTCTCCGAGGAGCTCGGCGTCCGCATTTCCAAAGCCTTCTCCGAGTTCGAGGCGACTCCCGTCGCGGCCGCGTCTCTCGGGCAGGTGCATCGCGCGAAGCTGCGGGACGGCCGCGCGGTCGCGGTGAAGGTCCAGCGGCCCGGCATCCGGGAGCAGATCGCCGACGACATGTCCGCCTTCCTCGAGCTCGCGCGATTCCTCGACAAGCACTCCGACACCCTCGGCAGATTCGAGCTCGAGAAAACGATCGAGGAGTTCCAGAAGTCGCTGGCCTCGGAGCTCGATTACCGGCAGGAGGCCGGAAACCTCACACGCCTCGCGGAGAACCTCGAGGAATTCCCGTCTCTCTTCGTCCCGCAGCCGATCGCGGACTATTCAACCGCGCGGCTGCTGACGATGGAGTACGTCGACGGGACGAAGATCACCGAGCTCGCGCCGGTCGTGCGCATGGAGCTCGACGGCAGCCGGCTCGCGGACGAGCTCTTCCGCGCGTACCTCAAGCAGATCCTGATCGACGGGTTCTTTCACGCGGACCCCCATCCGGGCAACGTGTTCATCACGAAGGACGAGCGGATCGCGCTCCTCGACCTCGGTATGGTGGCGCGCATCGCTCCCGGGATGCAGGAAGCGTTGTTGAAGCTCCTGCTCGCCGTCTCGGAGGGCGAGGCCGACCGCGCCGCGCAGATCGGCTCGGAGATCGGACGCAAGCGGGACGAATTCGATTCAGCCGCCTTCCAGCGGCGCGTGGCGGACCTCGTCGGCGCGTACCAGCACGCGTCGCTCGGCGACCTCCAGATCGGGCGCACGCTTCTGGAGCTCGCGCGGGCGTCGGGAGACACCGGGTTGCAGCTCCCGACCGAGCTGACGCTCCTCTCAAAGGCCCTCCTTCAGCTCGACGAGATCGGTCGCACGCTCGACCCCGGCTTCGAGCCGAACGGCGCGATCCGCCGGCACGCCTCGGAGCTGCTCCGCAAGCGGATGATGAAGTCCGCCTCCCCGGGTCATCTCGCGACCGCGCTGCTCGAAGCCAAGGAATTTGCCGAGAAGCTCCCCGGGCGCGTGAACCGCGTCCTCGACCTCGTCGCGAACAACGAGTTGAAGCTCCAGGTGGACGCGATCGATGAGGCGGAGTTGATCGGGGGCCTCCAGAAGATCGCCAACCGCATCGCGATGGGGCTCGTGCTCGCGTCGCTGATCGTAGGCGCCGCGCTCCTCATGCAGGTGCCGACGACCTTCCGAATCCTGGGTTATCCGGGTCTCGCGATCCTGTTCTTCTTCGCCGCCGCGGCCGGAGGGTTGGTGCTGATCGGATCGATCCTGTGGAGCGACCGGAAGCCTCGGCGCAAGCCAGCGGGGACCGGGGGGTTATAGTCGCCGCTCGATGAGGTTCCTGCTTCGGCTGATCATCAATGCCGCCGCGCTCTGGGTGGCCACGAAGATCGTTCCCGGGATCTCCGCCACCGCCGACCCCGTCACGTTTCTCGCCGTGGCGCTGGTGTTCGGCCTTTTGAACGCCCTGGTCCGGCCCGTGGTGACGATGCTCACCTGCCCGCTTCTCATCCTGAGCCTCGGCCTCTTCACGTTCGTCATCAACGCGTTCATCCTGTGGCTCACGAGCGCCGCGGCGGGACGATTCGGAATCGGTTTTCACGTCTCGGATTTCTGGGCCGCGTTCTGGGGCGCGCTCGTCGTCTCGATCGTCAGCGTTTTCCTGTCGATCTTCGTGAGCGAACGGGACCCCCGCAGGGCCTGAGATCCGGGAATGCTCGGCCAGGCGCTCTCCCTCTTCGGCGCGGGCGTGGTGCTCGTCGCCTACGCGATGAACCAGATGGGGCGGCTCGACCAGCGCGGATATACGTACCTCCTCCTGAACCTGGTCGGGGGAGGGATCCTCACGTTTTTCGCCGTGCGCGCCCGGGATCCGGGGCTGATGCTGATGGAAGGCTCGTGGGTCCTGATCAGCCTCGCCGGGATCTTTTTCGCGGGACGCCGGCGAAAATAGGGCTCAGGCCCCGGCGATGCGCTGGCGGTCCGGGGTTTCCGCCGCCGGGGCCGGCGCCGCGTCGCGGAAGAGGTGAGCGATGCTGTTTGCGTAATAGCGGAGGACCGGCAGCTCCGCCGCCGCCGGGGTGAACAGCCCGCCGGACTCGATGATCAGGTGCCGGAGAGTGAGCATGCGGAGCCCGACGTCGATGGCGTAGTCCTGGTCTCCTCGCGGAACGTACACGTGCGCGCCGCGCGCCTCGAGCTCGCGCATCTCCGACAGGACTTCGGCTTTCAACTCGAGCTCGCTCCAGGTCCTCGACGGATCGCAGACGAACGCCCTCGCGGCGAGCGAGACCGGCACAGCCGGGATGACGCGCGCGATCGACTCCATCAGATATTCGGCGAGCTCGGTGACGCGGGCGAACCGCTCGTCGCGGTCGAGACGCCGCGGATCGAGCCCCTTCGCGGCCGTGTATGACTTCAGCGAGACGGGGGCGCCGAAGTTCACGCACGCGTAGCCGAACCGGTGCCAGCGATTGCTCGCCATCAGCGCGAGGTTGTGTCCGACGAAACGAAGCGTTTTCCACGCCGTCGAGAGGCCTCCCGGCCGCGGCGCGGCGGGGTCGCGCTCCCCGAGGAGCGTCCGGTCCTCGAGCGTCCGGTCGTAATTGATGCCGACCGGGACGAAGATGATGTCCCGCTCTCCCGCCGGATCGAACGACCGCACCATGTAGTCGAGGATCCCGACCTTCGGCGGGCGCAAGCCCCCGTCCTTCGAGAGCCCTCCCTCCGGGAACACGGCCTGGGTCACACCGGCCTCGGTCGCCATGGTCACCCATCGCTCGAGGACCTTCCGATAGAGCGCGTCGCGCGAGTTTCGGCGGACGAAGTAGGCCCCCATTGCCCGGACGAGCTGCTGCAGCGGCCAGATGCGCGCCCATTCCCCGACCGCGTACGAGAGAGCCGCCGTCTCCGCCGCGAGGTAGCCGACGAGGACGTAATCCATGTTGCTTCGGTGGTTGATGAGGAAGACGACGGTCGATTTCGGCGGAATCCTTCCGAGCCCTTCCTCGTCCGAATATCCGAGCCGCACCCTGTAGAGCAACTTCGCCACGTTTCGCGCGAGCGAGTAACCGATCCGGAAGTACGCATAGGCGTTGAAACTCGGAACGATCTCCCGCGCGTAGATCGCCACGCGCTCCATCGCGACCTCGCGCGGCATCTCGGCCTCGCGCGCAAAAGCGGCAGCCGCCTCCTGCACCTCGGGGTCGAACCGCAGCCTGTCGATCAGCACGTCGCGCTTCGTCAGCTTGAAGGGCGGGATCTCGATCTTCAGCCGCGTGTTGATCTCTTCGAGGACGCGGTTGACGCGCCGGCGAAGAACCCACCTCACGCTCGGCAGCAGGAGACGATCGAGCGCCGCCCAGGCGGCGAGAAGAACGACGACGATACCGAGCCAGAGCGGCAGGGTCAGGGTCGGGCTCACGGGCGGGGGGCGAAGAAAGGACGGGCGGGGGACCCGGGGCCCCCCGCCGGCCTCGGATCAGAAGACGTAACCCGTGCGGAGGTAGACGTAGCGGCCGTTGAAGCCGTTCGGCGCGTTGCGCGGATACGTGAAGATGCCAAAGTTGTTGATGTTGTTCACCGACGTCGTGCGATCCGGGAAGCTGTCGAAGAGGTTCTGGGCCCCCACCGCGAAGTTCACGCGGCCGAGCCGGTAGGACGCCTCGAGGTCGAAGACCCACTGCGCGCCGAAGGTCTGGTCGTTGGCGGGCAGCGCGCTCTCGATGCCGCAGTAGGTCCCGTAGCGCCCGGCGCGGAAGTTCGCGCCCAGATCCCCGCTCCGCCAGTCCGTCGTCAGCCGCAGATTGTCCTTCGGCTGCCCGCAGGTCAGCCGGCGCTGTTCGAGCCGGTCGAAGAGGGTTTCCTGAAAGCCCGCGAGCTGGGTCGGGGTGGCGGCGATCCGGGTGATCTCGTTCTGCGAGTGGGCATACGCCGCCTGGAACCGAAGGACTCCCGCGCTGTGCAAATCCGCCTTGGCGTTGGCCGTGAGCTCGACGCCCTCCGTGCGCGTGTCGATCGCGTTGGTGAAGAAGCGTGCGCCCGTCGCATTGAAGGGATCCAGGATCGGTTTCAGGCTCGCGCCCGTGAAGTTGCCCGACAGAATGATGCGATTCTTGATCTTGATGTGAAAGTAGTCGGCGGTGAAGTCGAACGCGTTCGTGGGCGAGAGGACAAAGCCGCCGCTGTAGTTGACGGAGTCTTCGGGGCGGAGATTGGTGGCGCCGAGGGCGCGCGCGACGGGACTGCTCACGCGGAAGTGCCCGACGTCGAACGGTGTCAGGACGCCGTTCACGGGGAGGAAGTTCGTGCTGATCGCGGAGAAGTCCGACTGTCCGAGGGAAGGGGCGCGAAACCCGGTCGAGGCGGCGCCTCGGAAGACCAGCTGCTTGGTCGCCTCGATGCGGGCCGTGAGCTTGGCGTCCTTGGTGTTGCCGAAGTCCGTGAAGTGCTCGAAGCGGCCGGCGAGGCCTAGCCGGAGAAACGACAGGACATTGGCCTCGAAGTCGACGTAGCCCGCGTAGCTGCTCCGCGAGTCGTCGACCTCGTTGGAGGGGCGGAAGCCCGGAAAGACCTGCGCGCCGGCACCCGCCGTGCCCCCGAACTGATCCTTGGAGGGACCGGCGATGTAGGAATTCAACTCGCCGGCGTGCTCCTGGTAGTTCTCCCGCCGGAACTCGGCGCCCACCGCGACGTTCAAGGGTCCTGCGAGACCGAGATCGAGCTCCCGCGTCACGTCCAGGTTGGTGACGAACTGGTTGAACTCGACAGCCCCCGCGTAGAAGTTTGTCTGGTTCGGGGGGGTGTTCGGTCCGAGCGATGTGTTCAAGCTGTGCGTGACGTTGAAGTCGAACCGGTCGTGGCCATATTGCGCCGATACGTCCCAGAACCACTTTTCGGCGGCGACTCCGCGCATCCCGAGCGTGCCGGAGTAGTCGACGATCTTGGGCTCGATCAGGGGCAGGAAGCCGATCGGATAGATCTGGGGCCAGTTCTGGGCCTGGAGGGCCCGCCGGTAGTTGCCTCCATGCACGCCGTCGCGCCGGCTCGCCCCACCGAAGACGTAGAAATTGGCTGTCCCGTCGGGGTTGATGGGAATGGAGCCGTTGACGAAGCCGATGATGTCCTTCTCCTCGGAGTCGCCCCAGTGGTAGCTCGGCTGCGGGACGGGGTTGTTGGCCTTATCCCCCGCCACAATCTGGTCGCGCGGATCGTTCCCGGCCCTGTTGGTCGAGTTTCTCTTGCGGTACTCCCCCGTGAAGTTCAGGCCCCCGTTGCCGATCTTGACGCCGACGTTGGCGTTGCCGTCGAACACCTCGCCGTCCGAATGCGTCGTCGTGCCGCCGGTCAATCCGAGCTCGAGAGGATTGATGCCGGACTTCAGGACGATGTTGATGACGCCGGCGATCGCGTCGGAGCCGTACTGCGCCGCGGCGCCGTCACGAAGCACCTCGACCTTCTCGATCGCGCTCGCGGGGATCGCGTTCAGATCCACCCCGGTCGAACCGCGGCCGATCGTCCCGTTGACGTTGACGAGGGCGCTCGTGTGTCTCCGCTTCCCGTTGATCAGCACGAGCATCTGGTCCGGGCCGAGGCTCCGGAGAGTGGCCGGACGAACGGAATCCGTTCCGTCTGAGATGGTCGGGCGGGGGAAATTGAAAGAGGGCGCGATCGATTCGATGATCTGCGCCGTCTCGGCGCTTCCCGACGCGGTCTCGATCTGCTGCTCGGTGATGACGTCCACGGGAACGGCTTTTTCCGCCGCGGTGCCCTGCGCGCGCGAGCCTACCGTGACCTCCTGCGAAAACGAGAGCGCGACCGCAAAGTCCTGCTTCATGGCCCCCGCCGCGATCGGAACCTTCACGACCTTCGACTGGAGAGTCGGTCCCAGAACCCGCAGTTCGACGTTCTGGCCGGGGGACGCGGCGCCCGCAGGGATCGTCAGCGTGTAGCGTCCCGCGCGGTCCGTCGAGGCGGTCAGCTTCAGTTCCGGGATCGTGACGGTCGCGTTCCCGACGCCGGACCCATCCTCCTGATTCGTGACCCGGCCGGAGATGACCATGTCGCCCTCCGCGCCGAGTGCGGACGCAGAGACCAGAAGCCCGCACACGAAAACCAGCGCGAGGCCGAGGCAAGCGGGGAACCGTTTCATCGCCCACCCTCCTTGTGTATCGATCGCCGCAAACAGGTCCACCGGCGACGGCTCCACGTCCACGAGGGGATGACCACCGCGGTCCAGGAGTCGAGGGACGGAGGTTTTGCGGAGATCTTACAGCGGAGAGCGCGAAAGATGCGCTTGCGAAGGCGGATCGGAGCGTCAGGTCCGAAACACGATGCCGGCGGCTTTACGACGGCCAGGTCGACGAGAGCGAAGGGTCCGCACTGAATTCGGACCAGGGTCCCCTACTCGACCTTCCCGCGCGCGGCGATCCGCCAGACGGCTTCGACGGCCCCGCTCCGGACCGCGTAGATCCGGTCGTGGAGGTTCGACACGACGCACGCGTGGTTTGGAACGATGCGCACGCGCTCGCCGACGAAAAACTGCTCGCCGGGCGCCGTCTCGATGACGCCGTGCTCCTCCGAGAGCCGCGCGATCCGGCTCTGCCGGCCGAGAAGGAACCCGTGCCCTCCCGGCTTCGGCCGCAGGGTGTCCGTCGATATCGTCTTCGAGCCCGCGTCGACCACCGCCCGGCGGGCGTCGGGAACGCTGACCACGGTCGCCTCGATCGTCATAGCGCAGTCCTCGAGGCGGCAGGTCTTGAGCGAGACCTGAGACGCGTCGTGGAACACGTAGTTGCCCGGGCGGCACTCCGTGACGCCCTCGACTCGCATCGCCGCGCGGGCTGAGGGAGTCGAGCCGACCGAGACCTCCGAGATCGGTACGCCTGCCCGCTCGAGTTCCGCCGCAGCGGCCGTGAGCGATTCGCCCTCGCCGCGTCCGACGCCCTGGACTCTTTCCGGGGAGTCCTCGAGATAGGAGTGCCCCGCGTGCGTGAAGACACCGCGCAGCGAGAGACCCGGGAGCTCCGCGATCATCGCCCCGATGCGGGACGCCGCCTCCGGTGGAACGCCGACGCGGTGGAGCCCGCAGTCGACCTTCAGCAGAACGTCGAGCGTGCGGTGCGCGGCGGCGAACGGCGCGCCGAGCGCGCGCGCCCCTTCGACGCTGTCGACCCCCACCGCCAGACGGGCGCGGTCGGCTAAAGCGAGCAGCCGTTCCGGCTTTCCGGCGCCGACCACCGGATACGCGATGAAGATGTCGTCGAACCCTGCGTCGACAAAGACTTCCGCTTCGGAGGTCTTCGCGAGGGAGAGGCCCGCCGCGCCCGCCGCGAGTTGCAGCCGCCCGATCTCCGGGCACTTGTGCGTCTTGGCGTGGGGGCGAAGGCGCACTCCCGCCGCCCGCGCCGCGCCCGCCATTCTCGCCACGTTGCGCTCGAGGATGTCGACGTCGACGAGCACGGCGGGAGTCGGGAGATCCTCGACGCGCGTCACGGGCGGAGCCGCCGGTTTTCCGGGACAGGAGCGACCATGTTCGTAGCATAAGACGCCGGGAGGTCCGCCTCCGCTTGACAGCCGCCGGGCCCCCGCGCCACTGTTGCGGACCCATGATTCGACGTCGGACCCGCTGCTCCATTGTCCCGCCGCACATGCTCAAGTCGATCGCCGAGAACGGCACGCCGGACGAACGGCGGAGCGCTCTCGCGACGCTTCTCGTCTCCGAGAGGTTCCGGGCGCGCCGGGAGATCGTCGCCGTATTCCCTCTGGTCACCCCCGCCGGCGAGAAGCGGCGGACGGTCTTCGACGCGGCGCACGGCACCTCGCTTCCGGGCCGCCTCGTACGGAGCGAAGGGCAGGAGGACAGCGGGGACGCCGCCGTCGACGAGGCCTACGACGGCGCGGGGGCCACGTACGACCTCTACCTCGAGGTTTACGGCCGCAATTCGATCGACGATCGCGGGAGGCGTCTCGACTCGTCCGTTCATTACGACTCCGGCTACGACAACGCGTTCTGGAACGGCACCCAGATGGTCTACGGCGACGGGGACGGCAAGCTCTTCGGACGGTTCACCGCCGCGCCCGATGTCATCGGGCACGAGCTCACCCACGGCGTCACCGCGCACGAGGCCAACCTCGATTACCAGGACCAGCCGGGCGCGCTGAACGAGTCGATTTCGGACGTGTTCGGGTCGCTCGTCAAGCAGCGCCAGCTGCAGCAGACGGCGATCGCCGCCGACTGGCTGATCGGGGCAGGGCTGTTCACGAAGCGCGTGATGGGCAAGGCTCTCCGCTCGATGGAAGCTCCCGGCACCGCCTACGACGATCCGGTGCTCGGGAAGGATCCGCAGCCCGCCCACATGAGCGAGTACGTCGAGACCGCCGACGACGACGGAGGCGTGCACATCAACTCCGGAATTCCGAATCGCGCTTTCTTTCTCGTCGCGACGGCGATCGGCGGGTTCTCGTGGGAGAAGGCGGGAAAGATCTGGTACCTCGCGCTGCGCGATCGGTTCCGCAAGACGACGAATTTCGCGCAGGCCGCGCAGCTCACGGCCGCCGTCGCGGACGAGCTGTTCGGTCCGACTTCGCGCGAGGCGACCGCCGTGCGGGACGCGTGGGGCGCCGTCGGAATCCCCGCGGCGTGAGAAGGCGCCGCCGCCGATTCGTGTAGTCTGAAAGGCGGCATGCGTTCGTCCCGGCGCCCCCGCTGGCTCTCTTCGACCGCGCTGATCTTCTATGGCCTGATCCTCGGCGTCGTGCTCGGCGCGCTCCTCCCCGCGGAGACCCATCCGGGCGCGTACGAGGCCTTCCGCTTCCTGTCGAAGGCGTTCATCAGCCTCATCAAGATGCTGATCGTCCCGCTGATCTTCTCGACCATCGTGGTCGGCATCGGGAAGACCGGGGACGTAAGAGCGGTCGGCCGGATGGGATGGAAAGCACTCGTCTACTTTGAGGTCGCGAGCACGATCGCGCTCGCGCTCGGCCTCGCGATCGCGCACCTCGTCCGGCCCGGAGACGGGCTGAAGCTTCCGCCGTCCGGGGAGACGCTCGTCCAGCCGAAGACTTTCGTCGAAACGCTCCTCCACCTCTTTCCCTCGAACGTGGTGGACGCGATGGCGAAGCAGGACATCCTCCAGGTGGTCGTCTTCGCGACGCTTCTCGGCGTCGCCGCCGCACACGTGAAGGGAAAGTCGGCGCCGTTCTTAAACCTCATGGATTCCGTCGTCGCGGTCATGTTCCAGCTGACCGACTACGTCATGGCCCTGACGCCCCTCGGCGTCCTCGGGGCGATGGCCGGCGCGGTTTCGCACCACGGACTGAAGGTGCTCGGCTCCTATGCGAAGCTCGTCGGCTCGCTTTACGCTGCGCTGGTCCTCTTCACGCTGATCGTCCTGATCCCGGCGCTGATGATCGCGCGCGCTCCGATACGCATTTTTTTCCAGAAGATCCGGGAGCCGTTTCTCCTGGCTTTTTCGACCGCGTCTTCCGAAGCGGCGCTGCCCCGGGCCCTCGAGAAGATGGTCGAGTTCGGCGTACCGAAGTCCGTCGCCGGTTTCGTGATCCCGGCGGGGTACTCCTTCAACCTCGACGGATCGACTCTCTACATTTCTCTCGCCGCCCTGACCATCGCGCAGGCGGCCGGGATCAAGATGTCGATCGAGACCGAGCTCCTGATGATGCTGACGTTCCTGCTGACCTCGAAGGGGGTGGCGGGAGTTCCCCGGGCCTCGCTCGTGATCATCGCAGCGGGCTGCGCGGCATTCAACCTGCCCGGCGAAGCGGGCGTCGCGATGATTCTCGCCGTCGACGAGCTCATGGACATGGCGAGGACCTCGATCAACGTGATGGGGAACTGCGTCGCCTCGGTCGTGGTCGCGCGATGGGAGGGCGTGCTCGGTGAGCCGGTCGCCGTCCGCGACGAAAGCTCGCCGGGCGCCGAGGTCGCCGCACGGCCATGAGGCTCCTTCTGCTCCGAAGCGGCGGCGTCGCCGGAATGAGCCGCAAGGCGGTCGTCGACACCGAACAGGGAAGCCCCCACGACGCGGAGATGCGGCGGCTCGTCGCCGGCGCGGATCTCGCGCGATTCAGCGAGGCGACGTTGCGGACCGGGCCGGATCGGCTGCGTTACACGCTCTCCGTCGAGGACGGCCACACCAGCCATTCGGTGACTTTCGACGAGGAGCGCACGCCGGAGCAGTTCCGGCCACTGATGGAGGCGATCCTGCGGCACGCTCCCGCCGACGACCCGGACGCGACGAAAGGATAACCGTCGCCGCCTTCGCCTCCGCTCACTGCGCGAGCTGCCTTCGCCGTGTGCGGCGAAGGCACCGGCCGGCGGCTCGGCCGGATGCGGCCTCGACCGCCGGCCTGCTCGCTCCGTTCGCTTCGGCTCCCGCCCCGAGAGGCTCCTCCTTCCCTTCGGTCAGGAGACTCCTCTCGGGGCGAGCGTATTCGCCACGGTGGCGAAGAAGCGACTGAGAACTACCCTCTTCCGGCGGGAGAGGGCCAGGGTGAGGGGCTCAGCCGAAGTGATGATGACCGGGACGCACGGCGATCAGAAAATACCCTCCCCCTGCGGCCGGAAAGGCGATCACGCGCCTGGCTTTTCTTTTCTCCCTACGAGCCCAGCGAGGAACGTCCGGGAGTCCACGGTTCCAAACGAGCGCCAGACCGCGGGCGGGAACAGGACGCGGTGCGGCACCCCGACGAGCGCCTCGGGGATCGCCCAGAGGTCTTCCTCCGCCGTCATCCACCGCAGCCGGTCGAACCGCGCGAGATGCACCGGCTTCGAATAGCGCCGCAGCGTCTTCTCGCGGCGCAGGTTGAAGTAACCCTCGAGGTAAGAGATCGTGAGCGCGCGGATCGTCGGGTGTACGGGCTCCCGGTATCGCAGCCCGGAGTAGTTCGAACGCGCGATCGCTCCCCAGCCGGCCGGCCCCCGGAAAAGCGCGAGAACGTGGTCGTCGTCCGCGTCGGCCTCGAGGTCCAGGAGCAGGGGAGGCTCCCCCTGAAGGCGCAGCGCCGCCGCGGCGAAGAGAGCCCCGTCCATGCACTGCACCCTGCGCTCCCGCAGCACCCTGCGTGGAGACCGGCACGCGGAGCCCTGGACGTCGTACTCGATCGAATCGAGGAAGCGCTGGATCTTCCAGGGCGGCGAGAGCCTCCTCAAGAAACCCGACTCTCGCGGGGTCAGCCCGTAGTCGGGGAAGCCTGGGAAGCCTGAGAAGCCTGAGAAGCCTGAGAAGCCTTGTCCGGCGCGATCCTTCTGAGCTCTCCGGGTGTTCGCCATGGCACTAGAATGCCCCAGAACTTGGAGCCACAAGAGAAGGAGACGATCGTGATCTCGCAATGGAAGACTCTGACGGTCGGTGTGGGAATGGCGGCACTCCTGGTGTCGGGATGTCAGAAATCGGAAACCGCGGCCGGATCGGAGAGCGCCGCAGGAGCGACCCCCGTTGCGTCCGCCTCGACCCCCGCCGGCGCTCCCGCAGCCACGGGCGCTGGTGACGTCTCGAAGCCGCCGTTCGGGTTTCTGGACACCCCGAAGGAAGGCGCCACGGCCGCCGCGAGCAGCTGGGCGTTTGGCTGGGCGCTCGATGATTCCGGGATTTCGCAGATCACCGTCTCGTCCGAAGCAGGCGTGACGAGTCCCGTCGCGCTGAACCAGACGTTTCCGGGAGTCGCTCAGAGCTACCCGAACTTCCCGAACACCGACCGCGCAGGCTTCGGCTTTCCCATCCCGAAAGTCGATCCGGGCCTCCATACCCTGACGATCACGCTGATCGCGAAAGACGGGGGCCGCACCGAGATCCGCCGCCAGATCCGCGTCAAGTGATCCCGCGAGGCTGGCGGCGAGCGCTTCTCGGAGGCGCCGCCGCGTTCCTCCTGGCCTGGAGCGCGGGCGCCGCGCCGGCCGTCCGCATTTACATCTCAGTCGACATGGAGGGGATCGCCGGGGTCGTCACCGGAGAGCAGTTGAACCCCGCGGGGTTCGAGTACGGGCGGTTCCGCGAGTTCATGACGGAGGAGACGCTCGCCGCCATCGACGGCGCGCGCGCCGCCGGAGCGACGGAGTTCGTGGTCAGCGACTCGCACGGAAACGGCGAGAGCCTGCTGATCGAGAAATTTCCCAAAGACGTTCAAATCGTGCGCGCCTGGCCGAGGCCTCTCGCGATGATGCAGGGGATCGACGAAACCTTCGCGGGCGCGCTATTCATCGGATACCACGCCTCCACCACGAATCCGACCGGCGTCCGCGCGCACACGATGTCTTCGGCGACCCTCGCCGACGTGAAACTGAACGGAGTTTCCGTTCCGGAGACCGGGATCAACGCGGCGATTGCCGCCCACTTCCGCGTTCCCGTCCTTCTCGTGACCGGTGACGACGCGATCGCGAAGGAAGCCTCCGCACTTCTGCCGGGGATCGAGACGGCGATCGTGAAATGGGCCTACGGATTCCACTCCGCGAGGACCATGACCCCCGCCGCGGCGTGCGACGTGATTCGCGCGAAGGCCCGCGCCGCTGTGGCTCGCCGCGCTGAGATCCGTCCCTGGCCCGTGAAGACTCCGGTGGAGCTCGAGATCCGATTCAAGAACTACCGTCCCGCCGAAGTCCTCGCGTACCTCCCGATCGTGGAACGGATCGACGCCCACGCGATCCGTTTCCGCGCAAAAGACATGCTGGAGGCATCGCGGTTCCTGGAGTTCATAACGAACTACGAGCCGGGGCTTTCCCCCTAAGGGCAAACGCTTTACGGGTGTGCCCTCCCTCTCCGCGGACGCGGGAGAGGGTTCCGGCGAGGGGCGCAGGAGCGGGCAGCCGAGCCTGCTGATTTTCGGAGTTGAGAGGAGGATCGATGAGGACCTTATTGCGCACCGCCGCGGTCGTCGCGTCTCTTTCATTCCTGACGGCCGCCCGGGCCTTCGCCCAGACCCCGCGGCCGATCACCGAGAAGGACTTCCTGGCGTTCCGCTGGGTCGCGGACCCGCGCATCTCCCCCGACGGGCAGTCGGCCGCCTACGTGCTCGTCACCGTGAACGAGAAGGAGGACCGGTACGACACGAGCCTCTGGGTCGTTGCGGCGGGCGGCGGCTCGGAGCCGCGCCGGCTCACGACGGGGCCGCGCGATACCTCCCCTCGGTGGTCGCCGGACTCGCGGACCCTCGCGTTTACGCGGGCGGTCGCGGAGAAGGACCGGCCCCAGCTCTTTGCGCTTCCCATGTCCGGAGGCGAGCCTCGCCGGCTGACGGACCTTCCGCGCGGCGCTTCCAACCCGGTGTGGTCGCCGGACGGAAGGTCGATCGCATTCACCAGCGGCACCAGCGCGGAGGACCTCGAGGAGCAGCGTGTCGCGCGTGAGCACCCGGGCGGCGGGCCCCCGCCGAAGAAGAGCGATGTCCGGGTGATCACGCGCGCGGTCTATCGGCGCAATGGGTCCGGCTGGATCGATCCTGCGCACCACGAGCACATCTGGACGGTCGCGGTTGCAGACGGCGAGACGCCGCCCGTGCCCCGAGCGGTGACGACCGGCCGATACGACGAGGGCGAGATTGCCTGGAGCGCCGACGGGCGGCGGATCCTTTTCACATCCGAGAGGGTGGACGAGCCGTACTACGAGCCGTCCGACTCGAACCTCTACTCGGTTCCGGCGGAGGGCGGTGCGCTCGAAACCGTCATCGACATCGCGGGCCCGGTGCGCGCGGCCTCGCTCTCGCCGGACGGACGCCGGTGGGCGTTCTTCGGGTCCGTCAACCCGCCGGCCGTTCAGTCTCATACCCGTTCCGACCTGTTCCTGATGCGCGACGGGCGCCCCTTCGCGATCACGGCCGGAAAAGACTTCGAGCTCGGAAGCTCGGTCGGCGGGGACCAGCACGCGCCGCGCGGCGGCAGCCCGGGCGGGCTCCAGTGGACGCCGGACGGAAACGGGATCATCGCGGCCGTCACGGAGCATGGACGCGCGAACCTCGTGCGGTTCGACGCGTCCGGCGGCGGGATGGCGCTGACGCCCCTGACCGCGGGCGACCATGACGTCATGGCCTGGACGGCGACCCCCGACGCGTCGCGGATTGCGCTCACGATCGGCGACGACACGCACGTGGGCGATCTGTACGTCCTCGATGTGGCCACGAAGAGACTGCGGCAGCTCACGCGCGTCAACGAGCGGCTCTTCGCGGGATTGAAGCTTCCCGCCCCCGAGGAGGTCTGGTACACGAGCTTCGACGGGAAGCGAATCCACGGCTGGATCCTGAAGCCGCCGGACTTCGACGCGTCGAAGAAGTACCCGATGATTCTCGAGATCCACGGGGGTCCGCACACCGCGTACGGGAACACGTTCACGCACGAGTTCCAGTGGATGGCGGCGAAGGGGTATGTCGTCTTCTACACGAATCCCCGCGGCAGCACGACGTACGGCCAGGACTTCGCGAACGTCATCCAGTACAAATATCCGGGCGACGACTTCAAGGATCTGATGATTGGCGTTGACGAAGTGGTGCGCCGCGGCTATGTCGATCCCGCGCGCCTGGGCGTGACCGGCGGGAGCGGCGGCGGTCTGCTCACCAACTGGATCGTGACTCAGACGGACCGCTTCAAGGCGGCGGTTTCCCAGCGCTCCGTCGCCGACTGGGCGAGCTTCTGGTACACGGCGGATTTCACGCTCTTCACCCCATCGTGGTTCAAGGGGAATCCGATGCGCGACGCGGAGGAGTTCTGGACCCGGTCGCCGGTGCGCTACGCCGACAAGATCGTCACTCCGATGCTCTTCGTCGAAGGCGATGAAGACCTTCGCACGCCGCCTGCGCAGGGAGGCGAGGCGATGTTTCGCGCGCTGAAAGCGCAGAAGAAGACCGCGGTGATGGTGAGATTCCCGGGAGAGAGCCACGAGCTCTCCCGCTCCGGAAAGCCCTCCCACCGGGTGGAGCGGCTGCAGCACATCGTCCGCTGGTTCGACAAGTACCTGAAGGGCGAAAAGATCGACACGTACGACCTGAAGTAAACCCGGCCCGCCCCGGATAGGATACCGATCCCCGCAAGGGGGGAGGAGGATCTCTGGAGGACGGGCCGGCGAGTCATCCCGCGCGTCGAGGGAAGTATCTCTTCACGCTCTCTCTCGGCGCCCTCGGCATCGTCTACGGCGACATCGGCACGAGCCCGCTGTACGCCCTGCGCGAGTGCTTTCACGGCCTCCACGGGATCCATCCCACTCCCGGCAACGTCATGGGCGTGCTCTCCCTCGTCTTCTGGTCGCTCCTCGTAGTCATCTCGATCAAGTACCTGGTCTTCGTGATGCGCGCGGACAATCGCGGAGAGGGCGGGATCCTCGCGCTGATGTCGCTGATCCGTCCGCACCGCAAGGGCTCGCGCGGGTTTCGCTTCGCGCTCGTCATGCTCGGACTCTTCGGCGCGGCCCTGCTCTATGGCGACGGGATCATCACGCCCGCGATCTCGGTACTCTCAGCGGTCGAAGGGCTCTCGATCGCGACGCCCGCCTTAGAGCACATGGTGCAGCCGATCACGATCCTGATCCTCATCGGACTGTTCCTGATCCAGAAGCGCGGAACCCAGGGAGTGGGCACGATCTTCGGCCCGATCATGATTCTCTGGTTTCTCTGCATCGCGGCTCTGGGGTTGAACCAGATCGTCCGCCAGCCCGGGATCCTCGCCGCGGTCAATCCCCTCTACGCCGTCCGTTTTTTCGGGGAGAACACCGTCCGCGGGTTTCTCGCGCTCGGCACCGTCTTCCTGGTGGTGACCGGCGGAGAGGCGCTTTACGCCGACATGGGACATTTCGGAGCGAAGCCGATCCGGCTCGCGTGGTTCGTATTCGTACTGCCGGCGCTGCTGCTCAACTACTTCGGCCAGGGAGCGCTGTTGCTCGTCCGGCCGGAGACGGCGGAGAACCCGTTCTACCGCATGGGGCCCGCCTGGACGCTCTACCCGATGGTCGTTCTCTCGACCCTGGCGACCGTCATCGCGTCGCAGGCCGTGATCTCGGGGGCGTTTTCGCTGACGCGCCAGGCCGTCTCGCTCGGCTACTGTCCGCGCCTGCGGATCGAGCACACCTCGGCGCGGGAGATCGGGCAGATCTACATTCCAGCGGTGAACTGGGCCCTCATGCTCTCCACGATTGCTCTCGTGATGGGTTTCGGCTCGTCGAGCAATCTTGCGGCCGCTTACGGCGTTGCCGTCACGACGACGATGGCGATCACAACGATGCTGATGGCGGTGGTCGCGCGCGAGCTCTGGGGCTGGTCGATCTTCTCGTCTATCCTTCTCGCCGCGACGTTCCTGGTCCCCGATCTGGCCTTCTTCGGCGCGAACATCGTGAAGGTCCCCCACGGCGGGTGGTTCCCGCTGCTCGTCGCCGCCGGCATCTTCATCCTGATGACGACCTGGCGACGCGGCCGCGAGATCTTAAACGCGCGGCTCATCGAAGAAGCTCTGCCGCTCGACTCGTTTATCCAGGATTTCGGCCGCGTATACCGCGTGCAGGGCACGGGCGTCTACATGTCGCGCACGGAGAACGGCGTGCCTCCCGCGCTCCTCCACAATTTCAAGCACAACAAGGTGCTGCACCGCACGGTCGCTCTTCTGACCGTCATCACGGAGGACCGTCCGCTCGTGCCGGACGTCGAGCGGGTGAAGGTGGACGACCTCGGCAACGGGCTCTTCCGGGTCGTCGCGCGGTACGGATTCATGGAAGACGCTTCTGTTCCGGAGCTCCTCGAAGGGATCCGGCAGCCCGGGCTCGAATTCCCGCCCGGGGACACCAGCTATTTTCTGGGGAAGGAAACGATTTTCGCGTCACGGCGTCCCGGAATGGCGATCTGGCGCGAACGCCTTTTCGCGCTCATGTCGCGCAACGCCCGAAGCGCGACGCTCTTCTTCCGCCTGCCGCCCAATCGCGTCGTGGAGCTCGGGGCGCAGATCGAGATCTGAGCGCGCGCGACCCGCGCCTGCGAAGCGCGAAAGGCGAGCGCCAGCCCGGCCCCTCCGATACCCGCTGCGCCCTTCGCCCTGCGCCACCCCGCCTATCTCAAATAGGCCGCCGGAATCGGCTTCTCCGGCGACTCCTGGTCCCACAGGACGTTGACGAGCCACCAGCGATTTCCGTCCTTCACAAGCTGGATGGCGTTGATCCCGCGGGCGAAGGGTTTCGGGTCCGTGGCCGTGTATCGGGATTCGTAGGTCGAGAAGAGCTGGCAGATGTTTCCGTAGCAATCGGTCTTCCGGGCGACCTCGCGCTCGGAGAACCCGGCCTCTTTTCCTTCGGCTTTCCGCGCGGCGATTCCCTTCGAGACCCTCGCTATGAAGTCTTCGGCGGTCAGGAATGTGAAGTCCCCGTTCGAACGTTGCGGCGGGGTGAGCCGCCCGGCGGGCAGGAAGATGGTCCGGAGGTGTGACCAGTCGGGGTCCTCTCCCGGCGCGTGCGACACGCCCGCGTAGAGCGCGCGGACGATCGCGTCGACCGAGGCCGCGTCGGCCGGCGCCGGAGGCTGCGGCGCCCGCGTGGCGGAGGGCGGGGGTGATGCCGCGGGCGGCGTCGTCGATGACGATTGCGCGAGTGCGGCGGCGCCCGACCAGACGGCGGCGGCAAACAGCGGGATGAGCTTCATGGATCCTCCTTCGAGAAAAGTATCAGGCGCCACCAGGCGCGGAGCCTCCCTGGGAGGATGTAGAGTCCGCGCCATGAATTCCCCTCGCGCCCACACACGATCGGACCTCGCCGAGATCGCCAGGGAGGCGATGCTCGATCGGGGCCTGGAGCCCGAGTTTTCAGCCGAGGTCGTCAAGCAGCTCGCCGGGATCTCGGGCCCGCGCGCGGCCGACGGAGACGTCCGCGACCTGACCTCGCTTCTCTGGTGCTCGATCGACAACGACGACTCGAGGGACCTCGATCAACTCTCCGCCTCCGAGGACATGGGCGCGGGTTCCGTGAAGGTGCTCGTCGCGATCGCCGACGTCGATTCGCTGGTGGAGAAGGACACTCCGATCGACGCGCACGCCCGCGCGAACACGACGTCGGTGTACACGGCGGCGCGCATCTTCCCCATGCTTCCGGAACGGCTCTCGACCGATCTGACCTCGTTGAATCAGGACCAGGACCGGCTCGCGATGGTCACCGAGATGGTTTTCGACGCGGAGGGCGTTCTCCAGTCGTCGTCGGTCTATCGCGCGAAGGTCCGTAACCGGGCGAAGCTCGCGTATGACTCTGTCGCCGCGTTCCTGGAAGGCAAGGCGGAGGAACCGCCGGTCGCCAATGCCGTACCTGGAATGGACGCGCAGCTGAAGGCGCAGGACGCGATCGCGCAGAAGCTTCGCGAGCACCGGCACGAACAGGGCGCCCTCGAGCTCGAGACTCTCCAGCCGAAAGCGGTCTTCGACGGTGAGCGGGTCGTCGATCTCCGCCAGGAGGCGCACAACCGCGCGCGGCAGCTCATCGAAGACCTGATGATTGCGACCAACGGTGTGACCGCCCGCTTTCTCGCGTCGAAAGGGTTCGCGTCCCTGCGGCGTGTGGTCCGCTCCCCGGAGCGATGGCAGCGCATCGTGGATGTCGCGAAAGACCAGGGCGAGCACCTGCCACCGGAGCCGGATTCGAAGGCCCTGGAGGAATTTCTCGCCCGCCGCCGGAAGGCCGATCCCTTGCGCTTCCCGGACCTCTCGCTCGTCATCGTGAAGCTGATGGGCGCCGGCGAGTACGTCGTCGAGCGACCCGGCGGCGCTCCCATCGGGCACTTCGGCCTCGCGGTCAAGGACTACACACACTCGACGGCCCCGAACCGCCGCTTTCCCGACCTCATCACGCAGCGGCTGCTCAAAGCGGCCCTCGGCGGAATTCCTTCTCCTTATTCGGACCCGGAGCTCGAGGAGCTGGCCCGGCACTGCACCGAGCAGGAGGACGATGCGGACAAAGTGGAGCGCCAGGTCCGCAAATCGGCCGCCGCGCTGCTGCTCGAGGATCGCATCGGCCAGCGCTTCGAAGCGATCGTCACCGGCGCCTCGGAGAAGGGGACCTGGGTCCGCATCCTCGCTCCGCCCGTCGAGGGCAAGGTCGTCCACGGCGCGGATGGCCTCGAAGTCGGCCAGAAACTGCGGGTCAAGCTGATCTCGACCGACTTCGACCGCGGATTCATCGACTTCGTGCGGACCGGATAACCGGTCCACGGCAAACCCCGGCGCGCCCGTTTCGTATGTCTCCGGCAAAGGGGGATCCATGCCCGCAACGACGTCACGCCTTCTGCTCTCCGCCATGCTTGTGGGGGTCCTGGCGGTGAGCGCCGCCCTGGCCGCTCCGGGAGACGACCTCGCGACGCGCCGGAAGGCGTTTTCGGACCTTCTCGCGGAGCACTGGGAGTACACGCTCTCCCACAGCCCCGAGTTCGCGTCGATCCTCGGCGACAAACGCTGGAACGACAAGGCCTCGGATCTCTCGGAGCGGGAAATCCTGGCGGACCAGCAGAAGGACCGGGAATGGCTCGCGCGCCTCGCGATAATCGACACGACGGGGTTTCCCGAACAGGAGGCGCTGACGAAGACGCTCCTCGTTCGAGGGCTGAAGGAGTCGATCGCAAACGAACGCTTTCACAACTGGGAGATGCCGGTCAGCCAGTTCGGCGGCATCCACCTGCAGGCGCCGCAGATCGTGTCTCTCCTTTCGTTTGTGACCGTCAAGGACTACGACGATTACAACGCGCGCCTGAAGCAGCTCCCGAAGCAGTTCGACGACGTGAGCGCCCGAATGCGCAAGGGGATGTCGGACGGCCTGATGCAGCCGCGCTTCCTGCTGGAAAAGGTCGCGACGCAGAGCGGCGGGATCGCCGCCCAGAAACCCGAGGACACGCCATTTGCGAGGCCGCTCTCGAAGATCCCGCCGACCTTTTCCAAAGAGGACCAGGCGCGCGTCAAGGAGGAGATCCTGACCACGATCCGAGAATCGGTGCTGCCTGCGTACGCGCGCTTCACCGAGTTCGTGAAGACCGAGTACGCGCCGAAGGGCCGGACGGAGCCCGGCATGTGGTCGCTGCCCGACGGGGAGGCGCGCTACGCCGCTCAGGTAAAGCGGTTGACGACGACGGACCGCACGCCCGAAGAGATCCACCGGATCGGGCTCGCGCAGGTCGCCGAGATCGAAAAGCAGATGCTCGTGATCGCGAAGAAGCTCGGGTACCCGGACCTGAAGGCGTTCAACGCCGCAATCGAAAAGGATCCGAAGCGGCACTACCGCGACCGGGAGGAGATCCTGACGGCCTATCGCCGCTACATCGACCAGATGCGGCCGCAGCTTCCGAGGCTCTTCGGACGGCTGCCGAAGGCGCAGGTGGAGGTGGCGGCGGTCGAAGCGTTTCGCGAGAAGGAGGCATCCGGCGCGCAGTACAACACGGGCGCGAAGGACGGCTCGCGCGCGGGGCGCGTGATGGTGAACACGTCGCAGCCCGAGTCACGCAAGACGATCTCGACCGAGTCGACCGCGTACCACGAGGGTGTCCCCGGCCATCACCTGCAGCTTTCGATCGCGCAGGAGCAGGACGAGCTGCCCCCGGTCCGGCAGCAGAGCGGCTACACGGCCTTCGTCGAGGGGTGGGCGCTCTATTCCGAACGCCTCGGGAAGGACGTCGGGTTCTACAAGGATCCGTACAGCGACTACGGACGGCTTCAGGACGAGATGCTGCGCGCGATCCGGCTCGTGGTCGACACCGGATTTCATTACAAGAAGTGGACGCGGGACCAGGTCGTGCAGTTCTTTCACGACCATTCCGCCGTCGACGAGGTCGAGGTGCAGAGCGAGACCGACCGATACATCGCGTGGCCGGGTCAGGCGCTCGCGTACAAGATCGGTCAGTTGAAGATCTTAGAGCTCCGCGACCGCGCGAAGAAGGAGCTGGGCTCCGCGTTCGACATCCGAGCCTTTCACGACGAGATTCTCGGCGCGGGCGCGCTCCCGCTCGACATCCTCGATCAGCGGATGGATGCGTGGATTGTCGCAGCGAAGGCGCGGCGGAAGTAGACGGGCGCCGGACGGCACGCTGGGGATCCGGCGCCGGGCGGAAGGCGAACGGCGAAGTCGGAAGGCGAACGGCGAAGTCGGAAGGCGAGGGGCGAAGACCGCGAAGCCTACAATCCCTCTCGCTGGAGAGACGGAGTGAAAAATGAAACGACGCCTGCGAGGTTTTTCCCTGGGGACACTGCTGCTCACGACCGCGGCCGCAGCGGCGCTCGGGTCCGCCGCGGAGCCCGCGATGCCGCCTGAGAAACCCGCGGCGCGAGCCGCCAGGCCCGCCTCAGGAAAGCGCGGCCCGGCGACCGCCGCCCAAGCCCGCGCCTTCATTGCCGAAGCCGAGACCACGCTCCTGGCGCTCGCGAACGAAGCGTCGCGGGCAAGCTGGGTCCAGTCGACGTACATCACGGACGACACGGAGATCCTGGCGGCGCGTGCCAACGAGCGCGTGATCACGGCGTCCGCCATGTATGCGAAGAAAGCGGCTCGTTACGACGGCGCTCGCCTTCCGGAGGACGTCGCCCGCAAGATCAGACTGCTCAAGAATTCGCTGACTCTCGCCGCACCGTCCGATCCGAAGGAGAGCGAGGAGCTGACGCGGATCGTGGCCTCCCTCGAGGGCACTTACGGGAAGGGCAAGTACTGCCCGAACGGAACGGACAAATGCCTCGACCTCGAGGACATCACCCGGATCCTCGCGACCAGCCGGGACCCGAAGCAGATCGAGGACGTCTGGCGCGGCTGGCACACGATCTCCGTCCCGATGCGGAAGGACTTCGCGCGCTATGTCGAGCTCGCCAACAAGGGCGCGCGGGAGCTCGGCTTCGAAGACACCGGCGCGATGTGGCGCTCGAAGTACGACATGCCTCCCGCGGAGTTCGCGCGCGAGCTCGACCGTCTGTGGGACCAGGTGCGGCCTCTCTACGTGTCCCTCCACGCGTACGTGCGGTGGAAGCTGCGGGAAAAATATGGCGACGCGGTCCCCGCCAGCGGCCCCATCCCGGCGCATCTGCTCGGCAACATGTGGGCGCAGGACTGGTCGAACGTCTATCCCCTGGTCGCGCCCGGAAACGCCGATCCCGGCTACGACCTCACGGCGATCCTGAAGCAGCGGAAGACCGACGCTCAGCAGATGGTCCGGTACGGAGAAGGCTTTTTCACGTCGCTCGGATTCGATCCCCTCCCGAAGACGTTCTGGGAGCGGTCTCTTTTCACGAAGCCGCGTGACCGCGAAGTCGTCTGCCACGCGAGCGCCTGGGACGTCGACAACGTCAACGACCTCCGCATCAAGATGTGCATCGACATAACGGCCGAAGACTTCTCGACCATCCACCATGAGCTCGGCCACAACTTTTACCAGCGCGCGTACAACACCCAGCCGTATCTCTTCCGCGACAGCGCCAACGACGGCTTTCACGAAGCGATCGGCGACACGATCGCCCTGTCCATCACTCCCGAGTACCTCGTGAAGCTCAAGTTCCTCGAAAAGGCGCCCGACGGATCCAAGGACATCGGACTGCTGCTCTCTCGCGCGCTCGACAAGCTGTCGTTTCTTCCATTCGGGCTGCTGATCGACCAGTGGCGCTGGAAGGTCTTCTCCGGGGAAGTGACGCCGGAAAATTACAACCGGGTCTGGTGGGAGCTGCGCCTGAAGTACCAGGGCGTGGCGCCGCCCGGCGGCCGCACCGAGGCCGAGTTCGACCCCGGCGCGAAGTACCACGTCGCCGCGAACGTGCCGTACACGAGATACTTCCTCGCGGACATTCTGCAGTTCCAGTTCCACCGCGCGCTCGCGAAGATCGCCGGGTGCGACGGACCGCTCAACCGGTGCTCCATCTACGGCAGCCGCCCGGCCGGAGAGCGGCTCGCGAAGATGCTCGCGATGGGGCAGAGCCGCCCATGGCCGGACGCCCTCGAAGAGCTCACGGGACAGCGGCAGATGGACGCGACCGCGATGCGCGACTACTTCGCGCCGCTTCAGAAGTGGCTGGACGAGCAGAACCGGGGGAAACCGACGGGCTGGTGACGCGCTGACCCCCTCGCCCCGGGCGTGGGGACGCCGAAAGCGAGATCGGTGCTTTCCGCTGCCCTCCAGATGAGTTCTGCCCCTCACCCCCACCCTCTCCCCGGCGCGCGGGGAGAGGGAGTAAGAGCTGCGCTTCCGCTGAGGTGGTGACCAAGCTCGCCCCGAGAGGAGTCTCCCGACCAGAGGGAGGGAGGAGCCTCTCGGGGCGGGAGCCGAAGCGAACGGAGGGAGCAGGCCGGCGGTCGAGGCCGCATCCGGCCGAGCCGCCGGCCGGTGCCTTCGCTGCGCACGGCGAAGGCAGCTCCCGCAGTGAGCGGAGGCGACGGTATGGCATCCCGTTTGCGTTGGAGCGCGCCGGAGGCTCCATGAAACTGGTTCCGCGGGTCCTGGCGCCGTGGGTGGCGTTCGCGGTGGCGGCCCTGCCGGCTGTTGCCGCCCCTGCGCCCACGACCGTGCGACCGGGGTTCAACCTGTTCTCCACACAGCAGGACATCGAGCTCGGCCGGCAGTCCGCTGTCCAGGTCGAAAAGCAGATTCCGCTCATTCACGATCCGGCGATCGACCGCTACGTCTCGGCGATCGGCTCGCGCCTGGCCGCAGCCGCGCCCGGACCGAAATTTCCTTACCAGTTCAAGGTGACGAATCTGTCGGACGTCAACGCGTTCGCCTTGCCCGGCGGATTCATGTACGTCAACCGCGGGTTGATCGAGCTCGTCCCGACGGAGGGCCAGCTCGCCGGCGTGATGGCCCACGAGATGGCGCACGTGGCGCTCCGGCACCAGACGAACCAGGTGTCCAAGGCGTATCTCGCGAGAGCCGGAGTCGGAATTCTCGGCGGCGTTCTCACGGGAGGCGCGCCGGGACCGATCATGTCCGCGGTCGGCGGGATCGGGTTGAACGCCCTTTTCCTGAAGTTCAGCCGCACCGCCGAGAGCCAGGCCGACATCGTGGGCGCGCAGACGATGGCCCGGGCGGGATACGACGCGAACGAGATGGCGAGCATGTTCGAGCTCCTGCGAAAGCAGGCGGGTCGCGATCCCGGGAGGCTCGAGCGGTTTTTGAGCGACCACCCGGCCCCGGCGGATCGAGAGGCGCGCGTGCGTCAGGAGGCGGCGCGGCTGGGACGTCCGGGCCCCGCCCATCCGGTTGGAGACATCGTCGCCGTCAAAACGTCCCTGCGCGCGCAATCTCCTCCGGTTTCGATGAAGCAGCTCGCGCAGGGAACCACGGGCGGAAACGCCCCCGCGGGACGAGCGCCTTCGCGCGGCGAGATCCGGATCGAAGCGCCCTCGGCGAGTTTCCGCACGTTTCAGCAACGCAACGGCTTCTTCAAGATCGACTATCCGCAGAACTGGCAGGCGCACGAGGCGCCGAGCGGATTCGGCGTCACGATCGTCCCGGTGGGCGGAGTCGTGCAGACCTCCGATGGCCAGCAGTCGGTCGTTTATGGCGTCGTCGTTAACCATTACGACCCCTTCGAGGGCTCCGTCAATGGACGCACGGGGGTCCGGGGGCCTTTTTCACGAGGGACGAACCTCGACGACGCGACCAACGACCTCGTCGCCCAGCTCACGAAATCGAATCCGTACCTTCGTCCCGTGCCGAACTCGGCGAAACGGCTGTCAGCCGGCGGAGCGCGCGCGATTGCGCTCGTGCTCGCGGGCACGTCTCCGGTCACCGGAATCGACGAGCGCGTGAACGTCCTGACGCGCGAGCTTCCGGACGGCCACGCCCTCTATGCGCTCAGCATCGTGCCGGGACGCGATGCGCGGGCTCTCACGCCCCTGTACGAGCGGATGATGGGAAGTCTTCAGGTGAATGACGGGGCGGCACATCGCTAGGCGGGCGCCCGGGACGCCCCCGGAGAGCAGCACGCCGGAAGACGAAGACGCTCAGCCTCGCTCGATTCTCGAGCTCCACGTCCCCGTCGCGACGATCATCAAGGTCCTGATCACGGCGCTCATCGTCTGGGCGGCGCTCAAGCTGCTGCCCGACTTTCTCTTCTTTCTCCTCGCGCTCGTGATGGCGATCAGCATTTCCCCGCTCGTGGCGCGCCTGGAACGCCGGGGGCTGTCGCGCAGCTGGTCGGTCGCCGTGGTGGCGTTGCTGACGGTCGGGATAATCCTCGCTTTTCTTTTTCTGATCGGCCCGCCGCTGGTCGCCCAGCTCGTCACCCTGTTCAGCAAGTTTCCCGACTACAGGAAGCGCGTCGAGATGCACGTCGGTCCCCAGCACCCGGTGATCAGCCAGGTTCTCGACCAGATCCTCGCGCTGCCGAACTCTCCCGAGGTCGCGAAGTCGATCAAAAAGCCGCTCGCCTGGGGCGAAGCGGCCATCGCCGGGGTCACGGTGTCGATCCTCGTGCTCACCCTGACGCTCTACCTCGTCGCCGATGGGAAGAGAACGTACGCGTGGCTGCTCGCGTACGTTCCACGCCGGCATCGCCGCAAGATGGCGAGAACGATTCCCGAGGTATCCGACGTCATCATCAGCTACGTCCAGGGGCAGGCCCTGACGTCGCTGCTTTACGGGGTGTTCGCCCTGATCGTCCTGAGCGCCTTTCGAGTGCCCGCTGCCATCCCTCTCGCTTTTCTGGCGGCCATCTGCGACGTGCTGCCGGTCATCGGCGTGATCGCCTCGATCGTGCCCGCTGTGCTCCTCGCGCTGACGGTGTCACCGGTCGCCGCCGGCTCCATTCTCGTGCTCTATCTGCTGTACCACGTGCTCGAGAACACCGTCATCGTGCCCCGCGTCTACGGCAAGCGCCTGCGCCTCTCGACCATCGCGGTCCTGATCGCGATCGTGATCGGCGGCCAGCTCTACGGAATTCTGGGGGCGATCCTGATCCTGCCGTTCGTTGCCGCGTATCCGATCATCGAGAGGATCTGGCTGCACGACTACCTGAGCGACGAGGTCCTGACCGACCACAAAGCGCTCGAACGCGCGGCGGAAACGGGGAGCGACCGGGCGATTGAAAAGGTGCTGAAAGGCGAAGAGCATTCGAATCTCACGGGCTCGTCGCCTCTGCGGAAGAAGTCGGAGTCCAAAGCCTGACGGAGGAGCGCCGCAAGATCACCGCAGCGGCGGCACGTCTCTTCCTTCCCCGAACCCGAGCACCCAGAAGCGGGGCTTTGGCTCCGGCACGCTCGCGAGGAGCGCCGCGATCTCCTGCACGGGCTCCTCGGGTCCTTCGTCGGTCAGCCGGAACGTGCCGAAATGCATGCCGACACCCGTTCCCGCGCCGAGATCCCCGAACGCCTGAAGTGCCTGGGCGGGATCCTCGTGAACGGGTCCCATGAACCACTCGGGGCGGTAGGCGCCGATCGGGAGGATCGCCAGGCGAATCCGGGGAAATCGCTCGCGGATGAGATGGAAGTGCGGCCCGTAGCCGGTGTCGCCGGCGAAGAAGACGTCGCCGGCCGGACTCGTGATCACGTAGCCCGTCCAGAGTGTCGCGTTGCGATCCGAAACGCCTCGTCCCGAGAAGTGCTGTACGGGCACCGAGGTTACCGACAGTCCCTTCCCGACCTCGGTGCTCTGCCACCAGTCGAGATCGACTCCGTTCGTCAGCCCGTGGCTCGCGAGAAGCTGACGGACGCCGAGGCCGCTGACGATCCACGGATGATCGCGCGCGTCGAGCCGCGCCAGGGTCGGGAGATCCAGGTGGTCGTAATGGTTGTGGCTGATTACGACGGCATCGATCTGCGGGAGGTCGTCAAAACGGATACCCGGCGGCCGGACGCGCCGCGGGCCGATCCACGCGAGCGGGCTGACGCGGTCGCTCCACACCGGGTCGGTCAGGATGTTGCGTCCGCCGGTCTGTACGAGAAGCGTCGCGTGATTCACGAAGGTGACGCGCAGGTCGGCGACTCGCCTCGGAGGCGCGGGCCCGGGCGGCGACTCGGTCCAGCGGGGCCACGGAGCGGGCTTGCGTGTGGCGGCCCAGCGGAGGACGCCCCCGAAGCCGCGCGGCTCTCCCGAGAAATTCCGGAATTGACGTCCGTCAAAATGATCGGAGATCGGACCCCGATGCCGCGGGGCGGAAAAAAACATCAGAGCCGCAGGCGGAGCAGAGTGGAGGTCCCGCTCCCGGAAGGGCGCGGCGGCAAAGAGGAGTCGCCCGGCCTCGCACCCCCGTCCCTCGGCTGGGGACCCGCCTGCGGAGGGACGACGATCCACAGGCCGTCGTACTCCTGCGGCGCGACGGCCACGGTTTCCGCGCATCCGAGCGCGGTAATGAGCGGCCCGACCGTATTACTGTGCCCGACCACCAGGATGTTCGCGGTGGGATGCTCCTTCGAGATCCGCGCCGCGAGCCTCCCTGCCGAGTCGGGCCCCGACGCGTCATAGATCTGCGGGGCGATCTTCGACGCGGCGGCGAGAGGCCCGGCGGTCGCGAGGGTCCGCACGGTATCCGTCGAATAGATCGCGGAGATCTCGGCGTCCTTCAACACCGCGGCGAGCCTCGCCGCCCTGGCACGGCCCGCCTCCGAAAGCGGAACGCCCTTCTCGTTCGAGTCGGATTGCTTCTCCGCGTGCCGGACGATGAAGACCGCCCCGCGCGCCGCCGCCGCCGACGCCAGCAGACAGGCGGAGGTGAGCAGGGTCGCGGCGAGCGGGACCCGCTGCCCGCGCCTCATCGGCTCTCTCCGTACGGCGTGTACTGCGCGTCGGCGGTCAACGGCTTCGACTTGAAGAAGTCCCACGCCATGCGGTTGATGTCCCGCGCGCTCCCGTAATAGTCGTGCGTGTGCCCCGCCATCTCCCGGTACTCGACCGGGAATCCGCGCAATTTCAACGCGTCGCGGGTGGCGCGCACCGCTTCGAGCGGGAAGAACGCGTCTTTCGTTCCTATCCAGATTCCGAACGGGACCTTTCGCTTCGCCCAGTCGAACGTCGCGAAGTCACCCGGCGGCGTTGCGCCGGCGTGGATGGCGACTGCCGCAAAATAGTTGGACTCGAGCGCTCCCATCTCGAGCGCGAAGCACGCGCCCGCGGAATGCCCGAAGAGAAAGATGCGCCGCGGGTCGATGGAGGTTCTCGCCTTGACGGCTTCGACGACATCCCGGAGAAACGCGGGCCCGTCGCTCGGCGACGACCAGTGCACGGAGTCGAGTGAATCCGGAGCGGCCAGGACGAGACCTTCTTTCGCGGCGACGTCCTTCCACGGGCGCGCGAGCGTCTCGCCGTTTCGTCCGGAGCCGTGAAGGAGAACGAGAAGCGGCCGGGGGGCGTCCGGTGCGCCTCCTTGCGGCACGAAAAGCCAGAAGGTTCGGTCGCGGCCGCCGGACCGGACGGTTTCGCGCCGGACATCCGCCTTTTCCACGAGCGCCTTTTCCGCGAGCGCGAAGACGCTCACGAAGAGCAGGGCAACGCCGAAGAGGATCGCGGGGCGTTTTCTCATGGAGCCTCCCGGGGCAGGAGTCTAAACGCGGGAGAGACGGCGAGCGGCCGGCCGGAAAATCCGGCGCTGATGAGATTCGGAGAGGCGCTAGACCCCCTGGATCACGGGATCAGAGGTTGTCGTCGCCCTGCATCCGCCCCGAGGATCCGCCCGATCCTCGTCCCTCGTCGCGTCCGTGGGAGTGTGCGGGAGGGTGGGTGGCCTCGATCGCGCGGAAGTGCTCGAGGACCTTGTAGGTGTGGCGGGAGCCCTTCGGCACCACCCACGAGTCGCCTTTTTCGAGGCGGACCGTCTGGCCTTCGACCCGCAACTCGGCGCGGCCCGACAGGACATAACCCACCGTCTCGTACTCCCGCACGGTCTCCGGTTTCTCCTCCGTCGAAGGCTCTTTTTCCCAGAGCCGCATCGCGAGCGACACGCCCGACGCGAGATAGGTCTGCCCCATCTCTCCCTTCGGGGAATGGGCCGAATCGACTTTCGTGACGCTGGTGTCGCTCATGGGACCTCCTGTTCTGCATCGGGAGCAAGAAGAGAGCCACGCCGGGCGGTGGGTCGGGGTCCTGAGGGGTCAGGGGTCAGGGTCACGGACCGGGGCCTTGAGTCAGGGGTCCGTCCTCAAATTCTCAACTCTCAATTCCCAACTCTGAACCCGGGATGGGAGTCTTCCCGTCTCACCCTTAACCCCTCACCCCTGACGGCCCCCAACGTTCCTCCTCTCGCCGGCGTCTAAGGGGTTGAAAGGACGCGAGCTGCCCATTGTGCTTTTGCCTGTGTTGGAGAATGTTCCCCGTTCCCTCGGAACTCCAGAGGAGGCGCTCCTGGACGGTCCCGAAGAGAAGGACGGTTTCATCGCCGGCGGTGCCGGAGAGGACCTTCTCGAGGCGTGCCGGGCGGGGGATGTTGCCGCCTTCGAGCGGCTTTACGAACTCCATAGCGCCCGCATGAAGAGCATCGCGCGCAACCTTCTCGGCCACGAAAGCGAAGCGGAAGACGCGGTCCAGGAGGCATTTCTGAAGATTTATCGGAGCGCCGCGACTTTCCGGGGCGCGGCGACTTTTTCGACGTGGATCTACCGGATCCTCGTCAACACCTGCTACGACCAGCTCCGCAAGCGCAAGCGGCACCCGGAGGATCCTCTCGAAACCTCAACGGGCGAGCAAGACGCCGCGCTGCCTCCCGCCCCGGCCGCGGATCAGCCTCTGCGCCTCGCGATCGAGCAATCGCTCTCACGTCTCGTCCCCCGGCAGAGGACAGTGTTTCTGCTGTCCGCGATCGAGGGCTTCTCGCATCGACAGATCGCCGGGGTCCTGGACGTCTCGGAAGGGGCCTCCCGGACGCTTCTTTTCGAGGCCAGGCGGAAGCTCCAGGATCTGCTCTGGACGTCGGGGCCGCGAGGGAGGGAGAGCGCATGACCGCCGGCTGCACCCGCGCGCGGGAAGCTCTCGAGAGAAACGATCCTTCCGCGATCGAGCGACTGCGAGTTCACGCGGCGCGCTGCGAGGAATGCGCGGGCCCGCTCGCGCTGTGGGACGAGGTCTCGCGTACCGCTCCGTCTCTGCGTCGGGAGTGGGAGAGCCCCGCGCTCTTTGGAAGGATTGCGGACGCGATCGAAAACGAGAAGGCGTCGGCCGCCGCCGCGCCGTCGAAGCGCTTTCAGTGGATCCCCCTGGCCGCCGCGGCCGCTCTCTTCCTCGTCTCGATGGTCGGCCTGCAGGTCTTCCGCAACAGCGGGGGCCGCGAGCCGCTCGTCAATGCGGCCAGCACCAGCAATCCGCTGTTGTCGGACCGGTCCCTGGAAGATGTCGAGATCGCGGAGGCGAACTACGTTCGGTCGATCGAGCGGCTGTCGGTGCTCGCGCGCCCGCGGATCGAAAACCCGACCACTCCGATCTTCGTCAACTACCGGGAAAAGCTTCAGCTTCTCGACTCCGCGATCGTCGAGATCCGCGCCCAGATCGACTCGAACCGGTTCAACTCTCACCTGCGCCGCGAGCTTCTGGCGATGTACCAGGAGAAACAGCGGACGCTGCAGGAAATCATGAAAGAGGCCACCTCATGACCGAACGCTTCGAATGCGCGGCGCCCCGGACACGGTCCCGCCGCCCTGCCGCTCTCGCCGCCGTCCTGGCGATTTCCGCGATGGCGATGACGGCACCCGCGCGGGCGGACTCCTCACGCGAGGAGATCTCTCGCGAGGTGCACAAGTCTCTTCCGATGAAGCCCGGACAGCGGCTCGACGTCGATCACCGCAACGGAAACATCCGGATTCACACGCAGGTTGTTCCCGCGGTCCGCGTTGACGCCCGGATACGGGTCTCTTCGTCGGACATGGACGAAGCGAAGCGTTTCGCCGACGCGGTCGCTATCGACATCGAGCCGTCGGCGACGGGCGTCTCCGTGCGGACCCGGTATCCCGAGGAGCACCGCGGACTCTTCTCGGGCTCGAGCCGGGTCTCCTTCGCGGTCGATTACGACATCGCCCTGCCGGAGAGCGCCGCCGTTTCGGTCCGGAACCGCTTCGGCGACGTCGTGGCCGAAGGCTTGAAGGGCGGCACCGAGATCCACAATGCGAATGGGCGTCTTGTCTTTCGCGGCGGGCGCGGCACGGCGCAGCTCGAGAACTCTTTCGGCTCGCTGGAGGTCGCCGGAAACGCCGGCGAAACGAACGCGACGAACGCGAACGGCACCGTCATGATTTCAGACATCGACGGGCCCCTGTCGGTCAAGAACCGCTTCGGGCGGGTGACGATCGCGAGGGTGAAAAAGGTCGTGTTTGCGGGGACGAACGCGGATGTCTCGCTCGCCGGTTCCGGTCCCGCCTCGGTGACGACGTCTTTCGGTGCGGTCGAAGCAACGAACGTGGCGGGGGACCTCTCGGTCCAGAACACCAACGGGGCAGTGACGGCGAGCGGGGTCGCGGGAGAGGCGGAGCTCGCCGCGACTTTTGCCGCCATCACTTTCTCAGACGTCAAGCGCGGCGTGCGGTGCAACGGCACGAACGCCCGGGTCAGCGGGCGCAAGGCGGGAGGGCCGGTCAACGTTCAGAACACCTTTGGGGCGGTCGAGCTCTCTGAGATCGCCGGCGCCGTCGACGTGCAGAACTCGAACGGGAAGGTCCGGCTCCGCGACATCCGGGGGGCCGCAATCGTCAAGAACCGTTTCGGCGAGGTCGACGCCTCCGGGATCGGCGGCGACACGACGGTCGTCAGCGGCAATGCAACCGTGACGCTTTCGAACATCGACGGGGCCGTCGATGCGCGGAACTCGTTTGGCGCGGTCTCGATCACCCGATCGAAGAAGGGCGTCCGGGTGAACTCCGGCAACGGGGGAGTCACGGTCTCCGACGCCGGAGGATCGACGTTCGTCAAAACCAGCTTCGGGCTCGTGGAGGCGGCGAGGATCGCAGGAGACCTGACGGTCGAAAACTCGAATGGCGCCGTCCGTGCCAACGACGTGCGCGGCTTCGCCAACGTACGGACCTCCTTTTCCTCCGTGACCCTCGAGGCGGTGACGGGGGCCGTCGAAGTCGACAACCAGAATGGCTCCGTCGAGCTGCGAGACCTTCACGTGGGCGCGAAATCGTGCAGCCGGGTGGCCGTAAAGACCACGTTCGCGCCGGTCCGGATCGCACTCTCCGAAGGCGAGGGCTACACGATCAACGCGCGCACCTCGTTCGGGAAGATCAACAGCGAGCTGCCGCTGACGATCTCGGGGGGAGCCAGCTCCGACTCTCTTCAGGGGAAGGTCGGCGACGGCCGCTGCGAAGTGACGGTGAGCGACACGAACGGGAATATCGACCTCGTGAGACAGGGCAGGCGGTAGAAAGAGCGAGGGATTGGTAATCGGGAATCGAGCGACCGATCGGGAGCGAGACGGCCGCGGGAACGAACGGGCCGGGTCGGAACTATCCGAGCGCCGCGAGAAGCGCGAGTGCCACGAGAAGAAGGGTCAGCCGGCGAACGAATTTCAGCACGTCTGGTTTACGCCTCAAAAGGCTCGGGCGTTTGGAGCAACGGAGAAATTGAGATCGGCGGCCGTGAATTGAAACGTAAGCCGCGGTTGTTCCGTATTCCCTTCGATTCTCAAACCAGTTGACCGCGCGAGTACCGCGGCCGTTCGCTCCCGTTGGTCGCTCGGCTTCCGATTCTCGACTTCCGATTTCCGATTCTCGGCCCCCGAACGAGTTGACCGCGGAGTACCGCGGCCGTCTCGCTCCCGCTGGTCGCCCGGCTCCCGACTCCGGCTACCACCGATGAAAAGCCGGATGTCCCTCTCCCACGGCGACGAAAGTCCCGCGGCACGTCGCCGTGATCTTGCCGTTGGCCTCCAGGGTCGCTTCGACGGTGGCTCGATCGGTGGAGGAATCGACGACCCGCGCGCGCAGCCGGAGTGGCGCGTCCATCGGAGTGGGACGCTTCAGCACGACATGAAAATCCGCGGTGACGGTGCACGGCGGCGTCGGCGAGCCGGACTTCTGCTGGAGATGATAGGTCGCCGCCCAGTTGCTGTGGCAATCGAGGAGCGCCCCGCAGATTCCTCCGTTCAACACGCCCTCGAAGGCCTGATGGTGGGGCTCCGGCCGCCAGTCGCAGACCACCTCGTCGCCTTCGACGAAGCTTCGAATCCGCAGACCTTTGTCGTTCGCCGGCCCGCAGCCGAAGCATCGATTCTCGGGGGCCCAGGTCTCCTGCAGGCTTTGCATCAGAACCTCTCGAGCCATTCGATTGCGTTCACGTCTCGAGCGTATCAGCGGCTTTCCTTGTGCCTCGGTAGAGCCCGGCCTGCCGCGGTGTGCCCGAAGCTCGACATCGGCGCGATTCTCGCTCAAGAAAGCCGGGGGAGCGGTCCATATAATGATCGCCTCCGAGAGCCCTGTCGGAAGCGAAGGAGTTCCCGATGCCCGCGACGCCGACTGTCGAAGAGAAAAACACGCAGACCCGCGGAGAGCGCCGCGACGCCGTGACGGTCGTGGACCACCGGACCGGGAAGTCCTACGACCTTCCGGTGACCGACGGCACTATCCGCGCCATCGACCTGCGCCAGATCAAGACGGGACCGGACGACTTCGGTCTCATGTCCTACGACCCCGCCTTCATGAACACGGCGAGCTGCCGCAGCGAGATCACGTTCATCGACGGCGACCGCGGGATCCTCCGGTACCGCGGGTACCCGATCGAGCAACTGGCCGAGCGGTCCAATTACCTCGAGGTGGCGTACCTGCTCCTCCACGGCGAGCTCCCCGGCCGCGCGCAGTACGACGAGTGGGTTCACAACATCACGTTCCACACGATGATCCACGAGAGCCTCAAGACGTTCATGGACGGGTTCAACCACGACGCGCATCCCATGGGAATGCTGATCGCGACGGTCGGCGCCATGTCGACGTTCTATCCGGGTGCCCGGGACATCCACAGTTCAAACGGCCGGACGAAGCAGATCCACCGGCTCATCGCCAAGATGCCCACTCTCGCCGCATTCGCGTATCGCCACAGCATGGGCATGCCTTACGTCTATCCGGACAATGATTTCTCGTACACGGAGAACTTCTTGAACATGCTGTTCCGGATCCCGGCCTCGAGCTGGCGGCCGGACCCCGTGCTGGTGAGGGCGCTCGACGTCCTCTTCATCCTCCATGCGGACCACGAGCAGAACTGCGGAACTCACGTCATGCGCGGAATCGGCTCCTCGCACACCGACCCGTACTCGGCGGTCGCCGGCGCCGCCGCGGCGCTCTACGGTCCCCTGCATGGCGGCGCGAACGAAGAAGTTCTGAAGATGCTCCAGGAGATCGGCTCCGTCTCCAATATCCCGGCGTTCATCGAAGAGGTGAAGTCCGGCAAGGGGGAGAAGAGGCTGATGGGGTTCGGCCACCGGGTCTACAAGAACTTCGACCCGCGCGCGACAATCATCAAGAAGGTGGCCGATGAAGTGTTCCAGGTCACCCGCAGGAACCCGCTGCTGGACGTCGCGCTCGAGCTCGAAAAGATCGCACTCCAGGAGGAGTACTTCATCAAACGCCGGCTGTACCCGAACGTCGATTTCTACTCCGGCCTGATTTACGAAGCGATCGGGATCCCGACCGCCGCCTTTACGGTGCTGTTCGCCATTCCCCGCGTGTCAGGCTGGCTCGCCCAGTGGCAGGAGATGCTCGGAGATCCCGAACAGAAGATCGCGCGCCCGCGCCAGATCTACACGGGAGCTCAGGAGCGAAACTTCGTGCCGATCGAGTCTCGCTGAGCCGAGCGACCAAGGGGAGCGAGACGGCCGCGGTACTCCGCGGTCAACTGATTTGGGGAATCGGGAATCGGGAATCGGAAATCGGGAATCGAAAATCGAAAATCGGGAATCGAACGAGGCGGGAGTGACCCTTACCGTCCTCGTCAACCGGCAAGGATCCGGAGGCGCAAGGCGGGGGGCGAAGCGGATCTCCCGTGACACGTGGTCAACCCCTCTACTCCGATCGCGCCAGGACGATGTCCACGGCCTCCGTCAGATCGCCCGCCAGGGCGTCCGGCTCCGACCTCATGAGCGCCTCGGCGTTGGGAAATCCCCCCTCCAGACCGACCGCGAACACTCCCGCGGCGCGCGCCATCTCGATGTCCTCGGGACTGTCGCCCACGTACGCGGCCTCCGCTGCTGGAATCCGCAGCCAGGTGAGCGCGGTTCGTAGCGCTTCGGGGTTCGGCTTCTTCTGCCTCGCGTCCTCGCCGCACACGACCGTCGAAAACGCCGCCGAGATGCCGAGCCTCGATAGCTCCGTTTCGACGCGCGCGCGGCTCCCGCTCGTCACGAGCCCGGCGAGCACACCCGCCGACCCGATCCGAGCGAGCGCCTCCGCCGTTCCGGGGCGCAGAGCGCAGGATTCCTCCGCGTAGATCTCGAGCCACCGCGCGTCGGCTTCGGGCCAGCGCTCGCGAGGCAGGCCGATGCCTTCGTAAGTCCGGTACCAGTCCGGGGCATAGGTGCGGGCAAACACCTCCTGCGTGAAGTCGATCCCGAACGGCGTAAACAGGCGCTGATAGCACCGGAAGCTCGCGTCCGCGGAATCGAGAAGCGTCCCGTCCCAGTCGAAGAGGACGGCCCGCAGGGCTCGGGCGTTCCGGGGCATGGTCACGGTTCTCCCTTCGTCGGCTTCCTGAACGTTAGCAGGCGCGATGTTTTCCGCGGCGCGGTCCCTGTTCGCCCCGCGCGCGGGACAAGGGCGATTCCGGGGTCTACAATTCCGCGCGGCGTGACGAAGTGACCCCCCTCCAGATTGCCGCCCTCGTCGCCTCGTCCGCCGCAGCGGGCGTGATGAATGCCATGGCGGGCGGAGGCACGATCCTGACCTACCCGACCCTTCTCTGGCTCGGCCTGTCTCCGATCATCGCAAACGCGACCTCGACCGTCGCGCTTCTTCCGGGGGCGGCTTCGAGCCTGTTCGGGTACCGGCGCGAGGTGCTCGAGCACCGGGGCTGGCTGACGACCCTTTTCCTGCCCAGTCTGGTCGGGGGAGCCGCCGGGGCGGCGTTGCTGCTCGTCACCCCGCCTCGCGCGTTTCAGCACCTGGCGCCCTTCCTGATCCTCTTCGCGACCCTCCTCTTCATGCTCCGCGGCGCAGTGGCGCGGTGGGCCGGAACGTCCGGCACTTCTCCCGGCCGGACGCCCGGACGGCTGGCGGTCGCGATCCCCTTTCAATTCGCGGTGGGGGTCTACGGCGGCTACTTCGGCGCCGGAATCGGCATCCTGATGCTCGCCGTCCTGGGCTTTCTCGGCCTGTCCGACATCCACGCGTCCAACGGCCTCAAGAACTTCTTCGCGATGTGTATCAACGGCATCGCCGCGGCGTACTTCATCCTGCGCGGCGCCGTCGAGTGGCGCGCCGCCCTGGTGATGGTCGCCGGATCGATCCTCGGCGGCTACGCCGGCGCCCGCTTCGCGCGGAAGATCGGACAGGACCGCGCGCGGACCGCCGTAATCGTGATCGGTTTCCTCGTCGCGGGTCTGCTCCTCTATCAGAGCTTCGGGCGCTGAGCCCGGAGCCGAACGGAATGTCCACCGCGTCATCCGTTCTCGACGCCCGCGCCGTACCGGAGCGGCGGGTCTTCACCGGGGCGGTCCGGGCCGCGGTGCTCGCCTCGACGAGCATCGTCGTCGGAATTCTCTGGGACATCTCCTGGCACCGTTCGATCGGGCGCGACACGTTCTGGACGCCCGCGCACCTGGCGATCTACGCAGGCGGCGTTCTCGCCGGCCTCTCCGCGGCGGCGCTCGTCTGGAACGCCACGTTCGCCGATCCGCGTGCCCGCGCCGCGAGCGTCCGGATCGGACGGCTCTACGGACCTCTCGGCGCCTGGGTGCTCGCGTGGGGCTCGGCGGCGATGGCCGCCTCCGCCCCGTTCGACGACTGGTGGCACAACGCGTACGGGCTCGACGTGAAGGTGATCTCTCCGCCGCACACGGTTCTCGCCGCGGGCATGGTGACGGTTGCGCTCGGAGCGATGCTCCTGGCACTCGCCCGCCAGAACGGAGCGGAAGCACCCGCGATCCGCAGCGCCGCGCTCTACCTATATGCGTCGGGGATTCTGGTGACGCTCGCCGCGACGTTCCTGGTGGAGTACACGTTCCCCCTGCATCAGCACGGTTGGCTGTTTTACGCGGTCACCGGTCTGGTTTTCCCCGCCTTTCTGGTCGCCATCGGAAGGGCCGGACGGACGCGGTGGGCGGCGACGGCGGCGGCGGCCGTGTACATGGCCCTCTTCGCCGGAATGAACTGGATCCTTCCGCTCTTTCCGGCCGAACCGCGTCTCGCGCCGATCTACAACCCGATCACCCGGATGGTCCCCTTCTGTTTTCCCTTGCTTCTCGTGTTCCCGGCGATGGCCATCGACCTGCTATTGCTCGTCTCGCGTGCGAACCGCCGCCGCCCCCTCCCGCTCGCGCTTCTTGCCGGGCTCGCCTTCTTCCTGGTTTTTCTGGGCGTTCAGTGGCCGTTCGGGTCTTTTCAGATGACGCCCTCGGCGCGGAACGGTTTCTTCCTCGGTGACCGCTACTGGTCGTACTACTTTCATCCGGACGCCGCGTGGCGATACAAATTCGCCGAGGGCGCCGCGAACCATGCGAGCGCGGCCGGACTATCAATCGCGGCGGCACTGTCGGTCCTTTCCGCGGGGGTGGGACTTCTCTTGGGAGAACGGCTGTCTCGGGTGCGCCGTTAAGAGAGCGGCCGCCGCGGCGCTCGCGGTCCTCGCTCTTCTTCTGGCGGCGCCGGCGCAGGCGCACGTCGGAAGTCCCGATACGTTTTTTGCGGGCGCGGCGGGACCCTACGCGGTGCGTGTGACCATCCAGCCGCCGGGCGTCGTGCCCGGTCTCGCCGAGATCACCGTCCGAACGGCGTCGACCGGCGTCCGGCGCGTGACGATCCGGCCCGTTCCCTTCGACACGGGACCAACCGGGGCGCCGGCCCCTGACGTCGCGAAACCCGTCCAGGGACAGCCGGGGCTCTATTCCGGAGCGCTGTGGCTGATGAAAGAAGGCGCGTACTCGATTGAGATCTCGGTCGAAGGAGACGCGGGCGCGGGGAGGACTTCGGTGCCCGTCGCTTCGCTTCCGACCCGGGTCCTGCCGATGGGCCCGGGCCTGCTCTTTCTCGTTCTTGCCTTCGCAGTGTTGCTGGTCGCGGGAGGTCTCGCGATCGTCTTTGCGGCGGCGAGTCAGAGCACCCTTCCGGCGGGACAGAGGCCGAGCGTTGCGAAACGGCGCGCTGCAACCTTTACGACGATGGCGGCGGCGGTCGTCTTCCTTCTCCTTCTGGCCGGCGGGAGCCACTGGTCCTCTCGCCTGCGGAGGTCGTCGCAGCGCCAGGTCTTCCGGCCGTACCGCGCGTCGGCCCTCATCCGGCCGGAAGGTGCGGGCCGGGTCCTCAGGCTCTCCATCGATGATCCGGCCTGGAGAGGTCCGGGATGGCGTCCGCTCGTTCCCGATCACGGCAAGCTCGTGCACCTTTTCGCGATGCGGGAACCCGGCCTCGACGCGTTCGCGCACCTGCACCCCGCACCGGTTACGGAGCGCGCGTTCGAGTCCCCGTTTCCGCCTCTTCCGCCCGGCGCATATTCGATCTTCGCGGACGTGACCGACGAGACCGGGGTCTCGCAGACGATGGTTGCGCGAGCGGATGTTCCTCCGGCCGCCGCCACGATTACGGTGCAAACCCTCCCGGGAGATCCGGACGACTCGGCGCGAATCTCGGCGTCCGCGCCCCCGGTCATCGGGGCGCCCGCGGTTTCCGATCTGGGCGGCCGCCTCTCGATGACGTGGGACGCCGGCGCCGATCCGATCCTCGCGCACCGAGAGCTCACGCTGCGATTTCTCGTGCGCGATTCCGCCGGCCACCCCGCGCCCCTCGAGCCGTACATGGGAATGATGGCCCACGCGGCCGTCATGAGAGACGACGGCTCCGTCTTCGTCCACCTCCACCCGATGGGAACAGTCTCGATGGCCTCTCTGGAGCAGATGACCGGCCGCGGCCCGTCCCCCTCGCCGGCCGCCCACTTGTCGATGCATCGCGAGGAACCCGAAGGCGAAGTCTCCTTCCCCTACGCATTCCCGAAATCAGGCCCGTACCGTCTCTGGGTCCAGGTAAGAAGCGGGGGAGAAGTCCGAACCGGTGTCTTCGACGTCCTGATCCGCTGACGGTTCCGACGAAAAGATGGCATTCACCCACAAGGGTGGTTAAGCTCGCCCCGAGAGTGGTCTCCCGACCGAAGGGAGGGAGGAGGCTCTCGGGGCGGGAGCGGGAGTGAACGAAGTGAACGGGAGCGACGTTTGAGTTGGCTGATGTGGCTCGGTCTCGCGGTCCTCGTCGGGGTGATCGCGGCGGTCACCGGAATGAAACCCAAAGGGACCCGGCACGTTGCGGGAACCCGGATGATGGGGATCGGGAGAATCGCGCTCTTCGTGCTGATCCTCCTGTTCGCCTGGCTCGCCTACAGAGCGCGCTCCGGAGGCTGAGAATCTGAAGCGAGCTCCAGAGCTGGCTGCTCCGGGTCTGAGGGCGCGGCGCCGCTTTCGAGGTTGTGCAGAGAGACTCCGAGGAGCCGGACCGGGCGCGACCCGGCTTCGGTCTTTTCGAGGAGCGCGACCGCACGCTCGCGAATCTCGTCTGCCGATCGGGTCGCGGGCCGGCGGGTTTCGCTGCGGGTCACCGTCTGGAAATTGGAGTAGCGCAACTTCAGCACGACCGTCCGCGCGGTGAGGTCCTTCTTTTCGAGAAACCGCGCAGACGCGTCCGCCAGGCGTGCGACCTCCTCCCGGATTTTTTTCTTTTCCACCAGGTCGCGCGCGTAGGTCTCTTCCGATCCGATCGACTTTCGCTCGTGGTGGGGCTCGACCGCGCGGTCGTCTTCACCGCGGGCCAGCTTCCGAAGCCAGTCTCCGAGGCTGCCGACCGCCGTTCGCAGCGCATCTTCCGATGCCGAGCGCACGTCCACGAGGCGGTCGATCCCGGCCGCCCGGAGACGTCGGGCGGTCACGGGACCGACTCCCCAGAGCGCGTCCACCGGCAGCTTCTGAAGAAACGCCTCGACGCGCTCCGGGGCGATCACAGTCAGTCCGTCAGGCTTCTTCCATCCCGACGCGATCTTTGCCAGGAACTTGTTCGGCGCCACGCCGGCGGAGGCGGTGAGAAGCGTCTCCTCGCAGATGCGGGCCTTGATCTTCCTCGCGACGTCCACGCCGAGCGAGATCCCCCAGGCGTTCTCGGTGACGTCGAGATACGCCTCGTCGAGTGAGAGGCCCTCGACGAGAGGCGTCGCCTCGCGGAAGATCTGGAAGACGCGCTCGGAAACCGCGCGGTACTTCGCGAAGTCCGGCCGGACGATCACCAGGTGCGGGCAGAGCCGGACGGCGCGCGACATCGGGAGAGCGGAGCGCACACCGTACGCGCGAGCCTCGTAGCTCGCCGCGGCGACGACCCCCCGGCTTTCCGGGCTGCCTCCGACGGCGACGGGCCGCCCTTTGAGCACTGGATCGTCGCGCTGTTCGACGGACGTGTAGAAGGCGTCCATGTCGACGTGGAGGATCCGGCGGATCCGTCCCGAGGAGGACGCGGAGTCTCCGTCCGGGGAGGTCAAGGCTTCGGCGGGACCGCCGGCCGGCCCCAGCCCGTCAGGACGACCAGCTGCCGAACCACGTCCGCGGGCCGCTCCGTCTTGCTGACGAGGAATTCGTTTCCGTCGGCGGAGACGTCGTACTCGCGCGGAGAATCCTCCCGTCCGCCGTGGTCGAACTGCCCGGAGAAGAGGACCGTGGGCGCTCCGGGGCTTTGTGCCGCGCCCTGCGGAATCTCCACGGAGTAAAAGTCATCTCGCAGGCGATACAGAAGCTCGTGTCCGCCGCGGGTCCAGGCGGGCTCCTCCCCGCCATTGGCAGACACCTTGATGCGGCTTCCGGGACCGGGATATGGCCGCAGATAGACCTCTTTCTGGCCGCTCTCATCCGACACGTACGCGATCGAGTGGCCGTCCGGAGAGAATTCGCCGGCGAGGTTTCTGAAATCACCTCCCAGCCACAGGCGGGTGTCCGGCTTCCCTTCGAGGTTGACCGTCCAGAGACTGATCGGCACCCGCGAGGCAATCGATTCCGTGTCCCGATCTTCCGCGGTGTAAAGGATCACCTTTCCGTCCGGGGACCATGAATTCGGAAATTCGGCCCGCGCTCGATCGTTCGTGATCGTCTCGATGCTTCCGCCGGCGTCCGCGCGCTTGACCGCCAGGCGCGGGTCGCCGACGTTGAAAAAGGTGAACGCGAGGCGCTGGCTGTCCGGCGACCATACGGGACAGAAGAAACGGCCGGGCTCGGGCGTCAGCGTCGAAAGAATCTGGCGCGATCGCTCGAAGAGAGCCAGCTTCGCGGTCTGCCGGATGATTTTCATCAGGGCGATCCACCGTCCGTCCGGTGACAGACGAGGGTGAGCGTATTGGGCGGGCGGCAATGGCACCGCGGTGCCTTTTCCATCGCGGCCGACGGAGAAAAGGGCGGCCAGGGGCCTGTGAATTGTCGGGCCGTCGGGCGAGATCAGCGTTCCGCGAGCCGCCGTGAAGTGACCGATGCCGTTGTCTTCGTCCACGACCAGGTTTTCGGGAAGAGGCACGGGGCTTCCGACGGTCGCGAGGCTCGCGAGGTCGAAGGGAACCGCGAAGAGGTGCTTCCCGCGGACGAAGACGATCTGCCCGGAGTCGTAGCGGGCGTAACTGCTTCCCTCGAGGACGATCCTGCGGTGCAGGGTGCCCGGCTCGAGAACGGCGATTCGCGCGGTATCGATGTCCTGGAAGTCCTTCCCGAAAACGATGGTGACGAGAGTCCCCCGTCCGCCGGGCAGGACCTGGGGCCACTTGTGCGCGTGCTCGCCGGGCGCGAGCTCGGAAAACGGCTCTGCCTTGCCGCCGTTTGCGGAGACGCGGACGAGGCCGGCGTTCGGCGTGCGGGAAAAGAGGATCGATCCGTCTTCCGCCCATGTTCCTCCCTGGGCGACGGGCGGCGCGTCGGAGATGCGAACGGCGGATCCTCCGGAGAGGGGGACTTTCTTCAGCTCCGACAGCGTGAAAAACCCGATCCACTCTCCATCGGTCGAGAAGAAGGGGTTCACTCCTCCTTCCGTGCCGGCCAGGGGAACCGCGTCCGACCCGTCGAGGTCGCGGCGATAGAGGCGGCCGACGCCCCCCTGGACGCCTCGAAAGACGACGGTTCGGCCGTCTGGAGAAATCGCGGTCGAGGGCCGGCCGCTGCCGATGAGACGAACTCCTTCCGGGAGCGAGAGGACCGCCTGCAGCCTCGGCGACGAGGCCTGGGCGGGCGGTGCCGGCCGGCGGCCCCACAGCACGCCGGCAACGAGCGCGCCTCCTAGCACGGACGCCGCAGCAAGCCATCCCCAGGGAATCGGTTGCTTCGCCGTCACCTGCGGGAGGGCGGCGGTCGGCGTCGTGTCAGGCGACGAAGAGCTCGTCGGCATCACCTCTTCGAGCTCGAGCCTCGCGTCGGAAATGTCGTGAAGACGGCGGCGCGGGTCCTTCTGCAGGCATCGGCGCAGAAGGTCGCGAACCCGGGTGGGCGTCGAAGGGGGGAGGGCCGCCCAGTCGGGCTCGTCCGCGACGATCGCGGAAAGCGTGTCGGAAACGGATTCGCCCGGAAAAGCCCGCCGGCCGGTCAGGCACTCGTACAGCACGCAGCCGAAGGAGAAGATGTCGGTGCGTTTGTCGAGCGCCCGCCCCCGCGCCTGCTCGGGGCTCATGTACGCCGCGGTCCCGAGAATGAATCCCGTCTGGGTGCCGAGGCTGATCGTCGGCGATCGCGACTGGTCACCGGACGCGGAGCCGCGCTCGGCCGTCTTCGCGAGGCCGAAGTCCAGCACCTTCACGGCACCGTCGGGCCGGAGCATGACGTTTGCGGGCTTCAAGTCGCGATGGATGACTCCGGCGTCGTGCGCGGCTCCGAGTCCGGCAGCGATCTCCGCCGCGATCCGCAGCGACTCGTCCAGGGGAAGCGGCCAACCCCCGGCAAGGCGGGAGGCAAGCGTCTCTCCTTCGATGCATTCGAGGATCAAATACGCGTGCCCATCCGCCGATTCCTCGAAACCATAGATCGAGCCGACGTTGGCGTGATTCAGGGACGCCAGTACGCGCGCCTCGCGCTGAAACCTGGCGAGCCGTTCCGGGTCCGCCTCGAAGCCGGGCGGTAAAGCCTTAACCGCGACGTCCCTCTCGAGACGGATGTCGCGCGCGCGGAAGACTTCTCCCATGCCGCCCTTCCCGAGAGGGCGCGAGATCTCGTAGGGACCGAGGCGGCTGCCGGGGCCGAGCGCCAACTGGCTAGTACGACACGAGAAGGCGGGCGGCCCGCTCGATTTCGTCTTCCGAGGGGAGAAAGAAATCTTCGAGCGGCGGCGAATAGGGAACCGGAGTGTCGAGCGCGCCGATGATCCGGACCGGCGCGTCCAGGTGCTCGAACGCTTCCTCCTGCACGATGGAAGCGACGCTCTCGCCGATGCCGCCGGTCCTCGAGTCCTCGTGGACGATCAGCACGCGATGGCAGTGCCGCGCTACCGAAAGCACCGCTTCGCGGTCGAGCGGCACGAGGCTTCGCAGGTCGAGGACGGACGATTCGATTCCGCCGGCCGAGAGCTTTTTCGCCACGCGGAGGGCGACGTGGACGTACGCGCCGTACGAAATGATCGCGAGGTCTCCTCCGGCGCGCCGCAGGGCCGCTTTGCCAATCGGCAGCGGAGCGGGCGCTTCCTCGGGAAGCAGCTGTTTGATCCGGGGATCCCGGTAGAGCGCGATGTGCTCGTAATAGAGGACTGGGTCCGGGTCGGCGACCGCCGCCGCCATCAGCGCGCGGGCGTCCGCGGGCGTCGAAGGCACCACGATCTTGAGTCCCGGCGTCCGGTAGAACCAGGGCTCGGTGTTCTGGCTGTGGTACGGGCCCGCGTGTCGCAGGCCGCCCCACGGCATGCGGACCACCATCGGAACGGAAGCGCCCCAGCGGTAGCGGATCTTCGCCGCGTTGTTGACGAGCTGGTTGAAGCCCGTGGCGACGAAGTCGTTGAACTGCATCTCCCCGATCGGGCGCTGTCCCGCGAGCGCGGAACCGACGCAGACGCCGAGAACGGCACCCTCCGCGAGCGGCGAGTTCAGGATCCGGTCGCCGTGCTTTTGAAGCAGCGGCCGCAGAAGGAGAAAAGCGTTTCCGTATTTTCCGCCGACGTCTTCCCCGTAGACGAACACCCGTGGATCGGCTTCGAGAGCGTCTCCGACGCCGAGCATGACCGCTTCGAGGAGGGTGCGCCCCTTCGGGTCGAATGGCGGCCCGGTCTCGACCGCGGGCAGAGGCGGCGACGAGCCGCGGCGGCTTTCCGGCTCAAGCGGCTCCGTCCTCCGCCGTCCAGGCTCTCCCGCGAACACGCCGGTCCCGGCGGTCTCCGGCTCCGGCCACGGCGCTTCGATGACCTTGCGCGCCTGTTCCTCGACGAGTGCGTCTGCCTCGCGCCGGAACCGGTCGAGATCTCCGGGCGCCAGGATCCCCTCCGCTTCGAGCCGGGCGGCGTACGCCGCGATCGGCTCGCGGCGCGACCAGAACTCGTACAGCTCGCGGTTTGCGTAGCCGCCTTCGGAAGGACGCGGGTAGTCCCACGAGATCGGGGGCTCTTTGCCGAGGTAGAGCATGTCGTCGTGGTGGGCGTGCCCGCACATGCGCATGCAGACGAGCTCGATCAGCGTCGGGCCGAGGCCCTGCCGCGCGCGCTCGGCGGCCCACGTGAACGCCGCCGCGATCGCCTCGGGGTCGGTGCCGTCGATCGTCATCCCCGGAATCCCGTAGCCCGCGGCCTTTTCCGCGAACACGCGCACGGCCGACTGGTCGGGCACGGGCGTTGACAGCGCTGTCTGATTGTTCTGGACGCAGAAAATCGCGGGCAGCCGCCGCGCGGCGCACAGGTTGATCGCCTCGTGCCATTCGCCGAGAGAAGTCCCTCCTTCCCCGATGAAAGACACCGCCACGCGGCCGGAGCCGTCGCGGGAAAACGCCATCGCCAGGCCCGCGACCGTGAGAGAAGAAACCGCGAGCGGGGCGGACGCGGGGAGGACGCCCCAGGAAAAGTCGCCGACGTGGAGGTCCTTCCCCTGCATCGGCGAGCCCGCTTTTCCCATCTGCGCGGCAAGGACGAGGCGGACCGACTCCGGGTCCGGTCGCATCGCGAGCTCGGCGCCGAGATCCCGGATGAGCGGGGCGACCACGTCTCCGCGCCACGCGCCTTCGGACGAGCGATAGCCGGGCCCGCGGCGCAATCGGAGGGGCGCGGCATAGATCGCCTCCTGCCCGAGAGACCGGAAGCCTTTGCCCTGAAAGGAGACTCCACGATACCGAACTTCTCCGCCCGAGAAGAACGCCTTCAAACGGTTATCTGTCGCGCGCGTGAGAATCATCCCGCGCAGCATCTCGACGCGCTCGTCGCGGGTCAGCGAGGCGGCGATCGCCTCACGGCGGAGGAACCCGTCGCAGGATTCGAGCAGCTCCTTTTTCGCGCACTCGAGACGCGAGTCGACGCTGACTCCCGGAGTGGACTCGGGGAGGCCCTCCGGCGCTGTTCCCGCGAGCTCCCGGGCAAGCGCGTCGGCAAATTCCGGCCGGAGAGCGTCGATCGCGGCCGCGTCCCGTCCGGGATCCTTCGGACACGCACGGGAAAAGGCAGCAGCCGCCGGCGGCAGGGCGAACGGATGCCTCTCCGCCACGAACGCGGCGAAGCGCTCGGGCAACGAGGAGCGCAGCGGCGCAGTTCCAGGATGGGCAGGACGGGCATCAGGGGCACGAGGGGCAGCGTCCACCGATCTTTCCACGCGTCGAATGTTAGCCGACTCCACCCGTCCCCGGATCGCGCAGCCCGCCGGTCCTCGCCGACCCCGTTTTCCGCAGTTCCGGAGGATCGGCCGCCGCGCAGGCCTTTCGCGACTCCGGCCGGACCGTGCCCCTCCCGGATCGGCCAGCGAGGGTTCCGGGGAAAAGCCGGGAGCCGGCGGCGAGTCGAACCAGTTTCCCGTGACGCCGACCGCTGATTCCGGCCCCGAGCTCTCCGCTCTGCTTCGGGCGGCCTCCCGCGACTAGACTAAGGCGCGATGACGGCCGCCTCGGAAGTCCGCCGGCAGCTCGTCCGGCTTCTCCAGCTCGCCTACTCCGGGGAGAAAGCGGCCGCGCTCGCGTATCAGGGGCACGCCCGTTCCGTTTCGAACCCGGAGGAACGGACGATGATCCTCCGCATCGAAAATGACGAGTGGGTCCATCGCCGGAAGGTCGGCCAGTTGCTCGACCGGCTCGGCGCCCGTCCGCTTCCCATCCGCGAAGCGCGAGCGAGCGCCGTCGGCCACGTCCTCTCTTTTCTCTGCGGATTCACGGGCCGGTTCCTGCCGATGTTTCTGGCCGGCAGGCTCGAGACGAAGAATGTCTGCGAATACGAGAAGGCCGCCGGGTGGGCTCACGAGCTGGGACTCGAGGACTTCCTGCCGGATCTTCGGGAAATGGCGGCGGTGGAAGTCGAGCACGAGGAGTATTTCCATCGCGTGATCGGCCGGGAGACGCCCGGCGGGAGGAACTGTTAGCGGGTTGTCAGGGGTCAGGCGTTGGAATGGCCTGACCCCCGAACCCTGGCCCCGCTACTTGACGCCGAGGAGCTCGACGTCGAAGACGAGCGTTGCGTTCGGCGGGATGACACCGCCGGCCCCGCGCGCGCCGTAACCGAGCGCCGGCGGAATCAGGAGGGTGCGCTTGCCGCCCACCTTCATCGTCGAGACGCCCTCATCCCATCCCTTGATGACCTGCCCCTGGCCGATCACGAACTCGAAGGGCTTGCCGCGGTCGACCGAGCTGTCGAACTTCTTGCCCTTCGCGCCGTTTTCCCAGAGCCAGCCCGTGTAGTGCATGACACAGGTCTGTCCGTTCTTGGGCGACGCGCCCGTGCCGGGCACGGTGTCCTCGTACTGCAGACCGCTCGACGTCTTCGTCATCTTGCTCTCGCTCTTTTTCTCCGCATCCTGCGACGGCGCGGCGTTGTCCTTCTGGGAGCCGGAGACCGGCAGAGCCACGAAGGCGAGAGCCGCGGCGCCGGCAAGAAGCAGGGACGCTTTGTTTTTCATTCTTCGATCGTCCTTTCTGGTCATAACGAAAATGCGGCGTGAAATTATCAGGTCTTTCCCCGAGCTGACAGCTGACAGCCCGACAGCTGACAGCGGGGAGCGACCTTTCAATCCTCCCGCGGATAGGACTTCAGAAGCCCGTTCTCGGTCATGAGCTTCTCGATGCGCGCGATGTCGCGGGGAACGAAGTCGGACAGGATGTCCGTTCCCTTCTCGGTGATCACGATGACGTCCTCGAGCCGGACATAGATCTTCTCTTCCGGAACCCGCAGCGCCGGCTCGATCGTGAAAACCATGCCGGCGCGCAGCGGCCCGTCGTGAGGCCCGTCGTCGTGCGTCGCCATGCCGACCCAGTGCCCGAGAGCCGCGTCCGTCCGTCCCGCGGACGTCCGGTATTCGTCGACGAAGGCCTTCGCTGCCTTGCTGTAAGTGTCCTTTGAGAATTTCGCCGAGGCGAGGATCCCGTCCATCTTCTTCGCCGCGTCCTGCATGCAGACGGCCGCGGTGACGTTCGGCCGGATCGAGTGGAGGATCGCTTCGTAACAGGCCAGGTAGAACTCATAGAGCTCTCTCTGCCATGCCGAGAACTTCCCGTTGACCGGCCACATGCGGGTGACGTCACTCATGGCGTAGCCGACGTCCGGTGCGAAATCCATGAGGAGGAAGTCCCCGTCTTCCATCTTCCGGCGGCCGGCGTTGTAGTGCGGCCACCAGGCGTTGTGGCCGCTCGCGATGAGCGAGTAGTACGCCTCGCCCTGCGCGCCATTGCGGTAGTAGATGAACTTCGCCATGCCGTCGAGCTCGCGCTCGTATTGCCCGGGCCGCGTCGAGCGCATGCCCTCCATGAGCGCGAGGCCGGAGAGTCGAGTCGCGCGGCGCACCATGGCGATCTCCCGGGGGCTCTTGATGAGCCGCAACGAATCGAGCGTCGGCGTCAGGTCCTTCACCTCGAACTGCGGGAAGCGTTCCCGGAGAAGAGCCGCAAACCGCCCTTCGCGCGAAGCGCTTCCGTCCCACGGGTCGGACGCGATGTCGGCGATCCGGCGAAGCCCCAGGTCGCGGCTGACGGCGAAGCCTTCGGCCGGAGAGAGAGGCGTCCACGCGACGCGCACGTTCGAGCGGTGCAGGAGCCGCATGAAGGCCTCGGCGAGAAGATCCGGCGCGGAAACCGTGTCGACGCCGGAGAGCTTGCGCACCTCGTCGGAGTCCTCGGACGACAGCACCTTGCCCTCGCCTTTCTCGCGCGACTCGTTGCGGTGCGGCAGATACAGCGTCGTCTTCCGGTTCGTGCCGTCCAGGAGCAGATAGGCATTCGGGATCTCGACGCCGCACAGGTAATAGAAGTCGTTCGACTGCCGGAACCGGATGTACCCGACCTGAGTGGGCGCCCCGACGATCATGGCGAACCCGGACTTTCCGATCGCGTCGAAGACACGGCCGCGCCGCGCGGCGAATTCCTCGGGCGGGTAGTCCGAGGTAAAAGGAGAGAAGCCCTCCTGCCCCCGGGAAACGGCGGCGATCGCCGCCCCCAGGAAGCCCACGGCGAGCAGACGCGAAAGGACGAGACGTCGAGTCGTCATCGAGCAGCCTCCTTGAATCAGCGAAGGAATCGAAGAAGGCTGAATTGTAACGTCGCCTACCGTCGCCTCCGCTCACTACGGGACGTCGGCTTCGCCGACCGCCGAGCGGCTC